>NZ_JBEOSI010000002.1:490889-572006 GCF_040302845.1 Streptomyces sp. NPDC096323
GAGTACGGGCCTGCCACCGACGCATAGCGGCCCACTCCACCAGGCGCAGTGGGAACGCAACCCCTGCCGGCCGTGACGGCCCGGGTCCGCCTACGGCGAGACGGCGTCGGCCGGGCCGCCGTGCTTGCGCCGGTACGCGAGCAGGCCGAGGAATCCGGCCAGGAAGCCGCTGACCAGGCCGGAAATGGCATGGTTGCCCGCATTGGCGCCGGCGCTCGCGGGCATGCCGACGGCCCCGTAGTTGACCAGGGCGCTCATTACGGCCCCGAGCGCGCCGCCGATGATCCCGCTGATCAGCGACGCCCGTACCGCCGAGGGCGGAGCCGAGGAGCGGGCCGCCTCCGCGGGCCTCGGGGCCGGCGACGCGGTCGCCGATTCGACGGGGCGCCGTTCGAGCCCGGTGACGTGGTCGAGAGCCAGCGGACCCGGCCCGGCCAGCAGGACGACGACGAACCCGGCGATGAGCATCAGCGGGAACTCCGCTCCGGCGCCCGTCGCCGGGCCCTGCTGCGGCGTCATGAATCCCGTATTTGAGTTCGCCAGCACGATGGCGGCGATCAGATGCAGGGACAGCAGGGCCGACACGAGGCGGGAAAGAAGACCGACGACGAGCAGGGCCCCTCCCACGGTCTCGCCCAGCGCCACGGCCCAGCCCGTCACGGTCGGCGCGGGTACTCCCAGAACACCGAGGTAGGCGGCGAAACCCGTCGGCCCGTCGATGAGCTTGTCCAGCCCGTGGACGGCCAGGACCGCCCCGCCGGCCACGCGTACGACACAGGGTGCCGCCGCCCGGAAGCGGTGCGCCGGAGTGACGCCGAGCACGTGGCGGAGCACCGTTGACATCGAGGCAGGCATGGCTGAGTCCTCTCGGATGTGACAGGGGAACGCCTCGGCCCGGGGGCCGGCGTGTGCGGGCACGCGGGGGCGGAGCCCTCGTGGACACCGTCACGTGCCTTCGCCGGCGCGTCGGGGTGGCGTAGCCGCAACTGTGCTGGTCACCGGGGTGCGGGGGGAATCCCCTGCGCCATCGCATCTTCGGATGCCGTTCATCCGCCGCACGGATGGGCGCCGGCCCTGCCCGGTCGCGCCCCGGCAGAGGCTGGACCGGGCGGGCCCGCGCGGGGCCGGGACGCCGGAGAGGACCGCAGGACGAAGGCGCGCACCGGCCTGCCATAAGGTGACCGGATGGCTGCCTCACCCGCGTCCCGCGCCACGTCGCCCCGCGGCCCGCGCGGGCCCTATGCCGCCGCCGACGAACAGCGCGCCCGGATCATCGAGGCGACCGTGGCCCACTTCGCGCAGCACGGCTTCCACGCCTCGTCGCTCTCGCGGATCGCGAGCGAGGCGGGCATCACCAAGAGCGGTCTCGTGCACCATTTCCGGACGAAGCAGGGCCTGCTCGTGGCGGTCCTGGAACGCATCGACGAGCGGGACAGCGAGAGCGTCTTCCTCTCCCAGGACACCGACCTCACCACGCACTTCCTGCGCCTGGTGGAACTGGCCAGGCTCAATGGCGAACGCCCGTACCGCACCCGCATGTTCAACATGCTGCTCGCCGAGGCGGGCGACCCGGCTCACCCCGCCCACGCCTACTTCCAGCGGCGCTACCGACGCTCGCTGGACGACTACTCGGCCTCCCAGATCCAGCAGGCGCAGGCGCGCGGCGAACTCCACCCCGGCACGGACGCACTCGGGACGGCCCGTGAGATCGCCGCCGTCATGGACGGATTCCAGTACCAATGGGCCCTGGATCCCGACCACTTCGACATGCCCGCACGGCTCCACACCTATCTGGACCGGCTGCTGCGCGCCCTGCGCACCGACCGCCAGGGCCTGCCCCCGTACGAGCCCTCGGCCCGACCCCGCAGCGGCTGACCGGCTCCCCAGGGGGCCGCCCGGCCGACCGGCGACCGTGCCCCGGCCCGGGCCGTTACGATGCTCCGTGACCGAAACGACCGAACCCGATGTATCCCGCACCCGAATACTCGCCGACCTGACCCCGCTGCGGACCTCCCCCGACTACCGGCGGCTCTGGTTCGGGAACACGGTTTCCTGGGTCGGGCAGGGCATGACCTCGCTCGCCGTGTCGCTCCAGGTGTACGACCTCACCGGCTCGGCCTTCTCCGTCGGACTCATCGGATTCTGCTCGCTCGTGCCCCTGGTCGTCTTCGGGCTGTACGGCGGAGCCATCGCCGACACCATCGACCGGCGCAAGCTGGGGCTGGTCAGCGCCTTCGGGTCGTTCCTGCTGTCGGTGGCCCTGGTGGCGGTCACGGTGGCCGGGGTGGAGCAGGTCGGGCTGCTGTACGGGGTCGTGGCGCTCCAGGCCGTCTGCTTCGCGCTGAACTCTCCCGCCCGCAGCTCGATGATCGCCCGGCTGCTGCCGGCCGGGCAACTGCCCGCCGCCAACGCCCTGAACTCCATCACCGCCACCACGGGCATGCTCGTCGGACCGATGCTCGGCGGGCTCATCGTCGGCTGGTGGGGCTACCGCGCCGCGTACGGCGTCGACGCGGTCACCTTCACGGCCTCGCTGTACGCGATGTGGCGGCTGCCCCCGATGCTGCCGGAACGGGGCGAGGAGAAGGCCGGCGGCACGAAACGCGCCTCCGTCATGGACGGGCTGAGGTTCCTCGGGACCCGGCCCCATCTGCGGATGACCTTCCTCACGGACATGTGCGCCATGGTGTTCGCCCACCCCCGCGCGCTGTTCCCCGTAGTCGCCGTGCTCTGGTACGGAGGCGACGCGAAGACCACCGGGCTGCTGGTCGCCGCACCCGCCCTCGGGGCGCTGCTGGGCGGGGTGTTCTCCGGCTGGCTCGGACGGATCAGGCGGCACGGTCTCGCCGTGCTGCTCGCCGTCGCGAGCTGGGGCACCGCCATCGCCGTCTTCGGGCTGACCCGACAGCTCTGGCTCGGGCTGATCTTCCTCGCGCTCGCCGGCGCCGCCGACACCACGAGCATGGTCTTCCGCAACACCATGCTCCAGGCCGCCGTGCCCGACGAGATGCGGGGACGGCTCCAGGGTGTGTTCATCGTGGTCGTGGCGGGCGGCCCGCGGCTCGGGGACTTCCTGGCCGGGTCCGTCGCCGACCTGGCGTCCCCGGGCCTCGCGGTGACCGGCGGCGGGATCGCGTGCGTGGTCGCGGTCGCGCTGCTCGCGCTGAGGTGGCCCGGGTTCGCGCGCTACGACGCGCGCGCACCCGAGGCCTGATCCGGCGGGGCGGGACGACCGCTCAGGAAAGGTCCTTGAGCTTGGGCTTCTCGCCCTCCGTCGTCGTGCCGTCGATCAGCGAGAACGCGGCGCCCTGCGGGTCGGTCAGCGCGGCGAACCGGCCGAACGGCATCGTCATCGGGCCGAACTTCAGCTCCGCGCCCAGCGACTTCGCCTTCTCCACCGCGGCGTCGCAGTCCGCGACGGTGAAGTACACGTTCACGTGCGGCGGCACCTCGGCAGGGAAGTCGTCGGTCATCTTCATCCGGCCGAGGAGGGGGTCGGCGCCCAGGTCGTACAGCGCGAAGTCGACCGCGTCGTCGTCCATGCGCTTCGCGCCGTACCCGAAGACCGCCGGGAAGAAGGCGTCCGCCTTCTCCGGCTCCCGGGTGACGATCTCGGCCCAGGCATAGGCGCCCGGCACCGCCCGCGCCTCGAATCCCTCGTGGGTGCCCGCCTGCCACACCCCGAACGCCGCCCCGCCCGGATCGCTGGCCAGCACCATCGTGCCGAATTCACCGACCTGCATCGGCTCCACCAGGACCTTGCCGCCGTTCTCCCGGACCTTCGCGGCCGTGGCCGCCGCATCCGGCGAGGCGAAGTACAGACACCACGCCGCGGGAACCTCCTGGCCCGGCACGGGCGGCATCAGGGCGGCGACCGCCTTGCCGTCCACGTGGGCCTGCGTGTAGTTGCCGAACTCGGGCAGCGACTCGCCGTACGTCCAGCCCAGCACCTCACCGTAGAAGCGCTTCGCTCCTTCGAGGTCGCCGAACGTCGCGTCTGCCCAGCACGGAGTGCCCTCCGGTTCTGCGGCCATGACCGGTCATCTCCTCAGGTGTGAATGGCCCCTTGGACACGCGAGGGGCTGTCCCGCAATACGTGGCGGGCGCACGACGACAGCTACGGCACCTCGCCGCGTTGTCGGAACGCCCGAATACATCCAGTATGCGGGCATTCCTCCGCCTGGCGATGCACCGCATCTGACGCCGCGCGCCGGTCCACCACGTATTGCGGGACAGCCCCTCGCCACCCCTCGCCCGTCCCGCCCGCCGGACACGGCTCACTGCCCCGCCGGGTCCGCCCGGACGACGGAGCGGGCGACACCGAGGTCCACCAGGTCCTGCGGGCGCAGCCGCAGCTGGCCGGCCGTCGCCCGGACCTGGTCCGGAGCGCGCTTCAGGATCGCCGCGGCGAGCTCCGGGGCGATGACGGAGAAGTAGCTGTCCGCGGTGACGTGGGTGTTGCCCGGCGCCGCCAGGGCCAGTGCCCCGCCCGAGCCGCCCTCGCCGATCACCAGGGTCGTGACGGGGACCCGGGCGGCCGCGATCGCCGCGAAGGCGTCGGCGATGGCGGCGCCCGCGCCCGCCCGTTCCGCCTCCGCGTCGTTGGCCGCGCCCGGGGTGTCGACCAGGGTGAGGACCGGGACCCCGAGCCGGTCGGCCAGCCTGATCACCCGCGCCGCGGTGCGGTACCCGGCCGGCCGCGTCGCGGTGCCGCGCTGCGCCACGTAGGCCACCGGCTGCCCCTCGTGCAGCCCGAAGCCGCACAGCAGCCCCGGGTCCGTGCCGCCGCAGCGGTCCCCGCTCAGGGGGAGCCGCAGGGTGAGGTAGGCGTCCAGATATGCCTCGGCGTGCGGCCGGGACGCGGACCGGGCCCGCAGCACCGCGTCCCACCCGGTCGTGGGCAGCCCGGCCGGCGAGAGCGCGCCAGGCACCGGGGCGCGGACGGCCGGGGTGTCGCGGGGGGCGAGCACCCGGAGCCAGCGGCCCACCGTGGCCGGAAGCTCGCCGGGCGGGACGACCGCGTCGATCTGGCCCGCCGCCAGCTGGCCCTCGGCGGTGTACGCGTCAGGGTCCGCGTCCGCCGGCCGCACCCGGGAACCGGCGAACCCGATCTGCGCCCCCGGCAGCGCCAGGATCACATCGGCGCCCGCTCCCAGGGTGGCCCAGCCGCCGCCGGTCGTCGGGTCGCGCAGGACCGCGAGCTGCGCCGGACCGGCCGCGCGCAGCCGGGCCGAGGCCCGGGCCACCCGGTGCAGCTGGGTGAGCGCGATCATGCCCTCCTGCATCCGGCTGCCGCCCGTCGCGATGAGCGAGACGAGGGGGAGCCGCCGGGCCGTGGCCTCCTCGTACGCCGCCTCCAGCCGGTCGCCCGTGCGCTGTCCGAGTGAGCCGCCGAGGAAGCCGAACTCGAAGGAGAGCAGGACGCAGGGCAGGCCGCCGATCACGGCGGTGCCGTGGACGACGGACTCCTGCTCGCCGGTGCGGGCGGCGGCGCGGGCGCGGGAGTCGGCGTAGCCGGACCAGTCGAGCGGTCCGTCCGCCGCGGTGTCCCCGGCGGGTGCGGCGGACTCGGTGAAGTCGGCGGTGAGGGCGGCGATCGCCTCCCTGGCCGACAGGCGGTCAGCCACGGAGGGACCGCTTCATGATCTTGCCCAGGTCGTTGCGCGGCAGTGCGTCCAGGTAGTGCACGGTGCGCGGGCGCTTGTGCGGGGAGAGCTGGGCGGCGACATGGTCCGCCAGTGCGGCGGCCGGGGGAGGGGACGCGGGATCGGCCGGCACCACCCAGGCGACGACCCGCTCGCCCAGGTCCGGGTCCGGCTCACCGGTGACGGCGGCCTCGCGGACGCCGGGATGGTCCAGGAGCGCGTTCTCGATCTCGCCCGCGCCGATCTTGTAACCGCCGCTCTTGATCAGGTCGGTGGCCTTGCGGCCGACGATGCGTACGTACCCGTCGGGGTCGAGCGTGGCCATGTCGCCGGTACGGAACCAGCCGTCGGCGGTCAGCGCGGCGGCCGTGGCGTCGGGGCGGTTCAGGTACTCGGTGAACAGGTTCGGGCCGCGCACCTGGATCTCGCCGATGGAGGCGGGGTCCGCGAGCGGGGTGCCGTCCTCCTCCACCAGGCGGAGCCCGACGCCGCGCAGGGGCGGGCCGACGGTGCCGGGGCGCGGCTCGCCGTCGGCCCGTACGCCCGTGTTCATCAGGGTCTCCGTCATGCCGTACCGCTCGATGACGCGGCGGCCGGTCGCGGCCGCGATCCGTTCGTGGTCGTGGACGGGGAGCGCGGCCGAACCGGAGACCAGCAGCCGGGCCCCGGCCAGGGCCTTCGCGAGGCCGTCCGGGGCGGACGGGTCCGCCAGCGCGTCCGCCAGCCGGTGGTACATCGTCGGCACGCCGAACAGCATCGTGCCGCCCGAGCCCAGCTCCCGGGCCACGCCCTCGGTGGAGAACCGGCCGAGATGGCGGACCGAGCCGCCGCGGCGCAGCGGGCCGAGAACGCCGAGGATCAGGCCGTGCACGTGGAACAGCGGCAGGGCGTGGACGAGGACGTCGTCCCCGGTCCACTGCCAGGCGTCCTCCAGGGCGTCCAGCGAGGCGGCGATCGCCCGGCGCGGCAGGACGGCGCCCTTGGGTGGGCCGGTGGTGCCGGAGGTGTACACGACCAGGGCGGGGGACTCGGGGGACGGCTCGGGAAAACCGGAGCCGCCGGGCGCCGGGGCCCCGTCCGTGGTCACGTCGAGCCGTTCCAGTGCCGCCAGGGCCGGCGGCAGCACGTCGGACGTCGAGGCGAGCACCGCGGCCGGTGTGCTGTCGGCGACGATGTGCGCCAGTTCCCGTTCGCCCGTCTTCGGGTTCAGCGGTACGGCGGGCACGCCCGCCCGCAGCGCGGCCACCACCGCGACCACGGTCTGCGCGGTGGGCGTGGCCCACACCGCGACCCGGCCGGCCCCGGCGATCCGCGCCGCGAGTGAATCCGCCGCGGCGGCCAACTGCGCGTACGAGAGGGAGACTTCGTCGAACCGGACGGCTTCGCGGGCGGCCGCCGGGGCGGTCGCGTCCTGGAGTGCGGGCAGAAGTGGCATCACTCTGCGAACCCTAAGGCCGAACGGCATGCGGAGGGGGAGCCTCAGGCGTCCCGCTGGATGGTCCGCATCCGCCCGTACGCGTACACGCAGCCCGCCAGCGCCAGGTCGGACAGCAGCATGAAGCCGATCGAGTACGAGTCCTTCGCGCTGTAGATCGCCCCCATCGCCAGCGGGGGCACGAAGCCGCCGAGCCCGCCCATCGCGCCGACGATGCCGGTGACGCTGCCCACCTTCGCCTGCGGAGTCACCTGCGAGACAAGCGCGAAGACGCTGCCGCTCGCGGTGCCGAGTCCGGCCGCCATGCAGAGCAGGGCGATCGTGCCGCCCGGCACCAGTTCCGGGTCGAAGGCCTGCACGATCGCCGTCAGCGCGGCGAAACCGAGGGCGGCGGAGGTGACGAGCGCCGGGTGCACCCGGTCCGAGAGCCAGCCGCCGATCGGCCGGAAGACGACCGTGACCAGGGCGAACCCGGCGGCCTTGGTGCCGGCGTCGGTCGGCGACAGCTCGTACCAGGTCTTCAGGTACGTCGGCAGGTAGACGCCGAACGCGACGATGCCGCCGAAGCCGATCGCGTACAGCGCGGACAGCTCCCAGGTGACCCGGAGCCGGCCCGCCGCCCCCAGCCGCTGGGCCAGCGAATCGGTCGGCACCTGGCGGCCCGGGCGGTCGTTGAGCTGCACCGCCGCGAGCGCCGCGTACACCACGAGTGCGCCCGCGACCACGAGGAACGGCAGGTTGTCGCCGTGCTTGGCGATCCGCGGGGTGAAGTAGCCGGACAGGGCGACGCCCCCCATGCCCATGCCGAACACCCCGAGCGCCAGGCCGCGATCGGCGGGCCGGAACCAGGAGTTGACCAGGGGGACGCCGATCGCGAACGTCGTTCCGCCCAGCCCCAGGAGAAAGCCCACGGCCAGCATCGCGCCGTAGGAGTCCTTCGCCGGGATCAGCAGCAGTACCGGCACGACGGTGAGCGCCGAGGTCAGCGGGAACATGAGGCGGGCACCGTACTTGTCGGTGAGCGCGCCCACCGGGATGCGGCCCAGCGAGCCGACGAGCACGGGCACGGCGACCAGCAGCGACTGCTGGAACGAACTCAGACCGAGCCGGTCCTTGTAGTCCGCGGACATGGGCGCGATCAGGTTCCACGCCCAGAAGGTGAGCGCGAAACCGATGGTGGCCATCACGAGGTTGCGGTAGGCGCCGGATGGCTCCTTCGCATCGGCCCGGGCGGGTGACTGCTTCACTGCTGTGTCCACACCGCCAGTCAAGGGCGGATACGGATCGCGAGCCCGTCGGGATACTCCGAACGAGCCGCCCCGAACCGCCCCCGAACGCGGCCCGCAGCCGGTGTCCGCCGACTCCGCAGTCGCGATCGGCCGGAAGCTGGGACAATCGCGGTATGGACCGTCTGGACAGGGAAATCCTCGGCGTCCTCCAGGAGGACGCGCGGATCTCGTACCGCGACCTGGGCGCACGGGTCGGACTCAGCGCCAACGCGGCGGCCGACCGGGTGCGCCGGCTCCGCCGGGACGGCGTCATCCGCGGCTTCACCGTGATCATCGACCCCGCCGCCGACACCCGGACCGGGCTCGTCGTCTTCATCGACGTGACCCTGCGGTCGGACACCACCCACGAGGTGTTCGAGCGAGCGGTGCTGACCCTGCCCGGCATCACCGAAGTGGTGCATGTGACGGGCGGGCACGACTATCTCGTACGGGCCACGGCGGCCGACACCGCGGCCCTGGACGGGCTGCTGCGCCGGCTCAAGCGGGAGGCGGGCGTCGCCCACTCCAGCACCAGAGTCGCGCTGAGAGCGGCGCCCGCGAGGTGACGGCGGCCGCCGTCACAGAGGCGCCTGCCAGACGACCGTCGGGGCGCGCGAGCCGTCCGGCTCACGTCCGTCGTCGGCGACCGCCAGCCGTACCGACGCACGACCGTCGGGCAGCGGGGCCGTCGCGTCCACCTCCACCTCGATCGCCGACACCCCCTCCCGCCGGTGCGCGGCCGCCAGCGCGCCGCGCAGCGCGGCGAGCAGCTGCTGGTCCACCGGGCCCCGCACGAGCGCGTCCACCGCACCGGTGAAATGCACCGAGGGCTGGAACCCGAGCACCACGGCCGCCCCACTGGTCTCCCGCAGCACCCGGCCGCGGAAGGTGGCGGGCGCGTCGGCGGGCGGCTGCTGAAGGGCGAAGATGGTCGTCCGCACCTCCTGGATGGTGGAGTCCAGCTCGTCGACGGCCCGGCCGAGCAGCTCGTCCGTCTCCCCGGCCCCGGCCCGGCGGCGCGTCGACTCCAGCATCATCTCGGTGGCGAACAGCCGCTGCACGACGAGATCGTGCAGATCGCGGGCGATCCGGTCCCGGTCCTCGTACACCGCGAGCTGCTCCCGGTCGTGCTGGGAGTCCGCCAGGACCAGGGCGAGCGCGGCCTGCGAGGCGAACTGGGAGGCCAGCAGCCGGTCCATATCGGTGTACGGACGCGCGCCGCGCCTCCGGGGGAGGGCCAGGGTGCCGATGAGCCGCCCGCCGCTCTGCAGCGGCAGCATCATGCTGGGGCCGAAGCGGGCCCGTACCGGCGTGGTCATCCGCGGATCGGTCGCCGAGTCGTCGATGAAGACCGCCTCGCCGCCCAGGAGCTGGGCGAGGACGGGGGAGCCGGGCGCGATCGCCGTGCCCACGAGACCGGCCGGGTCCTCCAGCGTCGACGCGACGACGATCTCCATGCCGCCCTCCGCGTCGGGCTGGAGGATCACCCCGGCCGCCGCGTCGCTGAGCATCCTGGCCCGTTCGGCCACGGTCATCAGCGCGTCCGAGGCGTTCTCGCCGGTCAGCAGGGTGTTGGTCACCGCTGCCGCACCCTCGATCCAGCGCTCCCGCTGCCGGGCGCTCTCGTAGAGCCGGGCGTTGCCGATCGCGATGCCGGCCTGGGCGGCGAGGACCCGGAGCAGCTTCATGTCGGTGTCGCTGAAGTGGCCGGTGTGCTTCTCGGCGAGGTAGATGTTCCCGAACACCTTGCGGTGGACCCGGATCGGGGCGCCGAGGAACGAGCGCATCGGGGGGTGGCCGGGCGGCACACCGCAGGAGCGGGGATCGGTGGTCAGGTCGTCGGAGCGCAGCGGCTCCGGCTGTTCGACGAGGGCGCCGAGCAGGCCGGTGTGCCCGTCGGGGAAGTGGCCGATGGCGGCCTTGTCGCTCTCGTTCATCCCGGTGACGAACAGCTCGCTGATGGTGCCGCTCCCGGGGTCCAGGACCCCGAGCGCGCCGTAGCGGGCATCGGTGAGCGCGGTGGCGGTGTCGATGATCTGCTGGAGGGTGGTGCGCAGTTCGAGGTCGGTCCCGACGCGCAGCACCGCCTCCAGCAGCATCGGCAGCCGCGGCGACCGGGGAATGCCGCGGCGGGGCGTCTCCTCGCCCGGTTCGTCGGTCATCCGCCGTGCCCGCGGGACTCAGCCGGCGAGCGGGTCGAGGACCATGGGGCTGATCCTGCCGTCCAGCATGGCGCCCAGCCCGAGGACGGAGCAGACGTCGGGCCGCTCGGCGATCCGCACCGGCATGCCCGTCGCCTCGCGCAGCATCTGGTCGAGCCCGGGGAGCAGCGCGCTGCCGCCGACCATCATGATCCCGCAGTCGGCGAGGTCGGCGACGAGATCGGGCGGGCAGTCCCGCAGGATCCGGCCCAGGCCGTCGAGGACCGCGGTGAGCGGGGTGTGGATCGCCTCCCGCACGGCGGCGGTGTCGACCTGCACGGAGCGGGCCATGCCGGTCGCCACGTCGCGGCCGTGGATCTCGGTCACCGAGGGCCCGGACGGCGTCAGTCCGTTGCCGCTGAGCGCCAGCTGGAGCGGGCGCACGGACTGGCTGGGCAGCACCAGCTGGTGGTGCTGGCGCAGATGCTGGATCACCGCGTGGTCGATGGCGTCGCCGCCGACCGGGATGCGTACCGCGGTCACGATCGAGCCGAGCGAGAGCACGGCGATCTGGGTGGTCGCGGCGCCGCACACCATGATCATGGTGGCGGTCGGCTGCTCGACCGGCAGCCCGCAGCCGACGGCCGCGGCGATCAGGGTGTCGACGAGTTCGACCCGCCGGGCCCCGAGGCCGACCAGGGTCTCCACGGTGGCGCGCCGGGCGAGCGGATCGCTGTCGTGCGGGGTGCAGGCGGCGGCGCGCAGCCAGGGCTTGCGGCGCAGTTGGCGGCGGAGCTTCTCGCCGAGCAGATGGCGCAGCATGCGCTGGGCCATCTCGATGTCGACGACGGTTCCGCCGGAGACCGGGCGGGCCACCCGGATGTAGTCGGGGGTGCGGCCCGTCATCTGTTCGGCGAGCGCCCCGACGGCGATGAGCGAGCCCGTACGGGTGTTCACGGCGGCGACGCTCGGCTCGTCGACGACGAGACCGGGCCCCTTGACGTACACCCGGGTCCGGGCGGCCCCGAGGTCGACGGCGACATGGCAACGGCGCAACTGCTCAAGGCTGACGGTCACGGCAGGTTCTCCCGAGAGCTCTGAGGGGGGACCGACGGGCAGCCGGCTCTCTTCGCATCGTGCGCCGTTCGGGGGCGTCCTGCGCGTTGGGATACGCCGGGGGAGCGCTTCGGACCGGCCGTCACATGGGGGGCGTCCCGCGGGACGGCCCGGGCTCAGCCGCCCGGCGACACCGGGAGCACCCGCTGGAACAGCCCCCAGGTGAACTCGGCGACGTACGGGGTGCCGGTGGCCGCGTCGGTGATCGCGAGCGCCCAGCGGGTCGGCGCACTGCCCTCCATCGGACGGGCCGGCGCGAAGGCCCGGGCGACCTCGTTCACGGTGCACGACCAGGGGCGCAGGTCCGCGGCCGGGCCGAGCGCGGGGGCGGCCGCGCCCGGGGCCCGGACCAGCCACTCGTTCCACACCGCCCCGCCCGGCGCCACCATCACCTCGAACCGCAGGTCCGGCCAGAGCGGCACCGGCCAGAACAGCGCGTCGCACTCCAGGTCGCCGACCGTGCGGCGCAGCGACACCTCGGGCTCGCCGAGCACCGAACGGTAGCGGCGCAGCGCCCCGCGCCCCCGGGGCGCCCGTGTCATCGCCTGCCACCGGCGGTTGGCCTCCCGCATCTCGGCGAGCGTCGCGCTCAGCTCGTGCCGGGCGTCCTCCACGAGGCCGGGCTGGTGGTCGGCCATCCGGCGCAGCAGGACGAGCTGGAACTCACGGGGTCCGAAGGGGGCGGGAGTGGTCATGGGGTCAATGGTTCCACCGACGGCTCCACGCCCAGCATCCGGCGCAGCAGGTCCCGCAGCACCGCGCGGTCCGTGTCCGAGAGGCCGGCCAGGGGTTCGCGGGCGAAGTCCAGGGAGTCGCGGAGCTCCCGGGCCGTCCGGGCACCCTTCTCCGTGGGCGCGGCCAGTTTCACCCGCCGGTCGGCCGGGTCGGGCCGGCGCTCCACGAGGCCACGGGCCTCCAGCCGGTCGACTATGCCCGTCACGTTCGACGGCTCGCACTTCAGCTTCTGGGCGATCCGGCGCATCGGCAGCGGATCGAGGGACAGCAGCCCGAGGACCCTGGCCTGGGCGCCGGTGAGGCTGTGGGCGGCGGCGGCCTGCTCGTACTCCTCGTAGTAGCGCGCCACGACCGCGCCGATCAGCTCGACGACTTCGAGGGTCAGCGGGTCCGTACGAGTGGTGGCCATGACACCCAGGATAGCCGGTTACTTGACAACCTGAAATATCCAGGAGCATGGTTGTTTCACATCATGAAGCATCCTTGCCCCGACGGAGCTTCCTGCCCCGGCAGCTCCCGCACCTCCCTAGACATCGAGGAGACACCGAGCCCATGTCTGCAGCTCTTCCCACGTCCAGCCGTGAATGGCACCTCGTAGCCCGTCCGCACGGCTGGCCGAAGGCCGAGGACTTCGCACTGCGTGAGGCTCCGGTCAGCGCCCCGGCCGAGGGCCGCGTCCTCGTCCGCAACCTGCACTTCTCGGTCGACCCGTACATGCGGGGCCGGATGAACGACGTGAAGTCGTACACCCCGCCGTTCAAGCTCGACCACCCGATGGAGGGGGGCGCGGTCGGCGAGGTCGTCGCGTCCAACGCCGAGGGCTTCGCGGTCGGTGACCACGTCCTGCACGGTCTCGGCTGGCGCGAGTACGCCGACGTCCCCGCCAAGCACGCGGTGAAGGTCGACGCCTCCCTCGCCCCGCTCTCCGCCTACCTCGGCGTGCTGGGCATGACCGGGCTCACCGCCTACGCGGGCCTGTTCGACGTGGCCTCCTTCAAGGAGGGCGACGCGGTCTTCGTCTCCGGTGCCGCGGGTGCGGTCGGCAGCCAGGTCGGCCAGATGGCCAAGCTCAAGGGCGCCTCGCGCGTCATCGGCTCCGCCGGCTCCGACGAGAAGGTCAAGCTGCTCGTCGAGGAGTACGGCTTCGACGCCGCGTTCAACTACAAGAACGGGCCCGTGGCCCAGCAGTTGCGCGAGGCGGCTCCGGACGGGATCGACGTCTACTTCGACAACGTCGGCGGCGAGCACCTGGAAGCCGCGATCTCCTCGTTCAACGTGCACGGCCGCGCGACCATCTGCGGCATGATCGCCCAGTACAACGCGACCGAGCCCACGCCCGCCCCGCGCAACCTCGCGCTCGTCATCGGCAAGCGGCTGCGCCTGCAGGGCATGCTCGTCGGCGATCACGCCGACCTCCAGGGGCAGTTCGTCCAGGAGGTGGCCGGCTGGCTGTCCTCGGGCGAGCTGAAGTACCGCGAGACGGTCGTCGAGGGCATCGAGAACGGCTTCGAGGCCTTCCTCGGCCTGCTCCGCGGCGAGAACACCGGAAAGATGATCGTCTCCCTCGGCTGAACCGACGCTCCGGGCACCCGTTAGGCTCGTCCCAGGCCGTCGCGATCGTGGGCGCGAGTCGCGGCGCATCAGCAGGAGGAATCCTCAGCATGAGCATTCAGGACATAGCCGTCGCGTACACCGCCGTGGCCACCGCGGAGAACGGTCGTGACGGCCGGGTCTCCTCGGACGACGGCAAGCTCGACGTGGTCGTCAACCCGCCGAAGGAAATGGGCGGGAGCGGCGCGGGCACCAACCCGGAGCAGCTCTTCGCGGCCGGATACAGCGCGTGCTTCCAGGGCGCGCTGGGCGTCGTCGCCCGCCAGGAGAAGGCCGACATCTCCGGCTCCACGGTCACGGCCGCGGTCTCCATCGGCAAGACCGAGGCGGGTGGCTTCGGCCTGGAGGTCGCGATCACCGCGACCATCCCGAACGTCGACGCGGCGAGTGCGCAGGCGCTCGTCGAGAAGGCGCACCAGGTGTGCCCGTACTCGAACGCCACGCGCGGCAACATCAAGGTGGCGCTCTCGGTCGTCTGACCGCCCGCACCAAGTCCGTACGAGGCCGAGGGCCGCACCCCGCGAGGGTGCGGCCCTCGGCTTTGACGTCCCGTACGGAGCCCGGCTCCGGCCTCCTCGCATGTTCGATATCCCGGACATTGTTCGGAATTCTCGCGCGACCCATTGACGGGTAAGCGCTTGCCCTCTACGGTCCGTTCGAACTTGCGGGCAGTATTCGATATGTCGAACAGTGAGGGCGGGCATGGGACGACCTGGCCTGAATCGCAGGCAACTGATCACGGGGCTGGGCGGGGCGGCCGTCGCCGGCAGCTTCGGCTTCGCGGCGCTGGGAAGCGGTGCGGACGCCCTCGCGTCGAGCGCCGCCACCCGGGTCCGCTACTGGAACCTCTTCAGCGGCGGCGACGGCTACAACATGATCGCGATGCTGGACGCCTTCCGCCGGGCCAACCCCGGTACAGACGTGAAGGATTCGACCCTCCAGTGGGGCAGCCCCTTCTACACCAAGCTCGCCATGGCGGCGGCGGGCAACCGCGCACCGGACCTCGGTGTCATGCACCTGGGCCGCGTCACCGGGTTCTCGCCCGGCCGACTCCTGGACCCCTGGGACGTCGGCCTGCTCGCCAAGTACGGCGTGAAGGAGGCCGACTTCAGCCCCGCGCTCTGGAAGCGCGCCGTCATCGACGGCAAGCTCTACGCACTCCCGCTCGACATCCACGTCCAGCTCTGCTTCTACCGCAAGGACGTGCTGAAGAAGGCCGGCCTCCTCGGCGACGACGGGCGGATCGTGCCCGTCACCTCCACCGACGAGTGGTTCGACGTACTGAAGAAGGCCAAGAAGGCCACGAAGACGGGCCTGCAGACCATCGGCCTGTGGGCCAACGACCAGAACTTCCAGTGGTGGTTCTTCGTCGCCTTCTACACCCAGCTCGGCGGCACCTGGTTCAACGCCGCCAACACCGACGTCACCTTCGACCCCGACAAGGCCACCGAGGTCCTGGAGTTCATGCGCCGGCACATCACCGACGGGTACTCCAATCCCAGCTACGCGGGTGGCGCCGGTGCCGAACAGTTCATCAACGGCTCCCCGTTCTGCTGGGAGGGCAACTGGTCGGTGCCGGTGTTCTCCGGGGCGAAGATCGAATACGGCGCGACGCCGCTGCCCCCCGTCTTCGGCAAGCAGGCCACCCACGCCGAGTCGCACTCCTTCGTCCTGCCGCACCAGTCCGGCCGGGGCGGCGACACCAACGACGCCGCCCACCGGCTCGCCGCCTACGTCGTCAAGCACGCGCAGCAGTGGGCCGCCGGCGGGCACATCCCCGCCTACACGCCGACGCTGTCGACGGCCGCGTACCAGAATCTCGAACCGCAGAACGAGTACGCCGGGGCGATGGACCACCAGGCCACCGAGCCCAAGGTGTGGTTCGCGGGCTCCACCGGCATCCTCGCCCAGCGCGTCGGGCCGATCGCCGCGTCCTCCATGCTGGGCTCCATCAAGCCGGAGGCGGCCGCCCACCGCATGAAGAGCACGCTCACCGAACTCCTCGCCATGAAGAACCCCATGGACGGCAGGACCGCAGCGCAGGGAGGTGCGGCCGCATGACGACGACCACTCCACAGACCATCCTCGCGCCCGCCCGCGCGAGGACCGCCGCCGACAGCGCCACGGTCCGCCGCAAGCAGGGCTTCCAGCACGGCGGCTGGTTCGTCGCCCCGTTCCTCGCCCTGTTCGCGCTCTTCGTGATCTGGCCGCTCCTGAAGGGCGTCTACCTCAGCTTCACGGACGCCAACATCTCCGGCGACGGCGCCGGCTTCATCGGCCTCGACAACTACCGCGAGGCCCTGCACGACCAGTTGATGTGGGACGCGCTGGGACACAGCGCCTACTTCACGCTGCTCGTCGTGCCGTGCATCACGGTGCTCGCCTTCCTCCTCGCCATGCTCGCCCACCACATCGAGCGCGGGCAGTGGCTGTGGCGGCTGTGCTTCTTCATCCCGTTCCTGCTGCCGTCGACCGTCGCGGGCAACCTGTGGCAGTGGCTGTTCAACCCCGGCACGGGCATGGTCAATTACGTCTTCGGCCTGGAGACGCCGTGGCTGACCGACACCTCGTACGCCATGCTCGCCATCGTCATCACCACCCTGTGGTGGACGGTCGGATTCAGCTTCCTGCTCTACCTCGCAGCGCTCCAGGGCATCCCCGCGCATCTCTACGAGGCCGCCGAACTGGACGGTGCGAACGCCTGGCACCGCATGATCCACATCACCCTGCCCATGCTGCGCAACATCACGGGCCTCGTCGTCGCGCTGCAGATCCTCGCCTCGCTCCAGATCTTCGACCAGGCGGTCGTGATGCAGGACTTCGGACCGGGACCCGAGGGATCGACCCGCACCTTCGTGCAGTACACGCTCGAACAGGGCTTCACCAGCTACCGCGTGGGCTACGCCTCGGCCATCTCCATCATCTTCTTCGTGATCATCGCTGCCGTCGCCCTCGCGCGGATGTGGCTGCTGCGCAACCGTGAGGAGGGCGGCCGATGACCACCGACGCCGCACAGACAGGTATCAAGTCCCCTGCCCGCACGCTCAAGTCCTCGGCCCGCAAGCCCTGGACGCCTAGCCAGATCGTGCTCACCGCCGTCGGCACCGTCGTCGCCGCCATCTTCCTGGCGCCGCTCGCCTGGGCGCTGTTCACATCCCTCAAGTCGGAGACCGAAGCCGTCGAGGTGCCGACGCACTGGCTGCCGAAGGACTGGACGGGCCAGGCGTGGCAGGCACTCTTCGAGTCCGGCAACATCACCAACTGGTTCGTGAACTCGCTCGTCGTCTCGATCTGTGTCACCACGGTAGTGCTGCTGGTGAGCGCACTCGCCGGATACGGCTTCGCCCGCACCGAGTTCAGGGGCAAGGCGTTCCTGATGGGCGTGGTGATGGCGGGCCTGATGGTCTCGCCCGCCGTACTCGGCGTCCCGCTGTTCACCACCGTCCAGTCGATGGGCATGGTCGACACCTACTGGGGCATGATCCTTCCGCAGTGCGCACCCGCCGCGATGGTCTACATCCTCTACAAGTTCTTCCAGGGCATCCCGAGAGAGCTGGAGGAGGCCGCGTACATCGACGGCGCCGGCCGCTGGCGGGTCTTCTTCACGATCATCGTGCCGCTGTCCCGCCCCTCCCTGTCCGCCGTCGGCATCTTCACCTTCATCGCGTCCTGGAACAACTTCCTGTGGCCGTACATGGTGACCAACAACCCCGACCTGATGACCATGCCGAACGGCATCGCGACCGTCATGAACTCCTACGGCATCCAGTGGGCCCAGCTCATGGCCGGTGGACTGATGGCCGGGCTGCCGCTGATCATCGTGTTCGTCTTCTTCCAGCGCCAGATCGTCAGCGGCGTCGCCCACACGGGCCTGGCCGGACAGTGACCCGCGGCGACATCCGTACCCACACCCAGAAGGAAGTCATGACCCGCACCGCCCGCTTCACCCTCGACCCCGCGTTCACGGTCGGCGATGTCGACCCCCGCCTGTTCGGTTCGTTCGTCGAACACCTCGGTCGCTGCGTCTACGACGGCATCTACGAGCCCGGCCACCCCTCCGCCGACGAAGCGGGACTCCGTACGGACGTCCTGGAACTGATCCGCGAGCTCGGCGTCACGGCCATCCGCTACCCCGGCGGCAACTTCGTCTCCGGCTACCGCTGGGAGGACAGCGTCGGCCCCGCCGACGAGCGGCCGCGCCGCCTCGACCTCGCGTGGCGCTCCACCGAGACGAACCGCTTCGGGCTCTCCGAATTCATCGCCTTCTGCAAGAAGATCGGCCCCCGGGCCGAGCCCATGATGGCCGTCAACCTCGGCACCCGGGGCGTCCAGGAGGCCATCGAACTCCAGGAGTACGCCAACCACCCGGCCGGCACCGAACTCTCCGACCGCCGCATCGCGCACGGCGACAAGGACCCCTTCGGCATCAAGCTGTGGTGCCTGGGCAACGAGATGGACGGCCCCTGGCAGACCGGCCACAAGACCGCCGAGGAGTACGGCCGGATCGCCGCCGAGACGGCCCGCGCGATGCGGCAGATCGACCCGTCCGTCGAGCTCGTCGCCTGCGGCTCCTCCGGCCGGTCCATGTCCACGTTCGCCGCCTGGGAGGCGACGGTCCTCGCCGAGACCTACGACCTCGTCGACTACGTCTCGCTGCACGCCTACTACGAGGAACTCGAAGGCGACCGCGACTCGTTCCTGGCCTCCGCCGTGGACATGGAGTCCTTCATCGAGGACGTCGTCGCCACCTGCGACCACGTCGGGGCGCGGCTGAAGTCCACGAAGAAGATCAACCTGTCCTTCGACGAGTGGAACGTCTGGTATCTGTCCCGCAGCCAGCAGGAGGCCGAGGAGAACCCCCTCGACTGGCCCGAGGCGCCGCGCCTGCTGGAGGACAACTACTCCGTCACCGACGCCGTCGTCTTCGGCACCCTGCTCATCGCCCTGCTGCGCCACGCCGACAGGGTGACCGTGGCCTGCCTGGCCCAGCTGGTCAACGTGATCGCCCCGATCATGACCGAGCCCGGCGGGCCGGCCTGGCGGCAGACCACGTTCTACCCGTTCGCCCAGGCCGCCCGGCACGGGCTCGGCCAGGTCCTGGACGTGCGCGTGGACTCGCCCACGTACGGGACGGCCAAGTACGGCGAGACGGACCTGCTGCACGCCACCGCCGTCCGCGACCCGGAGACCGGCGCCGTCACCGTCTTCGCGGTCAACCGCGGCCAGTCCGCCACCCTGCCGCTCGAAGTCGCCCTGCGCGGCTTCGGACTGACGGAGATCGCCGAGCACCAGGTCCTCGCCGACGCGGACCCGGACGCCCGCAACACCCTCACCGAGCCCGAGCGGGTCGCCCCGCACCCGGCCCGGGGCACGGTGCTCGACGGTGGAGTGCTGCGCGCCACGCTGGAGCCGATGTCCTGGAACATGATCCGCCTGGTCTGATTGCGCCGATCTGCACAGATCTCCGCGCGGGAGCCCGCCCCGGTCCCGTTACGCTGACGCCATGCGTGATCTCGGGGCGGGCTTCGGCTATCTGATCAAGGGCCAGCGCTGGGTCACCGGGCACGGCAGATGGTTCGGCCTCGGGCTGCTGCCCGGCCTGATCACCCTTCTCCTGTACGCGGGCGCCCTCGTCGGCCTCGGCTACGGGGCCGACGACCTGGCGCAGTGGGCGACCCCGTTCGCCGACGGCTGGTCCTCGCCCTGGCTCGGGCTGCTCCGCACCACCCTGACCGTGCTGGTCTTCGCCTTCGGCCTCTTCCTCGCCGTCATCACGTTCACCGCCGTGACCCTGCTCGTCGGGCAGCCCTTCTACGAGTCGCTCTCCGAGGAGGTGGACCGGGCCGAGGGCGGCAAGGTCCCCGAGTCCGGGCTGCCGCTCTGGCGGGAGCTGTGGATCTCCGCCCGCGACAGCGTGCGCGTTCTGCTGCGCGTCGCGCTGTACGCGGTCCTGCTCTTCGCCCTCGGATTCGTGCCCGTAGCCGGCCAGACCGTCGTCCCGCTCCTCGGCTTCTGCGTCACGGGGTACTTCCTCGCCGAGGAGCTCACCTCCGTCGCGCTCCAGCGCCGCGGCATTGCCCTGAAGGACCGGCTCGTCCTGCTGCGCGGCCGCCGGCTGCTGGTCCTCGGCTTCGGCGTGCCGCTGGGGCTCGCCTTCCTGGTCCCGCTGGTCGCCGTCTTCCTGATGCCGGGGGCCGTCGCGGGGGCGACGCTGCTGGCGCGCCGCCTGGTGGGCGAGGAGGGCGCGGGGACAGTGCTGCCCCCGCGCGCCTAGTCAACTGGCGTGCACCTCGAGCGCCGTGCGGACCGCCGACTCCAACGCGCCTTCGATCCAGGCGGGCTTGACGGACGTGTGGCAGCCCGCGAAGTGCAACGGGCCCTCGACCGACCGCACGTCGGCGAGCAGTTCGGTGTGCTGGCCGGGCAGCAGGACGGCCGCCTCGCCGTACGCGTACGGGTCGCGCATCCACGACTGGGTGGCGCCGGCCCCCGTGTAGAAGACCTCGATGCGCTGCCCGTAGACGTCCTGGACCCCGCCCAGGGCGTGCGGGTAGCGCTCGTCGTCGTCCAGCGAGTCCCACTTCAGGGCGTCGTCGGCCCAGCTGTACGAGGCGAGCAGGACCCCGCCCTTGCTGCCCTCGACCGGGTGGGAGGGCTGGTACATGAAGCGGTTGGCGTTGTCGGTGACCGATCCGCCGCCGATGACATGGGCCGCCTCGGGCTGGTTGCGCGCGGTCGCGCGGTACGCGGCGTAGTGCACGCGCTGGTTGGGCGGAATGTGCCCGGACGGTACGGAGGGGTGGGCGCCCAGCAGTGAACCGTCGGCCGGTGCCTTGCCGAGCCGGTACGCGTCGTACAGACCGGGCCTGACCTTCTCCAGCTCCGTCTTCCAGTCCTTCTCCTCGAACTCCCACCAGCGGCGGCTGAATTCGAGCAGCACCTTGGTCGCCGAGTCGTAGTGGACCTCGGTGATCGCGCGCCGCTTGCCGTACGAGAGCGCGGGGGCGACCGGCACGTGCCGCAGACCGGAGAACGGCACGGTGACGATCGCGCGGTCACCGGTGAACGTCTCCCGGACGACCTTGCCGTCGCGGCCCTCCGACACCGTCTCGACGCGGACGCCGTCCTTGGTGTGGCTGATCCTGGCGGCCCGGCGGTCCAGCCGCACCAGGCCCTTGACCCGTGCGTACATGGCGTCGGCCAGCGTCGCCGTCCCGTCGGGCAGCTCGTAGAACGCGGTGTCCGGGCTGATCAGGGAGGCCCCGATGAAGCTGTGGACGAAGGCCAGGGGGAGGCGCGAGGTGAGGTTCTCGACTGTGCCGATGAGGTCGATGGTGCGCTCGTCGAGCTTGGCCGCCTCGGTCAGGAAGCGGAACATCGACCAGTGGCCGTACCGCTGGATGACCCGGGCCCAGCCCTCGACGAGTTCCGTGCCGTCCTTGCCCTCGAACTCCGCGCGCACCGGGGCGAAGGCCTCCCGGACGATGACCGAAGCGGGCTTGTCCTCGAACGCGGCGGGGACCCCGAAGGACCGGTTGACCGCCTGCGGCCTCTGCGCGTAGTCGGCCTTGCGGACCCGGATGCCGTTGACGTGGATCCAGGTGTGGTTGACGGGCTTTCCGGTGCTGTCGACGTCGACGAGGTGGAAGCGGCGGCGCTTCAGGCCGAGGCTGTCCATGAGCCCGGTGACGAGGGGGTGGCTGTCGGGGATGCGCATGGCCCCGGCCTCGGCGTACTGCTTCGGGTCGGCGAAGGGCGACTTCGCCTTCTCGTGGCCGCCGTTGCGGAAGGTCTTGATCCGGCCGCCGACCCGGTTGCCGTTGGCCTCGATCACGGTGACCGCGTGCCCGGCCTCGTGCAGGAGATGGGCGGCGGCGAGCCCGGCCGGGCCCGCGCCGATGATCAGGATCTTCTTGGCGGCCTTGCGGCTGCGCGGCAGCCCCTTGGTGAGCAGGACCTCACGGTAGTGCGGCACCAGCGGCTCGTCCTGCTCGTCGCGTACGAGGATGGCGCGGGCGACGGTCAGGCACGCCTCCCAGTCGGAGCCGGGGGCGGCGGTGGGGGCCGCGAGCGAGCCGGTCGCGGCGGCGTCCGCCGGGGTGACGGCCGTGGTGGCGAGGGCGGCGGCGCCTGCGGCGGCACCGGCGATCAGGGTGCGCCGGGAGGGCAGGGCGGAGGTCTGTTCGGCGGGGTTGGTAGTCATGCGGCCCACCCTGGGGGGCGCGGGAAGGGGCGCATTGCGCGAACGCGCGTAGATCATCCGCGAATCACCCGTAGGTGCCGCTTAACGATCTTGTAGTACCGCGTTCCCCCAGGTCAGCGCCCCCGCCGCGCCGCCTTCCGCAGCCCGCTTCCGTGCCCTGCCTCGGTGCCCTGCCTCAGCGCACCGAGAATCCGTACACCGTCGTCGACACGTACTCCTCGCCCGGCCGCAGCACCGTGCTCGGGAACTCCGGCCGGTTCGGCGAGTCGGGGAAGTGCTGCGTCTCCAGGGCGATCCCGGCGCACGGGCCGAACGGCCGGCCTTCGAAGTGGTCCGCCGTGTACAGCTGCATGCCCGGCTCCGTCGTCGTGACGGTCAGGACGCGCCCCGACACCTCGTCGTACAACTCGGCGACCGGGCCCGTCACACCCTCGTCCAGCACGAAGTTGTGGTCGTACTCCTTCGAGACGGGCTGCGGCTCCCGGAAGTCGAACCGGGTCCCGTCCACCGGCAGGAACTCGCCCGTCGGCAGCGACTCCGCGTCGGCGGGAGTGATCCGGCCCGCGGCGATCCGCAGCCGCTGGCCGAGCGCGCTGCCGGAGTCGGCGCCCGCCAGGTTCCAGTACGTGTGGTTGGTCAGGTTCAGCACGGTCGGCGCGTCCGTCGTCGCCCGGTAGGCGATGCGCAGCGCCCCGTCCTCGTCCAGCGTGTAGGCCACCGAGAGCTCCATGCGCCCGGGGAAGCCCTCCTCGCCGTCCGCCGAGACGAGGGAGAGCTCCACCCCGTCCGCGATCTCGCGGGCGTCCCACACGTGCTTGTCGAAGCCGACGGCCCCGCCGTGCACATGGTTGCGGCCCTCGTTGCGCGTGACGTGGTGGGTCGTCCCGTCGAGTACGAAACTGGCCCCGCCGATCCGGTTGGCGTACCGCCCGACCAGCGCGCCGAAGTAGGGCCCGGTGTACCGGACGTACGAGGCGAGGTCGGGCAGTCCGAGCGCCACCTCGCCGCGTGTGCCGTCGCGGTCCGGCACCTCGACCGACTGCACGGTGGCCCCGTACGTCAGCACCCGCACCCGCGTGCCCTCGCGTTCCAGCGTCCACCGGTCCACGGCAGAGCCGTTCCCGAGGGTGCCGAAGTGTTCCGTACGTATCACCGTGTTCGAACCCGCGTCCATGATCGGCAACCTTAGCCCGCCCGGCGCATGGGGGGCGGGCGGGCTCAGCCCGCTGCCCGGGTTATGCGGGCGGCCGCGCCGCCGTGACATTGCGGTAGGCGATCTCGGCCAGCCGGGCCTGCCCGTTGAGCCCCGGGTGGAACCAGTCCCACTGGCTGAGCTGTTTGCCGGTGAAGCGGTAGTCGAACACGGCCCCGCCGTCGTAACGGCAGCGCTGATCCTTCGCGCACACCTCGCGCAGCACCTCGTTGTACGCGACGACGCGGTCCTGCACCGCCGCACGCCGGGCCACCGCCGAGGCGCCCATGTTGTCCGCGTCACCGAGCATCGACTTGCAGATGCCCAGCTTCCAGATCTGCTTGCCCAGCTGGTTGGCCCGGCCCGTCGACCAGAGGCGCTTGAGGTCCGGCACGCTCGACACGTACACCTGTGCCTTCGGAGCCGTACTGCGCAGCCGGCGCATCGACGCCTCGAACGACGCCCGGAAGTCCGCCACCGGTGTCATGACCCGCACCGAGTCCCGGCAGGCGTCGTTGGCGCCGATCATCACCGTCACCAGCGCCGGGTCCTCCTGCGCGGCCAGTGCCATCTGCTCCGGCAACTGGGCGATCCGGGCGCCCGTCTCGGCGTGGTTCCAGCTGCGGGCGGCCGCGCCCGAGGGGCCGAGGAGGCGTACCGCCAGGCTGCGCACCGTGCTGTTCGTACCGGTCGACCAGGAGGCCTCGGGGCAGTCGGCCAGCACCGAACAGGCGTCGAAGCCGCGGGTGATGGAGTCCCCGACGGCGGCGACCGACTCGGGACTGCGGTCCCACAGCGGCGCGGCCGCGGGCCGCCGGTCCGTGTCGGCCGTCGCGCCCTTGGTCGTCCCGTCGGAGCCCGCGTCACAGCCCGTCAGGACGGCCGTGCCGAGGCACGTCACGGCGGCCAGCGCGGCCAGCGCGGTGCGCGAGCGGTGCCGTACGGAACCATCCGGCATGTCCTCGTCCCCTCCTGTCCCTTGCCTCCGGCACACCCTCGTGGCACCGGTCGGCGGGGCCGAGCGCCCTGCCGGGTGAATGCGGAGCGAATCATGGGCCCAGGACCGACGGTACGTCACACCTCGGACGCCGCCGCACGGTAGCTTTTCCACGTCGAACCAGTGGCCCTTCCGGCCGCCCGGCTCCACTCGGGTGGCTCTCGAACTTCACATCACGTCACATACCCTCCCTTCTCCGGACATTAACTCCCGATGCTGTTTACTGATGACAGCCTCGGGAACCCGGCCGGTAAGAGCTGGTACGGGCGAGAGGCCGCTGGGGAAGGCGCACCTCGTCCCACACTGGAGGTCCCGGTGACGACACGTGGAGTCCTGTACGTCCACTCAGCCCCGCGCGCGCTCTGCCCCCACGTCGAATGGGCGGTGGGGGGCGTACTCGGCGTGCGGGTCCAGCTCGACTGGATCAGGCAGCCGGCCGCGCCCGGCACCTGGCGTTCCGAATTCTCCTGGCAGGCCCGCCCGGGCACGGCGTCGAAGCTGGCCTCCGCGCTGCGCGGCTGGGACCTGCTCCGCTTCGAGGTGACGGCGGAACCGACGCCGGCCGCGGAGGGCGAGCGCTACAGCTCCACGCCCGGACTCGGCATCTTCCACGCCGTCACCGGCATGCACGGCGACATCCTGGTCCCCGAGGACCGGCTGCGGGCCGCGCTGGCGCGTTCGCTGAGCGGGGAGACGGACCTGGAGGCGGAGATCGCCAAGCTCCTGGGCAAGCCGTGGGACGACGAACTGGAACCCTTCCGCCACGCGGGCGAGGGCGCGCCGGTGCGGTGGCTGCACCAGGTGGTGTAGCCGGCCGGCGGCGGGGCAAGGTCCTGGTTCAGAGCAAACGGTCGACCAGCCCGTCGACGTAGTCCGGGGTGAGCGGCACCATGCCGAACAGGACGCGGATGTACATCGGGGCCAGGATGTGGTCCAGCACGTCGAGCGCGTCGGGTGCGGGCTCACCGCGGTCGCGGGCGCGGTCGAGCATGGACTGCAACTGCCGGGTGCGTTCGTCCCGGAGGGCGGCACCCGCCCGCTGGCCCTGCCGGCCGCTGCTCGACAGGGCGAAGGCCAGGTGCAGTACCGCCGGACCATCGGGTCCGGTGATCTCGCGCGCCACTTGGGCCGCGTACGTACGCAGGTCACCGGCCAGGCTGCCGGTGTCGGGCATCGGCGACTGCGCGTTGAGCCGGGTGAGCACCACGTCGGTGAGCAGGGACTCCAGGCTGCCCCACCGGCGGTAGATGCTGCTGTCCGCCACGCCCGCGCGGGCCGCCACCTCGCCGACCGTGAAGTTGCCGTAGCCGCGCTCGCCGATCAGGTCGGTGACGGCCTGGTGCACCTGCGCGCCGACGCGGGCGCTGCGCCCGCCCGGCCGCCGGGCTGTCTGTCGCTCGTTCATACCTCCACCCTAACGTCTTAACGCAGTGACCACTTGCGTTTGTGGGGCGACCTCCCTTACCGTCGCTTAACGCAGTCACTGACTGCTTTAGAGTGCTCCGACGGAGAGGAATCCACATGGATGCGTCGCCTGCGGCTCCAGGCAGTCGATCGAACCGGGCCGTGCTGCTCACGGTGACCTGCCTGGGCCAGTTCATGGTCCTGCTCGACAACACGATCGTCGGAGCGGCGCTGCCCGACATGCAGCACCGACTGCACACCGGGCTGACCGGGCTGCAATGGATCGTCGACGCGTATGTGCTGCTGGTAGCCATGCTGCTGCTGTCCGGCGGCATCTTCGCCGACCGGTTCGGCCGCAAGCGGGTGTACCTGAGCGGCGTGGTGGTGTTCACCGCCGCCTCGCTGGTGTGCAGCCTCGCGCCCTCGCTCGGCTGGCTGGTCGCCGGACGGGTCCTGCAGGGCATCGGGGCCGCGGCGCTGAGCCCCGCCTCGCTGGCCCTGCTCGCCGCCGCCTATCCCGTACCGCAGGAACGCATGAAGGCGATCGGGCTGTGGGCCGGACTGAGCGGAATCGGCCTGGCAGCCGGCCCCGTGGCCGGCGGCGTGCTGACAGAAGCGTTCGGCTGGCCCGCCATCTTCCTGGCCAATCTGCCGATCGGCGTGGTCCTTCTGCTGGTCGGTCTGCGCACCCTCGAGGAGACCCGCAATCCGGGCGCCCCCGCGACCGACATCCCGGGGACGGCGCTGTCCGTTCTGGGGGTGGGGGCGCTGACCTACGGCCTGATCGAGGGCGGCGCCCGCGGCTGGACCGCGCCGGTGATCCTGGGCAGCTTCGCCGCCGCGGTGATCCTCCTCGCCGCGTTCGTCGCGGTCGAAGCACGTCGTTCCGCTCCGATGCTGCCGCTGGGGCTGTTCCGGCAGCGCCTGTTCACCGTGTCCAACACCGCCATGGTCGTGGTGGGCTTCGCGCTCATGGGCTCGTCGTTCTTCTTCTCCCAGTTCTTCGTGTACGTCCAGGGCAGCTCGATCCTGCGCGCCGGCCTCCAGACCCTGCCGCTCACCCTCGCCATGGTGGTCGTCAGCCCGTACGCGGGCCGGCTCGCCGCCCGGTACGGCTTCCGCGTCGTGGTCACCGCCGGCCTGGTCCTGGCCGGACTGGGACTGCTGGCGCTCGGCATGGTGCACGCCGACACCGGCTACGGGAACGTCTGGTGGCGGCTGGCAGTCGCCGGCATCGGCTTCGCCCTGACCATGTCCCCGCTGACGGGAGCCGCCATCCAGGCGGTCAGCCCGCAGGAGGGCGGCCTCGCCTCCGGCATCAGCAGCACCACCCGGCAGATCGGCGCGGTGCTCGGCGTGGCGCTGCTCGGAGCCATCGTCCGCACCCGGCAATCCGGCGGAGCCTCGTTCGAGGCCGGCCTCAACAGCGCCTTCATCACGGCCGGCGCCCTCACCTTGGCCACCGCGGCGTTCACCGGCCTGTGGCTGGCGACGTCCAGGCCCGCGGCACCGCGACGTGCGACCGGCCCGGACGCGGTCACCACCTCGAACAAGGCAGCCTCGAGCAGCCGTTGACACCATTCACGCGGCGCCCCGAGGCGGCGCGCGAAACGCCTGAAGCCCGCCTCCCCTCATCGGGGGAAGCGGGCTTCAGGCGTACAGCCGTCGAACGATCACACGCTGCGGAACGCCAGCACCACGTTGTGGCCGCCGAAGCCGAACGAGTTGTTGATGGCCGCGATCGGGCCCTCCGGCAGCGGGCGCGGCGTGTCACGCACGATGTCCGCCTCGACCGACTCGTCGAGGTGCTCGACGTTGATGGTCGGCGGCGCCATCCGGTGGTGCAGGGCCAGCACCGTCGCCACGGTCTCGATACCGCCCGCGCCACCGAGGAGGTGGCCCGTCATCGACTTCGTCGCGGAGATCGCGACATGGTCCAGGTCGTCGCCCAGGACCTTGCGCAGGGCCTTCAGCTCCGCGATGTCGCCCTGCGGCGTGGACGTCGCGTGGGCGTTGAGGTGCACGACCTCGGACGGCTTGAGGTCCGTCTGGTCCAGCAGGTTCTGCATCGCGGCGGCGATACCGCGCCCGGTCGGCTCGGGCTGGGCGATGTGGTGGGCGTCCGCGGACAGGCCCTGGCCCAGCACCTCGCAGTAGACCCGGGCGCCACGCGCGGCGGCGTGCTCCGCGGACTCCAGGACGACGACACCGGCGCCCTCGCCGAGGACGAAGCCGTCGCGGCCCGTGTCGTACGGACGCGAGGCCTTCTCGGGCTCGTCGTTGCTCTTGGACATCGCCATCATGTTGGCGAACGCGGCGATCGGCAGCGGGTGGATCGCCGCCTCGGTGCCACCGGCGAGGACCACGTCGGCGCGGCCGGTGCGGATCATCTCGACGGCGTAGCCGATGGCCTCGGCGCCCGAGGCGCAGGCGGAGACCGGGGTGTGGACGCCCGCCTGGGCGTTCACCTCGATCCCGACGTTGGCGGCCGGGCCGTTGGGCATGAGCATGGGCACGGTATGCGGGGAGACGCGGCGTACGCCCTTCTCCTTCAGCACGTCGTACTGGTCGAGCAGGGTGATCACGCCGCCGATGCCGGAGGCGATGACCGAACCGAGCCGCTCGGGGCGGATCTTCTCGTCCTCGCCGGCGGGGCCGGTGAAGCCCGCGTCCGCCCACGCCTCACGGGACGCGATCAGCGCGAACTGCGCCGAGCGGTCCAGCTTGCGGGCGAGCGGGCGGGGCAGGACATCGCCCGGGTCGACGGCCGCGAGGGCCGCGATCCGGACAGGCAGTTCGGCGAAACGTTCGCCCTCAAGAGGCTTGACGCCGGAACGGCCGGCCATCAGACCTTCCCAGGTCGATGCGGAATCGCCACCCAGCGGAGTGGTTGCGCCGATACCGGTGACGACCACGGTGCGATTGGTCGAGTTCACTGGAAAATCTTCTCCACGTGTAGAGGGTCGTGAATCAGCGGCGCCACCGCCGGGTGGCGACACAGCGGGCTGGGATCAGCCCTGGTGCTTGAGGATGTAGTCCGCGGCGTCGCCGACCGTCTTGAGGTTCTTGACGTCCTCGTCGGGGATCTTGACGTCGAAGCGCTCCTCGGCGGCGACGACGACCTCGACCATGGACAGCGAGTCGACGTCCAGGTCGTCGGTGAAGGACTTGTCCACCTCGACGTCCTCGACCGGGATACCGGCGATCTCGTTGACGATCTCGGCGAGACCCTTGACGATCTCTTCCTGCGTGGCGGCCATGTCGGCGCTCCTTCGGTGTATATCTGCTGGGTTCGGGCGTCCGGGCGAAAACGCCCGGTGTGCCTAGGGGAGGGTAACGACCGTCGCGGCGTAGACGAGACCCGCCCCGAAGCCGATGACGAGCGCGGTGTCGCCGCTCTTCGCCTGACCGGTCGCCAGGAGCCGCTCCATTGCGAGCGGAATCGAGGCGGCGGAGGTGTTGCCGGTGGTCTCCACGTCACGGGCGACCGTGACGTGCTCCGGCAGCTTCAGGGTCTTCACCATCGAGTCGATGATCCGCATGTTGGCCTGGTGCGGGATGAAGACGTCCAGGTCTTCCGGAGCGATCCCGGCCGCGTCCAGCGCCTGCTGGGCGACCTTCGCCATCTCGAAGACGGCCCAGCGGAAGACCGCCTGGCCCTCCTGCGTGATGGCGGGGAACTTCTCCGGACGGTCGGCGTGGAAGGTGTCCCACGCCACGGTCTGCTTGATCGTCTCGGACTTGTCGCCCTCGGAGCCCCAGACCGTCGGGCCTATGGCGGGCACATTCGACGGGCCGACGACGACCGCTCCGGCGCCGTCGCCGAACAGGAACGCCGTCGCGCGGTCGCTGAGGTCGGTGAGGTCGCTCAGCCGCTCCACGCCGATGACGAGCACGTACTCGGCCGAGCCCTCGACGATCATGCCCTTGGCGAGCGTCAGGCCGTAGCCGAAGCCCGCACAGCCGGCCGAGATGTCGAAGGCGGCGGGCTTGCCCGCACCGACCTTGTGGGCGATCTCGGTCGCGATGGCCGGGGTCTGCTTGAAGTGCGAGACGGTCGAGACGATGACCGCGCCGATCTGCTCCGGCGTGATCCCGGCGTCGGCGATGGCCTTGCCGGACGCCTCGACGGACATCGCGGCCACGGTCTCCTCGTCGGAGGCCCAGTGGCGGGTGGCGATGCCGGACCGGGAGCGGATCCACTCGTCGGACGAGTCGATCGTCTCGAGGATCACCTCGTTGGGCACGACACGGGTCGGGCGGTAGCCGCCGACACCCATGATCCGTGCGTACGGGGCGCCCTGGCTGGGCTTGATCTTCGACATGCTCTCGGGCTCCTTAGGCGCCTGCGTGCTCAGCGATGAGCGCGCGGGCCGCGTCGAGGTCGTCGGGGGTCTTGAGCGCGAGGGTCTTGACGCCGGGCAGCGCGCGCTTGGCCAGACCGGTCAGCGTGCCGCCGGGGCAGGCCTCGATGAGCGCGGTGACGCCCAGCGCCTGGAACGTCTCCATGCACAGGTCCCAGCGGACCGGGTTGGCGACCTGGCCGACCAGCCGGGAGATGACCTCCGCGCCGGTGGCGACGGTCTTCCCGTCGGCGTTCGAGACATACGTCACGGCCGGGTCGGAGACCTCCAGGGCCGTGGCGGCCTCACGGAGGCGTTCGACGGCGGGAGCCATGTGATGCGTGTGGAACGCGCCGGCGACCTTGAGCGGGACCACCCGGCGCACGCCCTCGGGCTTGTCCTCGGTGAGCGCGGCGATCTGCGCGGCGGTGCCGGCGGCGACGATCTGGCCGCCTCCGTTGACGTTCGCCGGCGTCAGGCCGAGCTTCTCCAGGTGCGCCGTGGTGACGTCGGGGTCACCACCGAGCAGCGCGGCCATGCCGGTCTCGGTGACCGCCGCGGCCTCGGCCATGCCGAGCCCCCGGGTCCGTACGAAACGCAGCGCCGCCTCGTCGCCGATGACTCCGGCGAGAGCGGCTGCGGTGATTTCACCCACGCTGTGACCTGCGACGACAGCCGGTGAGGCGTCGAGCGCGGCAGCGGAGAGCAGACCGGCGGCGACCAGCAGTGGCTGAGCCACCGCGGTGTCACGGATCTCCTCCGCGTCGGCCTTGGTGCCGTAGTGGGCAAGGTCGAGCCCGATGGCGTCGGACCAGGCCGCGATGCGGTCGGAGGCACCGGGGAGGTCGAGCCAGGGAGTCAGGAAGCCGGGCGTCTGAGCGCCTTGGCCGGGAGCGACGAGTACGAGCACCCTCACACTCTCTCTTGTGAACGGTCCGGAAGGCCCGTGGGGACAGGGACGAAGAACCGTAGGGGGAATTGTTGAAGTCCGACAAAAGTCTAGGGCTGGAGATCTCTGTCGGCCAGACGCCCAAGGATCAGGGCGATCCGCAGGGTGAATGCCGAACGCACATCGGACGGCGACCAGCCGGTGACGTCTGTCACACGTCGGAGCCGGTAGCGCACGGTGTTGGGGTGGACGAAGAGCATCCTGGCGGCTCCTTCGAGGCTGCTCGCCTGTTCCAGATACACACTCAGCGTCTCCAGGAGGGCCGAACCCGCTTCTTCGAGCGGTCTGTAGATCTCCTCCACCAACTGATCCCGCGCGGCCGGGTCGCCCGCCATCGCGCGCTCCGGGAGGAGATCATCCGCGAGCACCGGCCGCGGGGCGTCCTGCCAGGCGCTGCACGCCTTCAGCCCGGCGGCCGCCGCCTGCGCGGACCGGGTGGCCGCCAGCAGGTCCGGCACCACGGGCCCGGCGACGACGGGACCCGCCGCGTACGGGCCGATCAGCGCCTTCGCGACCTGCAGGGGGTTGTCGCTGCCGCCCGCGATCACCACCAGGCGGTTGCCCAGCACCCCGGTCAGGACCTGGAGCTTCGCGTGCCGGGCGGCGCGGCGGATCGCCTCCACCGTCAGCTCACTGTCGCCGTCCGGAGCCGTACCGAGCAGCACGCACACATGCTCGGGCGAGTTCCACCCGAGCGCGGCGGCCCGGGACACGGCGCCCTCGTCGGCCTCCCCGGACAGCACCGCGTTGACCACGAGTGATTCCAGACGGGCGTCCCAGGCGCCACGGGCCTCGGCGGCCTGCGCGTACACCTGGGCGGTCGCGAACGCGATCTCCCGCGCGTAGACGAGCAGCGCCTCACGCAGCACCGACTCGTCACCGGGCGCGGCGACTTCGTCGATCGCCGCCTCCATGACCTCGATCGTCGTCCGCACCATCTCGACGGTCTGCCGCAGCGTGATCGCCCGCGTCAGCTCGCGCGGAGCCGTACCGAAGACATCGGTCGAGATGGCCTGCGGGGTCTCCGGATGCCGGAACCACTCGGTGAACGCGGCGATACCGGCCTGGGCCACCAGGCCGATCCACGACCGGTTCTCCGGTGGCATCGCCCGGTACCAGGGCAGCGACTCGTCCATGCGGGCGATCGCGTTCGCGGCCAGCCGGCCGGAGGACTGCTCCAGCCGCTTCAGGGTGGCGGCATGGAGATGGGCGGCGTTCGCAGCGGGCTGCTCAGGATCGGATCGGGGCACGGGGACAAGACTGCCCTATCCGGACGGGTGCCCGAAGGGGCGGGGCGGGTGGCGGGGCGTTCCGGGGGGATCCGGCCACGACCCGGGCTACCGTGGGACGGGTGATTTCCGTACGCCGCGAGGGCGACCGCTTCAGGGGCGGGGACGGGGCGGCCGGCATCGAGTCCCGGCACTCCTTCTCCTTCGGCACGTTCTACGACCCCGACAACCTCCGCTTCGGCCCGGTCCTGGCCTGCAACGAGGAGCGCCTCGCCCCGGGCGCGGGCTTCGAGGAGCACCCGCACAGCCACACCGAGATCGTCACCTGGGTCGTGGAGGGCGAGCTGACCCACCGGGACTCGGCCGGTCACGCCACCGTCGTACGCCCCGGGGACGTCCAGCACCTCAGCGCGGCGTCCGGCGTCCGTCACGTCGAACGCAACGACGGTGAAAGGCCGTTGGCGTTCCTTCAGATGTGGCTCGCGCCCCTGGAGCCGGGCGGCGACCCCTCGTACACCACCGTCCCCGGCATCGCCGACTCCACCCCGTACGCCCTGCCGGAAGCCGGCGCGATGCTCCATGTGCGCCGGCTCGCCGAGGGGGAGCGCACGGCGGTCCCGGACGCGCCGAAGGTGTACGTCCATGTGGTGCGGGGGGACGTGCGGCTGGGCTGCGAGGAGCTGGCGGCGGGCGACGCGGCGCGGATCGTCGGGGAGGCGGGGCTGGAACTGGTCGCGGTCGCGGCGGCCGAGGTGCTGGTCTGGGAGCTGCCGGACTGACCTCCCGACGGCGGCGGATCTCAGGCGCGCCCGCCGCTCCGTACCGTGCAGGTGTCCGTGTCCGCCGGGCACCAGTGCGTGCGCCCGCCCACGAGGTGCAGTTCGAGGTCGGCGCCCGCCATGCCGTTCCGGTCCAGGGCCGCGCGCAGCTCCGCGGGGGCGGGCTGCGGCGGCAGGCCCAGCACGCCGATGACGATGATGCCGTTGCGGGCCTCGACCGAGGCGATCTGCCACTTCCCGGTCGTCGCCCACTTCTCGGCCACGGGCTCGGCATCGGCCGCGAGTGAGCGGTCGCGTGCGACGGACAGCGTGCCGGCGGTGAGCGGAACCGCGATCAGCAGGATCACGGCGGCCACGGCGGTCAGGGTCCACCCGTGGAACCGGCCCACGTGCCGCCCCGATTCCCGGGCCGCTGCCCGGATCCCGTAGACGAGGAAGACGATGGTCCCGGTCGCCACGATGGCGGCGACATTGGTGCTGAACAGCAGGGCCGACTCGCTCGCGTCGTGGTAACGGCCGACGGTGATGAGTAGTCCCGTCACCGCGAGCGGCGGCACCAGGGAGATGGCGATCGCCACGCCCGGCAGCGTGTCGGAGATGTCGGAGCGTACGAGAGCGAACGCGCCGACCGTCCCGGTGGCCAGCGCGGCCAGCAGGTCGATCAGACGCGGGCTGACCCGGGAGGACACCTGGCTGTTGGAGCCGAAGGCGTCCGGCGGGGAGACGATCCAGCCGAGCAGCATGCCGATCGCGACGACGGCCAGTGCGCCGCCCAGGACGAGCAGCGCGCACCGCACGACCTGCGGCCGGTCGGCGAGCACGAGGGCCAGCGCGTTGCCGAGGATGGGCGTCATCAGCGGGGCGACGATCATCGCGCCGATGACCGTCGCCGTGGAGTCGCCCACCACCCCGGCGCTCGCGATGACGGAGGCCAGCACGAGCAGCCCCCAGAACCGGGTGGAGCTCGGACTGCGCAGGCCGCGCTCGATGAAGAGGGCGCTCGTCATCCGTTCCACAGTGCTCGCGTCGACTGACGGCATGTCCGCTCTCCCCATGTGTCGAAGTGCACCACCACCGCCCAGATATTATGCCGATATCAACCAATTCGTCCCTGCGTGCGGCGCGCGCCTTGCCCGACGGTGTCGCGCCGAAGGGAATCCGCCGGGCCCGCCTCCGGTGCTACCTCACCGGGTCCCGCCGCCACATCGACCACATGGGCGGCCCCGACCGGAACGCCATCTCCTCCTGCACGGCGAACCCGTGCCGTTCGTAGAACGTCAGATTGCGGCGGTTGCTCGACTCCAGGAAGACCGGCCGCCCGTCCGCGTCCGCCTGTTCCAGAAGCCCGCCCAGCACCTGCGAGCCGCGCCCCGTGCCTCGCGCGTCCGCGTGGGTGCCGATGTACTCGACGTACCAGTGCGCGGGACCGGCCGGGTGCCGGTGCTCCAGCGCGAGCAACCGCATCCCGGTCCGCGGTAGTTGGGCCCGGCCCGCCCGCAGGAGCGTGGGCGCGTTGCGCAGCAGGTAGCTCACCGGCAGCTTCCACTGCCCGGGCTCCGCCCAGACCGCCGCCACCGTGCGGTCGCGGTCCGTCCACACCCGGCCCGCCGGGACCTGCTGGCCGAGATGGGCGGTGAACAGCAGCCGCAGCCGGCGATCGCGGTCGTGCGGCATCAGCCACGACCACACGGGGTCCTCGGCGTAGGCGCTGGCGAGGACGGCGGCGAGCGCCGGGACGTCGGAGGCGGTGGCGCGGACTATGTCGGTCATGGCGGGGGAGCGTAGCGCCGCAGCCGCGCCGCGTCCGCCCTTCCGGCATTGCCGGTCAACCGGCCAACGGGGCGCGAGTTCCGGCTATCACCGTGCGGCATCTCGACCTGGGACGGGGGCCGTGGAAATCTGCCGGTGCCTCAGGAATACGTCCCTGGTTCGCCCGCCGTTCGTCCCGGCGGCCTAGCTTCGCAGGCACGCGCCGACGTCCCTCCCCCCCCGATCACGCCCCGGAGGCCCCTGATGACTCTCCAGACCCTCGAGTCCCCACGACTCGACAGTGAGAACGGCGAGTACAGCGAGAGCGGCGAGAACAGCACGAGCGTGGGCGAGAGCCGCGAGAACGCCAACGAGCACCGCATCACCCGCCGCCGGATGCTCCGGACCGCTGCCGTCACCCTCGGTGCGCTCGCTGCCGGGCCGGTCGCCGAGGCGGTCGGCGGGGCGCAGGCCAGTGCGGCCTCGTACGTCCTGCCCAAGGGCTACAAAGGCGACATCTCCGACCTGAAGCACGTGGTGATCCTGATGCAGGAGAACCGGTCCTTCGACCACTACCTCGGTCAGCTGCGCGGCGTACGCGGGCACGACGACAAGCAGGTCCTGAGATTCCAGGACGGCACCGACGTCTTCCAGCAACGGGACGCCACCGGCGCCATCGTGACGCCCGCCGTCTCGACCGCCACCTGGAGCGACAAGCACAACTTCTACGGTGCCAACGGGGGGCGTTGGGACACCTGGGTGAAGGACAAGGGCGACCACTGCATGTGGTACTACACGCCCGACTACATGCCGTGGATGTACTCACTCGCCTCGCAGTACACCGTCTGTGACATGAACTTCTGCTCGCTGCACGGGCCGACCATCCCGAACCGGTACTACCTGATGACCGGTGCGGCGGGCGGCGAGGTCACCAACGCCCGGCAGAACAACTACAGCCGCACCTGGACCACGGTCCCCGAGCAGCTCGAAGAGGCCGGCATCGACTGGCGGGTCTACTCCGACAACAGCGGCAACGGCGTCGGCGGCAGCCTGCAGAACGGCTACGTCGGGGAGTACGGCTGCAACGTCACCAACAGCTTCGCGGCCTTCGACCCGCGTACGGCGGACGCGGCCGACCTCGAACCGGGCACCGGCAAGATCTGGAAGGCCAACTCCTTCGTCTACGCGGGCGCCACCACGCCCAACGACGACTCCGAGGCGAACCTCGACGCCGTGCTCCGCGACCTGATCGCGGCCTGCGAGCCGGGGGCGGAGCACCCGCTGCCCGAGGTCTCCTGGGTGGTGATGCCCGCCGCGTGGAGCGAACACCCGGGCTTCGACACGGTGCACGGCGAGCGCTACATGAACAAGGTGCTCAAGACGCTCCAGAGCAACGAGGACATCTGGAACCACACGCTGGTGATCATCACCTACGACGAGAACGACGGAAAGTTCGACCACGTCCTGCCCCCGCGCCCGGAGGCGGGCACGCCCGGCGAGTTCTCCGGCACCACCCCGTACGGCTTCGGCCCCCGGGTGCCGATGCTGCTGGTCTCGCCGTGGACCCGGGGCGGCTACGTCGCCTCGGAGGTGTTCGACCACACCTCGACGGTGAAGTTCCTGGAGACCTGGGCCGCCCACCTGGGCAAGCCCTTCACCTGCCCGAACATCACCGACTGGCGCCGCTCCATCGCCGGCGACCTGACCAGCGCGATCGACTTCGCGCACCCGCGGCCGGGCCCGGTGGTCATCGCCGACCCGGTCACCGGAACCCCGCCGAAGCCGCCGCGCGACCGGATGAAGCCGCGCGGCCTCTCCTTCCACCCGCACGCCACCTTCACCGAGGACCGCGCCGCCGGCACGGTGACGGCGACCATGACGCTGACCGGCGGCCCGGCGGGCAAGGCGGTGAGCCTTCAGGCCTTCGCCGACCGGTACCTCCCGTTCGACAACACGCCGTACACGGTGACGGCGACGACCCCGCGCACGCACACCTGGGACACGAACGCCACCGACGGCAAGTACGCCTTCTCCGTCTACGGGCCCGACGGCTTCCTGCGCTCCTTCGCGGGTCAGGTCATCCCCGAGAGTGAGAACAGGAAGCACATCGGAATCCCGCGCGTGGAAGCGGAGTTGGCCAGGGGCAGGCGCGGGCTGGTCAGGCTGCGCCTGCACAACGACGGCCGCCGCCCCATCCGTTACACGCTCACGGCCAACGACTACGCCGGCGGCACCCGGACGGCCACCGTCCCCGGCGGCTCCTCCACCGTCGTGAACTGGCCCACCGAGCACGGCTACTACGACGTGGTGCTCACCGCCGACACCGGCACCGGCTGGACCCAGCGGTACGCGGGGCGGGTGGCGACGGTCTGAGGAGCGGGCCGGGCTCTTCGAACGGTCGGCCCCTGGGCGGTGACCCCGGGCACTCGCACCTGCTGTCGCCCAGCCGGCCGACCCGACGGATCCCGGCCCCGCCGGGGCCGGGCTTGATGCGGCTCAGCGGCGCGGACCGCGCGCCCGGTGCGTTCCTGTGGATTGCGAGATGGCGTGCTGCGCGATGTACTACCGTCTCGCATGTCGAACACGGCGACGAACGGGGACGGTTGGATGTTGGCGGAAGGGATGGCCGCGCTGGCCGCGGCCGGAGGCGCGGCGGTCGTCCAGGCGGCCGGGACCAGTGCCTGGCAAGGCGTGCAGCAGTCGGTCGCCCAGTGGTTCGCCCGAGGCGACGGGGAGCGTGAGCGCGTCGAGCTGGAACGACTCGGCCGTAGTGCGGCCGCGCTGGAATCCGCACAGGACGACGAACGGACCGGCGTGCGCAGCGGCCAGCAAGGTGCCTGGCAGGCCCGCTTCGAGCAGGCGCTGGAGAATCTGAGCAACTCCGAGCGCGAGGAGGCCGCAGGGATCCTGCGGGCCCTGTTGCAGACGCACGCCCCGGCGGACGGAGAAAAGACGCCCGGCGACGGCCCGACGATCCGCGGCCATGTGGACATCCGGGCCGATCACGGTTCCGCCGCAGCGGTGCAGATGCGTGACGTCACCGTCGGAACCCCTCCACAGCCGGGTCCGCAGCAGGGCTGAGCGGGCTCGGAGGCGGTCAGGCCCCGAACGTCACGGCAGACACGGTCATCTCGGCCACCACAGGTGGGTTAGCGGTCGGACACGCCGAGAGCATCACCTACTACGCCTCCGCGCCGGAGCCCGGGGACGGCCACCGCGCCCTGCGCACGGGCGGCCCCGATCCCCGGCTCCGCTCATACCTGCGCGCCGCCCGGTCGGCAGCCGGTCAACTTCCGCACCCCGGGCTGGCCCCGGAGCTCGACGCGCCGTCCCTGGCCGATGTCTACGTGCCGCGGCGCACCACAGCCCGGGCCGCGCGGGCTCCCGCGGCCGCCGCGGACGTCTTCGCCGGCGACGGGCCGATCCGGGTCCTGCTGGCCGGACCGGGCCACGGCAAGTCGACGCTACTGCGGCAGCACCTGCTGTCCACCTCCCGGCACCTCCTGACGAGTGAGGCGGCCGGCCCCGCCTCCTCGGCACTCGTCGTCCCGGTGCTGATCCGGGCCGGCGACCTGGTCGGTGCGCCCCTGCTGGCGCCCGCCCTGGCGCGTGCGGTGACCGAGGACTACGGTCCCTTCGGGCTGCGCGAGGCGTTGACCGAGGACTTCTTCCGCCGCCCTCCGCGTCCCGGCGCGCGGTGGCTGGTGATGGTCGACGGCCTTGACGAGGTGCCCGATCGGACGGCCCGGCTGTCCCTCCTCGACCGCCTCGCCCGCGAAGCCGGGCAGGCGGACACGCCCTACCGCTTCCTTCTCGCGACCCGCCCCCTGCCCGGCGGCGATCTCGACCGGCTGCCCCCCGCGGCCGACCGCTTCACGCTGGAGCCGTTCACGGACGACGACGTGCGCACCTACGTACACAAACGTCTCCAAGCCCTGCCCGATGCCGACCGTCACGTCCGGGCGTTCCTGCACGGTGTCCGCCGGACCCGGCTGGAGGAACTGGCCCGCATTCCGCTGATGACCGCCATGCTGTGCCATCTGTACGAGGCCGACACCGATCGCCCCCTGCCCGACGGCCGGGCCGGAGTCTTCCGGTCCTTCGTCGAACTGCTCTACGAGGAGAACGTCCACAAGGGCGTCAGTGACCTGCACGACCGTGCCATCCGCACCCTGGCCGGCCGCTATCAGATTCCGGAGGACCGCCGGACCGTCGAGAAGGCCGCGGACCGCGCCCGGGAACACCTGCCGGCGCTCATCGATCACCTGGCCCACGAAAGGCTCAGCGGGAACCGGGCTCCGGCAACCGCGATCCTCACCGCGCACCCGCACGCCCGACGACCGGACAAGGTCAAACCACCGCTGTGGGACGCGCTGCTGGCTTCGCTTCTGCGCTCCTGCGGCCTGTTGGCCGGTCAGGGCGGCGATGTCGAGTTCCTGCACCGCACGCTCCTGGAATACCACGCCGCACGTCACGCCACCCGCGATCCCCAGGCCCGCACGCTGCTCTTCGACCGGCTGTTTCCCGGCCAGCGGCTGCGCGACAGACTGCGGTGGGCGGGCCGGCGTAGGCCCGGAGCCGAGCCACTGGATCCGCTGGGCCTGGAACCGTCCTACCTGGGCTTCCTCCTCGACGCGCTGCTGGCCTCGGAGAAAGCGCTGGCCACGGCCACGCTGCGGGCCATGGAGGGCCTGTTCGGATCCGGAGAGATCACCGGCTACCACCTGCTCAAGGCCCACATCCAGCTCGGAAGCAGCCTCCCGCGGCCGACGGTCGCACAGTGGCTGACCGCGTTCGCGAACAGCCCAGCCGTGGACGACCGCAGTCGGGTGGAGGCCGCCTGGGACCTCGCCGAGCTGGAGGGTCAACTCGACGACGGCGCGCGGCTGCTGACCCGACTCGCCGGCGACCGCACGCTGCACCCGGACCACCGCACCTGGGCGGCAGAGATCCTGGCCGGGCTGGAGGGCCACGAGAGGGCCGGGGCCATGCTGCTCGTCCAGCGCATCGAGGAGGTGGCACCGGACATGGAAGGCATTGCCGGCGCCGCCCACGGGCTGGCCCGGCTCGGCCGTCACGGATCACTCGGCGTGCAGCTGCTCACCGAGTGCGCCATGGACCCCGGGACCGACGACTACCTCCGCTGCATGGCGGCCCAATGGCTCGCCGAGCTGGACGAGCACCGCGAGTCCGGTGCCGCGCTGCTGATCGAGCTCGCCCAGTACGGCTCCGTGACGGCTGCCAGGTACCTCTCCGAGATGGACCAGCCGTACCAGGAGGACGGAGTGGGCATACTCACCGTGTTCGCGGGCAACAGCGCCATGACACCGGCCGACCGGATCAGGGCTGCCGAGGCACTGGCCAGGGTGGCCGGCTACCAGGACCGCGCCGCCCGCATGCTCACCGAACTGGCCCGCGAGGCGCTGCCCGGAAGCCACTTTCACCTGACGGCCGCCGAGAGACTGTCCGAGTTGGATGCGGAAGCGGCCGCGGAACTGATCCTGCCCGTCGTGACCGGTCGTAGCGTTCATCCGGACAACCGGCTGCGTGCGCTCCAGCTCCTGGCCCGCTCCGTCACCCACCAGGAAGAGGCCGCTCGACCGCTCGCCGTCCTCGCAGCTGACACGACCACCCAGGCACACGACCGCATGAGAGCCGCTGTGGCACTGGCCGAACTGGACGAGCACCGTGAGGAAGCGGTCGTCCAGCTCCTCGCCATCGCCCGGGACGTCCGCGTCCAGGTATGGGACCGGATCGATGCGGCCTCCAGACTGGCCGATTGCGGAGAGGAACGCTCGGCCGAACTGCTATCGGCCTTCGCCGTGGAGCCCACGGCCCCCATGGACTCCCGAGCTCATGCCGCGCGCTCCCTGGCTACGCTGGACGGCCACCGCGCCGAAGGGCTGCGGCTCCTGGCAGCGTTGGCCAATGACCCCCGGTCCAGCAAGGCCGATCGTGCCAACGCCGCGAACTCGCTGACCACTCTCGACCTGTACCGGATCCGTCGATGATCCGTCGATGACAGGGGACCCGCCGAGCGCACCTCAGAATCCTCGTCGGCCGGCGCACCCCAGGCACCCCGTCGGCCGAGATCGTCACGTGCGGAACGCGAGGCCGACTCAGCGACGCCCTACCGCTCGTCGGTGAACTGCGGATCCTTCTTCTGGTTGTAGATCTCCTTGCCGGACGCGTCGTAGGCATGGACGTACGGGCTCGGGCCCGCATAGCGCGGGTCGGAGGTGTCGGCGGACAGGGCTGCCGCGTAGACGAACGCGCCGCCTGCCATGACCGCCGGGTACTGCTTCGGTTCGTCCCCGTAGCTGATCGCGACCTTGGCGACGTCGGACGCGTAGTGCCCCGCGCCCAGCATGAGGTACTGCTTGTCGCCGACGCGCGTGCCGAGGGAGTCGAAGTACGCGATCGTGCGACCGGTGCCCCACAGGCGGTTGTTGATGAAGGTGGGAGGGGAGTCCGGGCTGTTGCCCTTGTCGCCCTTCGACTCGCACTGCACGTACTGCCCGGCGGAATCGACGGCGACGACCACGCCGTCCCAGTCCTTCACCGCGACGGGAGTGCGGACCGCGATCACCGGGTGGTACCGCGATGCGTCCGGGCCCAGGCACGAGGACAGGATCTTGGTGACGGTCCTCGCGTCGATCGGGGTCGTCTTTCCGCTGGTGACGGTGAAGGCATCCGGAGCGGCCGACGCCGGGCCCGAGGACGGCGCGTCACCGGCTCCGCCCGACGTGGAGCCCTGCGTCGGGCCCGTACTCGGGGACGCGGCGGCGCCCGTCGGGTTTCCGGCGGGGTCGGCGAGCACCGGCTTGGCGTCCCCCACTCCGCTGAACGCGGCCACGGCCGCGACGCTCAACGCGGCGACGCCGGCGGCGACGCCGAGCGGCACCGCCCATCCGCGTCGCAGCGAACGGCGGTTGTCCTCCGAGTCGATCTGCATCAGTAGCTCCTCTCGGATCCGCCGATGATTCGGCAGATCACGATCGGAAGGAGCCGCAGGAATGCCCTGCGTGTCATTCATCGTGCGACCTCCTTCACGTTGACGGGGTTCCTGGAACTGAACGACCCCGGAGCCGTGGCTTTGCCGACGAGGTCCGCCCCCAGTCGCTTGCGCGCCCGGTGCAGTCTGGACTTCACCGTTCCGACCGCCACGCCCAGCGCTGCCGCGGCTGCTTGCTGATCCAGGCCCGACCACATGCAGAGCTCGACGACCTCGCGTTCGTGGCGCGGCAGCCGGGCCAGCGCCCGGTGGATCTCCGACATACGACGCTCGTCGTCGACCATGACGACGACGCGGTCGGCGTGGTCGCCCACGGCCTCGTCGTGCGAGACGAGCCGGCGCAGCAGCGCCTCCGCCCGCCTCAGCCGCCGCCTGGTGTTCGACAGCAGGCCGTCGGCGATGCCCAGCAGCCACGGCAAGGCCGAGTCGCGGTCCAGCACCGTTTCCGAGCGCCGACGCCAGGCATGCAGGAAGACCGTCGACGTGAGGTCTTCGGCCTCGGCCCAGTCGGCCGTCCGCCGGAACAGATGGTTGTAGACGGTCTTCCCGTGACGGTCGAAGATCCGGCCGAACGCCTCTCGGTCGCCGTCGACGGCCCTCGCCCACAGCGCCCGGTCGGATATGCCTCCGACCGGTGCGGAGGGATCAGCGTCGTTCAGTTCCATACCCCGTACGTGTCCGGCAACCGGCCCAAGGTTCCCGCTGAGCCCAAGTGGTCTTGAGGGCCCCGGACGTCCTCACCGGGAGAAACCCGGTCGGATCACTTCACGCGGAGACTGTCCACGAAGCCCTGCCATGCGACGGCCCCGATGACGACGACGGGGCCGTCCTGAACCTTGCTGTCGCGGACGGGCACGGAGCCGCAGGAGCCGCCGGCGGCCACCTCGACGCAGTCGCCGCCGCTCGTTCCGCTGTGCGACGACTTCCGCCAGGCGGCGCCGCCGGCCACGGTGCACTCGACGCACTCGCCGCCAGAACTTCCGCTGTAGCTGGACTTACGCCACTGCGCGTTCTTCAGGTCGGGGCCGGTCTCCATAACGCTCCTCCATCACGCGGGCGATCAGAGCCGCCGAATCCTCCACGGAGAGGGCGGCGGCCTGCAAGTGAGCGTATCGGAGCGAGCCTTCCCGGACCATGTCGGGACTGGCGGTCATATGGCCGGAGATGATGTCCTCGGTGTAGATGATGTCCGGGTCGTCCTCGAAGCGCATGGTGGTGAACGACCCCTCCATGCTGGCGTGTTCGCCTGCGGTGAAGGGCAGCACTTGGATCTGCATCCACCGGTTGTTGGCGAATTCCAACAGTCGGCGCAGTTGGGCGCGCATGATCTCGTGGCCACCGACCAAGCGGTGCAACACCGCCTCGTCCAGCACGGCCCACGCCAGCGGTGGCCGTTCGCGCTCCAGGATGCGCTGGCGCTCCATCCGGGCGGCGAGCAGGCCGTCCAGATCGTCGGGCATCCCGGTGGCCAGGACCGCCCGCGCGTAGTCCTCCGTCTGCAACAGGCCGTAGACCAACTGCGCCTGATACGTGGAGATGTACGTCGCGCGCGCCTCCATCTCCGCGTACGGCTGGAACCAGGTCGGCAGTTGGCTGCGCAGGACCAGACCCATCAGCCGCGAGAACACTCCGTCCGTGCCCAGCGCGGCGTCGACGCGTTCGGAGAAGTCGCGGGTGGGCAGCTTCCTCGTGGTCTCGATCTGGCCGATCAGCGAGCCCGTACAGAAGATGATCTCGCCCAGCTGGGCCTGGTTCAGTCCGGCGGCTTCGCGCAGGCGGCGCAGTTCCCAGCCGTAGTAGTCCAGTGGAGAGGCACTGGGATCGAGTGACTGGACGTTGGCCACGGCGGGACCTCCGGTGTGCAACACCTCGCGGCGTTCGTTTCGGTACGTAGCCGAGAGTAGTCACCTGGTCGCACGATGGTGACATGAATCACGTGATTGCTCCCCGGGCCGAGTCCGAAGAGCCCGTCTACCGCGCCGACTTCGCCGTCGGCGAGCACTCCGCCCGGCATCTGCGGCGCATCCTGCGGCTCTACCTCGCCGGGTGGGGCCTGGCAGGCGTGGCCGACGCGGCGGAGCTCGCGCTGAGCGAACTGATCGCCAACGTCGTCCGGCATGTTCCCGGCCGCCGCTGCCAGACCTTCATCTTCCGGCTTCCGGGTGGCGAGGGCGTACGCGTCGAAGTGGCGGACGACTGTCCGAGGCTGCCCCTCGTGGCCGACGGGGATCTGCTCGACGAGGAAGGACGGGGGCTGCTCCTGGTGGATGCCGTGACGGACAAGTGGGGTGTGGAGCTGCGCCAGGACGGCGGCGGCAAGGCGGTGTGGTTCGAGTGCCTGGCCGCCGGCCAGTCGGCTAAGCCCGCAGCTCCGCCAGCACCGCGTCCGTGAAGGCCGGCCACACCTCCGCCGCCCACGGCCCGAAGGCACGGTCGGTGAGCGCCACGCAGGCCGCCCCCGCCACCGGGTCGATCCACAGGAACGTGCCCGACTGGCCGAAGTGCCCGAAGGTCGCGGGGGAGGACGAAGTGCCCGTCCAGTGCGGGGACTTGTGGTCCCGGATCTCGAAGCCGAGGCCCCAGTCGTTCGGGTTCTGGTGGCCGTAGCCCGGCAGGACACCCTTCAGGCCGGGATGGACGACGCTCTGCGCCTCCAGGACCGTGCGCGGGTCGAGGAGGCGGGGCGCCTGCACCTCCGCCGCGAAGCGGACCAGGTCCTCGACGGTCGAGACGCCGTCGCGGGCGGGGGAGCCGTCCAGGGTCGTCGCCGTCATGCCCAGGGGCTCCAGCACCGCCTGGCGCAGGTACTCCGCGAACGGGATGTCGGTGGCCTTCGCGAGGTGGTCGCCGAGGACCTCGAAGCCCGCGTTGGAGTACAGCCGCCGGGTGCCGGGCTGGGCCGTAACGCGGTGCTCGTCGAACGCGAGGCCGCTGGTGTGGGCGAGCAGGTGCCGGACCGTGGAGCCTTCGGGCCCCGCCGGTTCGTCGAGTTCGACCGCCCCTTCCTCGTACGCCACCAGCGCCGCGTAGGCCGCGAGCGGCTTGGTGACGGAGGCGAGCGGGAAGCGGTGCGCGGTCGGGCCGTGCGTACCGGCGACGGTCCCGTCCGCTCGTACGACGGCCGCCGCCGCGGTGGGGACGGGCCAGTTCTCGATCATTGCCAGGCTCTGCATACGTACGAGGTTAAGACCGACAGCCAAGGGAGCGTCACGCGGCCGGGGCGGCGGCACGCAGCGCCGCTTCGACCCGGCGGTTGGAGGTCATGGTCGCCGTGACGGCGGTCATGGTGAGGAGGAGGCCGGCGGCGGCGTAGAGCGGGGTGCGCAGGTCGTACGTGGTGGCCAGCCAGCCGCCGAGGAAGGCGCCGAACGGGGCGGCGCACATCGCGAGCATGCGGGAGGTGGAGGCGACGCGGCCCATCAGGTGGGCCGGGACGATCGCCTGCCGGAGGGAGGGGCCGAGCACCATCGTGGCGCCCATGCCCGCCCCGCAGACGGCGAGCGCGAGCCCGGCCACGTACGGGTTCGGGGCGGCGGCGAGACCCAGGATGGCGAGCCCCTCGACGGCGGCCGTGCAGGTCAGCGCGGTGCCGGTGCCAAGTCGCCGGCCGAGGAAGGAGGCGATCCCCGCGCCGAGCAGACCGCCTGCGGCCTCCGCCGTGAGGAGCAGGCCGAAGCCGAAGGCGCCGATACCGAGGCGGTCGCGTGCGAAGAGGGCGAGCACGGTCTCCACGGCGAGGAAGGCGACGTTCCCGACCGCCGGACGCAGCGCGAGCCCGAGCAGCAGCCGGTCCCGGAAGACGTACGAGGCCCCGGCCCGCGCCTGTCGGAGCAGCGACTCGCGGGCCTCCGGTACGGGCAGGGGCGCGATGGGCAGCGACCGTACGAGCACGGCGGACACGGCGAACGACAGCGCGTCGGCGAGCAGCGGAACCGCCCGTCCGAGCGCGAGCAGCGCACTGCCGGCGGGCGGCCCCGCGAAGCCGGACGCGGCGGTCTGGGCGCCGCGCAGACGGGAGTTGGCGCGCTCCAGGAGGACGGGGTCGCGGCTCAGGAGGTCCGGCAGATACGCCGTGGCGGCCGTGTCGAAGAACAGTCCGCCGATGCCGAGCAGGAAGGCGACGGCGGCGAGCAGCGGAATGCTCAGCGCGTCGAGCGCGGCGGCTCCAGCGGGTATCGCGAGCAGCGCCGTACGCGCGGCGTCCGCGACCCACATCGTGCGCCGGCGGTCCCAGCGGTCCACGAGCGCGCCGCCGAGCACCCCGAAGAGCAGCCAGGGCAGCGTACCGGCGGCGGTGACGACGGCCAGCGCCATCGGGTCCCGGGTCAGCGTCAGCGCGAGCAGCGGCAGCGCGCCGTGCGTCACCCCGTCACCGAGCGAGGACACCGTCTGGGCGGTCCACAGCCGTCCGAATCCGGACGGCAGTTTCTGCTTCAGGTCCGTGGTCACTCGCTCTCACCTCCGGCCTGCTCGGCCGACGCCGGGTGGAACAGGGCGAAGACGAGTGAGGTGTCCGGCAGCGCGGGGTCGGACAGCTCCCGGTACTCGTCCGCCAGTGCCTCCAGTCGCGCCCCCAGTTCCGCGAACTGCTCGTCGGTGAGCCGCAGATGCGCCATCCGTACGTGCCGCTCGCTGTCGGCGGGCGATGCCTCCAGGTCCGCCACCGCGTGCCGCATCAGCACATCCGGTCCTCCTTCGCCCGGGTCGGGCAGCGCGATCGACCGGGCGGCCATCGCGTAGTACCGCTCGGTGACGCCGCGGACCTTCCGCGTCCGCACCACCTTCACCAGGCCCGCCCGTTCGAGCAGCCGGACGTGATAGCTGGAGCTTCCCTTGGCGAGGCCCACCCGGGCGGCGATCTGCGTGATCGTCGCCGGCTCGAAGCGGAGTACGGCCATGATCCGGTGGCGGGTGAGATTGGAGACGGCGCGCAGTTGCTCGTCCGTGGTGACGTGAAAGGTCTCGGGCAGATCATCGGCAGGTGGCATGCGCTCAATGGTCAACACTTCTTGACCATTACGCAAGGGGATTTGAGCGCACGTGTCGGTGTGGCTGAAACTCGTCTCCGGCATCGCTTGCTTAGAGTGCACTCAAGGGTTCTAGCGTGGAGTGCATGACGGTGACGGATACGGAGACCACTTCGGCAGGCACGGATGCCTGCGCAACGGCCCCAACGGCACCCCGGGCCCATCCGCGTCCCGAGGGGCAGGACCGCTACACCATCAGCGAGGTGGCCGTCTTCACGGGGCTGAGCGCCCACACGCTGCGCTGGTACGAGCGGATCGGGCTGATGTCGCACGTCGACCGTTCACACACGGGACAGCGCCGTTTCACCAACGGTGACCTGGACTGGCTCGCCTTCGTCGGCAAGCTGCGGCTCACCGGGATGCCGGTCGCCGGCATGGTCCGGTACGCGGAACTGGTGCGCGAGGGCGAGCACACCTTCGAGGAGCGCAGGGAACTGCTGGAGGCGACCCGCCGCGACGTGAGGGCGCGGATCGCGGAGCTCCACGACACCCTCGCCGTCCTCGACTACAAGATCGAGTTCTACGCAGGCGCCCCGCGGGCGCCGGAAAGGCCCAGTGCCTGATGACTGACAACAAGATCGCCACCGTGGAGCTCGGCAGCGGCGGCCCGCAGGTCGGCGTCCAGGGCCTCGGCTGCATGGGAATGAGCGAGTTCTACGGCGACACCGACGAGGTCGCGGCCCGCGAGACCCTGGAGACGGCCCTTGCCGCGGGCGTCACGCTCTTCGACACCGCCGACGTCTACGGCAGCGGCGCCAACGAGACGTTCCTCGCGCCCTTCGTCGGGGCGCACCGCGACGAGATCACCCTCGCCACGAAGTTCGCCATCGAGCGGCGCGACGACGACCCGCACTACCGGGGCGTGCGCAACGAACCGGCGTACATCCGCCAGGCGGTCGAGAACAGCCTGCGCCGGCTGAACACCGATGTCATCGACCTCTACTACATGCACCGCCGCGACCCGGCCGTCCCGCTGGCGGAGTCCGTCGGCGCGATGGCCGAGCTGGTGCGGCAGGGCAAGGTCAAGCAGCTCGGGCTGAGCGAGGTGACCGGCGCGGAGCTGCGCGAGGCGCACGCCGTGCACCCCATCGCCGCCCTCCAGTCGGAGTGGTCGCTTTTCAGCCGCGACGTCGAGCGCAGCGCCGTGCCCGCCGCCGTGGAACTGGGTGTGACCTTCGTGCCGTACTCGCCGCTCGGCCGCGGCTTCCTCACCGGGGCGTTCACGGACGCGGGCAAGGACCTGACGGCGAACGACTTCCGCAAGTTCCAGCCGCGCTTCACCGGCGACAACGCGAAGACGAACGCCGCGCTGCTGGAGCCGGTCCACAAGATCGCCGCCGCACACGGGGCGACCGCCGCCCAGGTCGCGCTCGCCTGGGTGCAGCAGCGCGCCCAGGTGCACGGGCTGACCGTGGTGCCGATCCCCGGCACGCGCAAGAGCAGCCGGCTGCTGGAGAACCTCGGCGCCACCCGGCTCACGCTGTCGGCGGAGGAGCTTGCGCTGCTGGAGCCGATCGCCGGCCAGGTGGCGGGGGACCGCTACCCGGACATGAGCAACACGGCCACGGCCCGCGAGTAGCGAGCGGCGGCGGTCATGAGCCACACTGCCCCGCCCGCGAGCAGCGGGCGGCGGCGGCCTCACGCCATCCCCAGGGCGAAGACCGCGAATCCGGCCGCGAGCACCCCCGCCACCGCGCGGCGGGCGTTCGCGGCCTGCGTGCCCGCCTTCCAAGGTGCCTCGAACCGCCGGGCGTACCGGGCGATCAGCACCAGCAGCCCCGCGAACACCGGCATCCAGGCCAGCCGGGCCACGACCCAGCCGAGCGTGTCGGGACCGGTCGTCAGTCCGGGCACCGCACCCGCGAACGACGCCGGCACGGCCGCGGCGAGCATCGCCGTCTGGTGCCAGCACAGGATCGTCATCGCCGACAGGTTGATCACGACGACCGGCGCCCACACCAGCGGCCTGCGCAGCAACCGGGCGATCCGGCCGCGCAGCAGGATCGCCGCTCCGCTCTGCGTGGCGGCCAGGGCGAGGACCAGCAGCGACGGCGGATGCGAATTGGTGCGGGCCTCGCCCGGCACCCCGACCATCGACGCCGGGTAGTGAAAGACCAGCAGCAGGACGGCGAACAGCACCCCACCGCCGACGAGCAGGAACCGGGCGCCCCGCTTCCCGATCCGGCCCTCGCCCCAGGAGACGCCGAGCTGGTACGCGAAGAGCCAGCCGGGAAGAATGTTCAGCACGCTCAGCCAGGAGGGCATCGCGTCGCCGAGCGGCCCGTAGCGCAGCACGTCGACGACGGCGACCGCGCCGAGCAGCGGGGCGGCGGCCCAGCCGCCGAGCCGCCTCGCCGCGCGCATGCAGAACGGGGTCAGCGCGGTCACCACCGCGTACACGCCGACGAACCAGAGCGGCTGGATCACCAGCGTCGATCCCGTCCGCAGCGTGTCGCTCGGCACGCCGAGCGCGTGGAGCACCGGGATCATCACCGCCCAGACGGCCGTCACCCCGAGCACCGGCCGGCCGAGACGGGCCATCCGGCCGCGCAGCCAGGCCCCCGTCGTGGACGTCCGCCGCCGGTACGAGAGCACCGAGGCGTACCCGCCGACCAGGAAGAAGACGCCCAGCATCTGGAGCACCCAGCTGAACGGGGCGAGCGCGCCGAAGGCCGAGAGCGGGCTGGCGTTGTGCAGCGCCCCGCCTCCGTCGAGCCGGAAGCCGCCGAGCAGCCAGTGCCCGGTGGGCACGGCGAGCAGGGCGAGGGCGCGCAGCCCGTCGAGGGAGCGGTCGCGGTGGGCGGGGGTACCGGCCTCGATACGGGAGGCGAGGGCGCGCACGCTCATCACAGCTCCCCCTCCGCGATTGCGGCGAAGGCCCGGAGGGACTCGGTGCCGGGGGCGAAGTAGCCGGTGTGCCCGTGGGCGTCACCTGCGGGCACCCGGCGGGCGCCGAATCCGGCGGAGGTCGGGTCGGCGCCGTGGCCCAGCCCGGCGAACTCGACGTTCGGTACGTCGTCGATCCAGTCGTCGGGGTCCTTGGCGGCCCACACCCGGGCATCGGTGTGCAGCTCGCCCACGTTGTCCGCGCGCATCCCGGGGGACCCGAGGACGACCAGGTCGCCGGCGCGCAGCCGGGGCGCGGCGAGGCCGCAGACGACGGAGCCGTAGCTGTGGCAGAACACCGTGGGCTCGGGCACGCCGGTGGCCGCGAGCCCGTCCGTGAACCGGATCAGCCGGTCGGCACCCGCCTCGGCGAGCGAGCCGGTCGCCGCGTCCACGCCGACGCCGACGGGCGTGGTGTACCCGGCCCAGGCGATCACCGCGCTGCCCGGACCGGTCTCCGCGTACAGCGACTTGGCCATGCCGGCCGGTGTCCCGTACACATCGCTCGTACGATCGAAGGTCCCGGCGTCGATGTCGGAACCCGGCACCACGACGGACACCCGCCGGGCCGTGGTCAAGTCCCCGAAGACCTCGGCCACTTGGCCGCGTCCACGGGGGTCGAACGCGAGGATCCGGCGCTGCGGGTCGGCACCGAGGCTCGCGTACCGGGGATCGTGATCGGCCTTCAGGGCCAGGGCGTTGGCCCGGTAGCGCAGTTCGACGGGTACGCCGTCGAGGTTTCCGACGACCAGCGGATGCCGGGCGATCAGGGACTGCTGGTCCCTGTCGCTCAACCCCGCGAAGAACCGCGCAACTTGGGCGGGCGTGTCCCGGGCCGGGTCGGGCAGCTCCCGGCCCAGTACGTGATCCGACCGCCAGGCGGCGGTGCCGGGCGGCGGGCCGGTCAGCGCCTGCTGGGCGTTCCCCGAGGCCCAGCCGGCCGTCCCCGACACGATGGTGGTCGCCAGGGCGACCGCGACCAAGGTCCTCGCATAGCGGCGCATCCGACCCTCCCTCTCCGGCTGAACCGGATCCCGCACGCCGTTCGGCGCGTCGGGAAGGAAGGTAGGAAGAGGGTGGGTGCGGGGGCGTCACACCGAGGGGTTGAGTGTCAGGTCATACCGGGGTAGGGGGTGTACGGGTTCTGCCCGGGGCGGGGCGGCGGGCGGCTCGCTTCGGGCGGGCGGTCCGCCGGTCCGCTTCGTCCTCAACCGCCGGGCGGGCTCAAGGATGCCCTCAATCGCCGGGCGGGCTCAAAAGATGCCCTCAATCGCCGGGCGGGCTCAAAAGATGCCCTCAATCGCCGGGCGGGCTCAAGGTGCCCCCGGTACCACCAGCCCCGCCTCGTACGCGAAGATCACCGCTTGGGCGCGGTCCCGCAGGTCCAGCTTGGCCAGCACCCGCCCGATATGGGTCTTCACCGTCTGCTCCGCCAGCACCAGCCGCCCCGCGATCTCCTGGTTCGACAGCCCCCGCGCCATCAGCTCCAGCACCTCCGTCTCGCGCGGGGTCAGCCCGTTGAGCCGAAGCGCCGGGCCGCCCCGCGTGGCTCCGGACGGCCGTTGCCGGGCGAAGTCCGCGATGAGGCGGCGCGTCACGGACGGGGCCAGCAGGGCGTCGCCCGCCGCCACCACCCGGACCGCCGAGATCAGGTCCGCCGGCGGGGCGTCCTTCAGCAGGAAGCCGGACGCGCCGGCGCGCAGCGCCTCGTACACGTAGTCGTCCACGTCGAACGTGGTCAGCATCAGCACCTTCGGCACGTGCACCACGCCCACCGGCGGGTTCAGCAGTTCGCGCGCCGCCGCGAGGCCGTCCATCTCGGGCATCCGCACATCCATCAGGACCACGTCCGGATGGGTATGGCGGCTGACGTCGACGCCCTGGCGCCCGTCCGGCGCCTCACCGACCACGTCGATGTCGGCCTGCGCCGACAGGAGCGCCGCGAACCCCGCCCGCACCATGGCCTGGTCGTCGACGATGATCACACGGATGGTCACGAGTCCTCCGGATTCAGGGGCAGCACAGAAGAGGGAGAAGGAGAAGGAGCCGGAGGGAGGGGGAGCCGTGCGGACACCCGGAAGCCGCCGTCAGCCAGGGGCCCGGTCTCCAGCGTTCCGCCGGTCAACCGTACGCGTTCGCGCATGCCGATCAGCCCGTGTCCCGTCCCCGTCGTCTCCACAGGGGTGTGCGGCGAGAGCGACGAACCCGTGTGCATCGGCGGGTCGTTGACGACCAGCACCGTCAGCTGCGCACCGTCGGAACCGATCGACACCCGGGTCCGCGCCCCCGGCGCGTGCCGGACCACATTCGCCAGGGCCTCCTGCACGATCCGGTACGCCGACAGGTCCACGGCCTGCGGGACGCCGGTCAGCCCGGCGGGCATCGACAGTTCGGCCGGCAGCCCCGCCCGTACCGTCGCCTCCACCAGCTGCTGCACCCGGTCGAGCCCCGGCTGAGGCGCCCGCTCGCCCTCCGTGCCCTCGCTGCGCAGCACCGTCAGCAGGCGCCGCATCTCCCCGAGGGACTCCCGCGCGCTCGCGGCGATCGACGCGAACTCCTCCCGCGCCTCGTCGGAGAGACCGCCGCTCAGCCGGTACGGGGCGGAGTCGGCCTGGACCGTGATCACCGACATGTGGTGCGCGACCACGTCATGGAGCTCGCGGGCGATCCTGGTCCGCTCCTCCAGCAGCGTGCGCTGCGCCCGCTCGGCCTCGCTGATGGTCTCCTGCTCGGCGAGCCGGCGCTGGGCGTCGCCCCGTTCCCGTACCGCCGCGCCGATCACCAGCACGACGGCACCGAGGATGACCAGCAGGAGCGAGTTGTCGGTGCCGCGGTGGGAGGAGACCAGATACAGGACGAGCCCCGCGGCGCCGGTCGCCAGCCAGACGCCGACGAGGGTCCGCCGGCTCTCGCGCAGGCCCAGCGCCAGGAGCAGGAAGAGATAGCCGACGAGACCCGGCGGAGTCCACGGCCAGGCGTTGTTCTGCCCGCCGTCCTGTCCGAGCAGCACCACCGCGCCCGCGATCTGCGCGGGGAAGATGATCCACCAGGCCTGAAGCGGGCGGTGCGCCAGCATCAGGAGCGGCACGGCCTGCGCGACGGCGAGCGCGGCCGCGATGCCGCCGTTCAGGCCGTACTGGTCGGCGAGGACGGTGATCGTGACCGGGACGAAGATGGCGACGAGGACGAGCACGGCGACGTACGGCAGCAGCCGCTGCCACTGCTTCGGCGCACCGGCCAGAAGCGGTGTCGGGGGATGCGAGGGATGGGACAGCGCGTGGCCGGTCTCGCGCAGATTGCGGCGGGCGGCGCTCAGCAGACCGTCCGCCGGCGGGTGCGGGGGAGCGGGCGGCGGCGATGACGGCGGGGGCGGGGAGGATGGGGGCATGGCCTGATCAGGGTAGGCAGCGAAGCCGCCCGGCGGCGTCATACCGGAGTTCCGGTTCCACCGCGGCCGTTGTCGTACGAGGGTATGACCCGCGCCCGTTCGGTAAGGGGCACACCTCCGTACGGATCACAGCTCGGCCAGCAGCTGTGCCTTCTTCGCGCTGAACTCGTCGTCCGTCACCAGACCCGCCTGGTGCAGCTCCCCGAGATGGCGGATCCGCTCGGCGATGTCCGCCGGGTCCCGGCGTCCCGCACTGACCAGAGCTGCCGCGACGGGCGCGGAGTGTCTCCTGCGGACGGACTCCAGTACGGCCGCGGCGAAGGGCAGCGACTCGTGCACCGGGCCGTAGCCGAGGCCGAAGATCACCGCTGCCGGGTCCTGGTCCGCCCGGGCCCGACGCGCCTCCATGGGCTGCGCCGGGGCGGTGCTCGTCAGGAGACCCGCACCAGGGCCGGTGGCCGCAGGGCCCGCGCCCGTGCCGGTGGCCGCGTCCGAGGACGCGGGTATGCGCGGCACCAGCCGCAGATAGCCCTCGAAGGCCTCGGGGGAACGCCATTCGACGCCGCTCAGTTCCGTGACGGGGAACGTCTGGTCGCCCGCCTTCCACTTCTCCGAGGAGGCGCCCGTCCAGAACCACCGGAAGGAGATCCGGTCCCCGTCGAAGCTGGCCCGGCCGTCGTACGCCTTGAAGCGCATCGGCGCCTCGGGGGCCGCGACCAGGAACCGGTCCGCGGGCTCGCCCGCCTCGGGGCCAAGGCGCGCGCGCAACTCGTCCGCGTAGTACTCGGCGAGCGTCTCGCGCTCGGCTGGGAGCACCAGGCGGTACGGATCGCAGCCGTCCTTCAGCTGCCCGGCAGCCGCCTCCAGCAGCGGATCGGCGCCGGGTCTGGGGACCGCACGCAGCACCACCGTGCCCCGCTTGCCCGGGGTCAGCGTCACCGACGACAGCGCCGCGTGCGGGACGCGGCGCTCACGGAGGCTCTGGAAGAGCCTCGGCGTACGGATACCCCGTTCGAAGCGGATGAGCACGGAGTCGGTGTCGAACTCCCAGGTGGCATGAATTCCGGCCAGCACATCACCCATGTGCCTCATCGTATGCGGCACTTGCCCGCGCGTCGCCCCTCGGAGACCCGGACAATTCACGGCCGGTCATGGTTTTCTACGCGCGTCGGACCGGTCCGCACCGTCTGTACGCGCGTCAGACCGACGTGTGGCCGGAAATCTGTTCGTGGCAGCCGCTGTCCGACTTCGCGCAGGTCACGGAGGCGTACGCGCCCGCGCCGATCGCGGCGAAGTTGCCGAGACTCTCGGTTCCCGGCTCGAAATAGCCGCTGTGCCCGACCGCGTCGCCGGCCGACGCGATACGGGCGCCGAAGTCGGGATCCACCGGGTCGGCCCCGTGGCCCAGGCCCCCGAACTCCAGGTTCGGCACGTCCGCGATCCAGTCGTCGTGGTCCCGCATCGCCCAGACATTGGCCCGGGTGTGCAGCTGGCCGGCGTTGTCGGCCCGCATGCCGGGGCTTCCCGCGACCGCGATGTCCGTCACCCGGCGGGGCAGTTCGTCCGCGGCGACGCCGCACAGGACGGAGCCGTAGCTGTGGCAGAACAAGGAGACGGGAGCCGTCCCCGGGAGCGCGCCGACGAGTGCGTCGAGACGGACCGCCCCGCGTTCGGCGAGGTTGCCCAGGGCCGCGTCCATGCCGATGCCGGCCGGTGCGGTGTAGTCGGCCCAGGCGATCACCGCGGTGCGGACGCCGGGATGTTCCGAGTGCTCGGCCGCGTACAAGGACTTGGCCATGCCGACGGGGGCGGCGTTCGTCTTGTCCCCGGTGCGCTCCAGCGTCAGCAGGTTCGTGTCGACGCCCGGGACGACCACCGATACGCGTTCGGCGCGTTCGAGGTCGCCGAACACCTCGGCGGCGTGGCCGCGGCCCGAGGGGTCGAACGCGAGGAAGTGCCGGCCCTCGGCGAGCATCGACCGGAAGCGCTCCACCCGGTGCTGCGCGTCGGCGCGGCCGCCGGGGGAGAGCCTCGGGTCGTCCACCCGGGTCTCCTCGGCCGTGCGCGCCTGCTCCAGCGCCAGCCGGTTGGCCTGGTAACGCAGGGTGACCGGGGCGCCGTTCAGGTTCCCCACCACCAGCGGGTAGGTGCGGGCCAGGCCGGTCTGCTGCGCGTCCGTGAGCGAGGCGAAGAAGTGCGCCAGCTTGTACGCCGGCGCGTCCGCCGCGGGAAGCGGGCGTCCCGCTATCGACCCCTTGGCCCAGGAGGCGAGGGCGACCGCGCGTGGCGCGGCGGAGTGTTGATGACGCACGGCGGTCCAACCGGTGGTCGCCAGCATCACGAACACGACCGCGATGGCGAGAAGAGCGCGCCAGGCGGTGAGCGTGGGGGAGGAGTCGAAGGAAGTCACTCCGGCACACATTAGGAGACGCGCGTAGGGCATCGGTAAGCGGGTGACGCACATCACCTGGGTGCGGGGAATGAAGCCCCGTTTTCCTCACACTGTGTACGGCCGTGGCGCACGCTCCGCCGCGCCGGGAGCCGCCGAAGGGCCTCATCGGAGCCTCGTGGCCCGCCTGTTGTGACGTCGGTCATGCCGCGCACTGAGGCGTCCGGCACACACCGCCTCAGTTGAGGTGCGCCGTCCCGGCGGGCTGCGCGCGCCAGTTCCCGGCGAGGGCCGGGCCCAACTGGTCCAGGTACGTCTCGGTCAGCGCCCGCAGCGCGTCCATGCTGCCGTCGCGGTCCCGGCCCCACAGCTGCCCGGTGACCCGCATCACTCCGGAGAACGCGGCGACGGCGACGCGGGGCCGGGGGTCCCGGGCCATGTCCAGGCCCTCGCGCTCGGCGATCAGCCCGGCGATCTGCTCCTCCAGGGCGACGCCGCGCCGCATATGGGTGGCGAGCAGGGAGGGCGTCGATTCGATCATCTGATAGGTCCGCAGGTGGAGTTCGACCGGGATGACGGCCTCGATCGCCTCTCCGATACTGTTCCACGCGCAGAGAACGGCGCGTCGCATGGCCTCGAAAGGGGCTTCGGCGGCAGGGCGTTGACGCAGTTCGAGGACGAAGTGCGACTCCACCATGTCCTGGACGGCGAAGACCACCGACTCCTTGCCCGCGAAGTAGCGGAAGAAGGTGCGCTGGGAGACCTCGACGGCGTCGGCGATCTCGTCGACGGTGGTCTCCTCGTACCCCTGGGTGGTGAAGAGGCCGAGGGCGGCACGGATCAGTTCGTCCCGGGTGCGTTGCTTCTTGCGTTCGCGCAGCCCGGCCGGCCTGGCTGTGGCTTGCTGCCCGTCGGTCACTGAACCGGTCCTCTTTTCCCTGCTTTGTCCAGCTCAGCTTACCTGTGAGCTACATGACAGTTACTGACTTGTGAATTGGTTTGTCAACTGTCAGCGGCTGACACTAATCTCCCGCGTATGACTAGTCAGACCACCGTCGAAAAGGCGCCGAAGAGCCCCCGGGACCCCCTCGGCACCGCCCCTGCCAAGGGGCTGCGCGGCCACCCCTGGCTGACGCTCTTCTCCGTGGCCATCGGCGTGATGATGGTCGCGCTCGACGGCACCATCGTCGCGATCGCCAACCCCGCGATCCAGAAGGACCTCGGCGCCTCGCTCGCAGACGTCCAGTGGATCACCAACGGCTACATGCTGGCCCTCGCCGTCTCCCTGATCACCGCGGGCAAGCTCGGTGACCGCTTCGGCCACCGTCAGACGTTCCTCATAGGCGTCGTCGGCTTCGCCGCCGCGTCGGGAGCCATCGGCTTCTCCAGCAGCGTCGTCCTGGTGATCACCTTCCGCGTGCTCCAGGGCCTCTTCGGCGCCCTGCTGATGCCCGCCGCGCTCGGCCTGCTGCGCGCCACCTTCCCGGCCGAGAAGCTGAACATGGCGATCGGCATCTGGGGCATGGTGATCGGCGCCTCGACCGCCGGCGGCCCGATCCTGGGCGGCGTGCTCGTCGAGCACGTCAGCTGGCAGTCCGTCTTCTTCATCAACGTGCCGGTCGGCGTGATCGCCCTCGTCATGGGCGTGCTGATCCTCAAGGACCACCGCGCCGAGAACGCGCCGCGCTCCTTCGACATCACCGGCATCGTGCTGCTGTCCACGGCGATGTTCTGCCTGATCTGGGCGCTCATCAAGGGTGCTGAGTGGGGCTGGGGCGACCTCAAGACGGTCGGCTTCCTGGTGGCGGCCGTGGCCCTGTTCGCCGGATTCGCCTTCGTCCAGCAGCGCGTCAGGGAACCGCTGATCCCGCTGGCGATGTTCCGGTCCGTCCCGCTCTCGGCGGGCGTCGTCCTGATGGTACTGATGGCCTTCGCCTTCATGGGCGGACTGTTCTTCGTCACCTTCTACCTGCAGAACGTGCACGGCCTGAGCCCGGTCGACAGCGGTCTGCACCTGCTGCCGCTGACCGGCATGATGATCGTCGCCTCGCCGCTCGCGGGCTTCATGATCACCAAGTTCGGCCCGCGGGTCCCGCTCGTCGGCGGCATGGTGTGCACGGCGGTCGCCTGTTTCGGCATGTCCCAGCTGTCCATCGGCACCGGCACGCTGACCATGTCGATCTGGTTCGGCCTGCTCGGCCTCGGCCTCGCCCCGGTGATGGTCGGCGCCACCGAGGTCATCGTCGGCAACGCCCCGATGGAGCTCTCCGGCGTCGCGGGTGGTCTGCAGCAGGCCGCCATGCAGGTCGGCGGCAGCCTCGGCACGGCGGTCCTGGGCGCGATCATGGCAGCCAGGGTCGACTCCGTACTCCCCGGCAACTGGACGGAAGCGAAGCTTCCGCCGCTGTCGGGCGAGAAGCTCGACCAGGCCTCCTCCGCCATCAAGGTCGGCATGCCGCCGGTCGCCGAGGGGACCCCGCCGGACGTCGCCGGCAAGATCGTGGGCGTCGCCCACGACACCTTCCTGTCTGGCATGAGCACGGCCTTCATGGTCGCCGGCATCGTCGCGGTGATCGCCGCACTCGTCGCCACCCTGACCAAGCGCGGCGAGAACGCCGAGGCGGGCGCGGGAGCCGGTCACATCTGACCCGTCCTCTGGGCGGCCTCGGCGTCAACACAGCGCGTACAACAGCCCCGCCGGAACGTTCCGGCGGGGCTGTCGCCTATCAGGGTGATCCCGCCCCCGGAACTCTTCCCGATCCGCCGCCGCGCAGCTCAGGGTGGGCGTAGAAGATCCACATCAACACGGGGGTTGATTCATATGCGTACGACCGTTGTCGCGGCCGCCCTGGCCGCCACCGCGCTCCTCCCACAGGCTCCGGCCCATGCCGCACCCGGCCGGCTCGGGGACTGCTCGACCGGCCAGCTCTGCCTCTGGGCGAAACCCGACTTCACCGGCGCCCGGCAGGTCCACGAGCTCTCCACCATCGACATCGAGAGCTGCGTACCGCTCAAGGCGGGCACCACCGTCCAGGCCCTGGTCAACCGCACGGGCCGCCCCGTCACCACCTACCAGTCGGCGGAGTGCGAGGAGACCGGCGAGTTCGAGACGTACCCGGGCGGCGGCACCTGGGTGCCCCGCTCCCCGTACCAGGTCCGGGCCTTCAAGGTCTGGGAGAACTGACCGGACCGTACACAGCGACGCGGGGCGGCGGGACCCCTTCAGGTCCCGCCGCCCCGCGTCCGTGCGTACATCCCTACGCGTCGCCGCCCGCCGCGCCCGGGTCGGCCGCGGCCACGTCCAGGAGGTCGTAACGGTCGACCGCGGTCTTCAGCGCCGAACGGTCGATCCGGCCCTCCTTCGCGAGCTCGGTCAGCACCGCCAGGACGATCGACTGCGCGTCGATGTGGAAGAACCGGCGGGCCGCCCCACGCGTGTCCGCGAAGCCGAAACCGTCCGCACCCAGCGACTGGTAGGCGCCGGGCACCCAACGGGAGATCTGGTCGGGCACGGACCGCATCCAGTCCGAGACCGCCACGAACGGCCCCTGCGCCCCGGACAGCTTGCGCGTCACATACGGAACGCGCTGCTCCTCCTCCGGATGCAGCAGGTTGTACCGCTCCACGTCCACGGCCTCGCGCCGCAGCTCATTCCAGGAGGTCGCGGACCAGACGTCCGCCTTTACGTTCCACTCGTCGGCGAGGATGCGCTGCGCCTCGACCGCCCACGGGACCGCCACACCCGACGCCATGATCTGGGCCGGGATCGCGCCCTTCTCGCCGCTGCGGTAGCGGTAGACACCCTTCAGGATGCCCTCGACGTCCACATCGGCGGGCTCGGCCGGATGCTGGATCGGCTCGTTGTAGACGGTGAGGTAGTAGAAGACGTCCTCGTTCTCCTCGGGCGTCCCGCCGTACATCCTGCGCAGACCGTCCTTGACGATGTGCGCGATCTCGAACCCGAACGCCGGGTCGTAGGCGACACAGCCCGGGTTCGTCGACGCGAGCAGCTGCGAGTGGCCGTCCGCGTGCTGCAGGCCCTCGCCCGTCAGCGTCGTACGCCCGGCGGTCGCACCCAGCACGAAACCGCGTGCCAGCTGGTCGGCCATCTGCCAGAACTGGTCGCCCGTGCGCTGGAAACCGAACATCGAGTAGAAGACGTACACCGGGATCAGCGGCTCGCCGTGCGTCGCGTACGCCGAACCCGCGGCGATCAGCGAGGCCGTGCAGCCCGCCTCCGAGATGCCGTCGTGCAGCATCTGCCCGGTCGGCGACTCCTTGTACGCGAGCAGCAGATCGCGGTCCACCGACTCGTACTGCTGGCCGAGCGGGTTGTAGATCTTCGCGCTCGGGAAGAACGCGTCCATACCGAAGGTGCGGTACTCGTCGGGCGCGATCAGCACGAAACGCTTGCCGATCTCCTTGTCCCGCATGAGTTCCTTCAGAATGCGGACGAACGCCATGGTGGTGGCGATCGACTGCTGACCCGAACCCTTCTTCGCGGTCGCGTACGCCTTGTCATCGGGTAGCGCCAGCGGCTTCGCGCGCACCACACGGGTCGGGACGTAACCGCCCAGGCCCTTGCGGCGGTCGTGCATGTACTGGATCTCCTCCGAGTCGCGGCCCGGGTGGTAGTACGGCGGGTTGCCGTCCTCCAGGTCCTTGTCCGCGATCGGGATGTGCAGGCGGTCCCGGAAGCGCTTGAGGTCCTCGGCCGTGAGCTTCTTCATCTGGTGGGTCGCGTTGCGGCCCTCGAAGTTCGGCCCCAGCGTCCAGCCCTTGACCGTCTGCGCCAGGATCACCGTCGGCTGGCCCTTGTGCGCCTTGGCCGCCGCGTACGCCGCGTAGACCTTCTTGTGGTCGTGACCGCCACGCCCGAGGTGCAGGATCTGCTGGTCGGTCATGTCCTTGACCATGTCGCGCAGCCGCGGGTCGTCACCGAAGAAGTGCTCACGGATGTACGCACCCGTCTCGGTGGCGTACGTCTGGAACTGGCCGTCCGGCGTGGTGTTCAGCTTGTTGACGAGAATGCCCGTGCGGTCCTGCGCCAGCAGCGGGTCCCAGGAGCGGTCCCAGACCAGCTTGATGACATTCCACCCGGCACCGCGGAACTGCGACTCCAGCTCCTGGATGACCTTGCCGTTGCCGCGCACCGGCCCGTCGAGGCGCTGCAGGTTGCAGTTGACGACGAAGGTCAGGTTGTCCAGGCCCTCCCGGGCGGCGATGGAGAGCTGGCCGAGCGACTCCGGCTCGTCCATCTCGCCGTCACCCAGATACGCCCAGACGTGCGAATCGGAGGTGTCCGCGATGCCGCGCGCCTCCATGTAGCGGTTCATCCGCGCCTGGTAGATCGCGCCGAGCGGGCCGAGACCCATCGACACGGTCGGGAACTCCCAGAAGTCCGGCATCAGCCGCGGGTGCGGGTAGCTGGACAGGCCGTTCGGCGCCTTCGACTTCTCCTGGCGGAAGGCGTCGAGCTGCGCCTCGCTCAGCCGGTCCAGCAGATAGGCGCGGGCGTAGATCCCGGGGGAGGCGTGCCCCTGGAAGAAGATCTGGTCGCCGCCCCGGCCGTCGTCCTTGCCGCGGAAGAAGTGGTTGAAACCCACGTCGTACAGCGAGGCGGAGGAGGCGAACGTGGCGATGTGGCCGCCCACGCCGATCCCCGGGCGCTGCGCGCGCGACACCATCACGGCCGCGTTCCAGCGGGTCGCGTTGAGGACCTTGCGCTCGATCTCCTCGTCGCCGGGGAAGAACGGCTCGTCCTTCGTGGCGATCGTGTTCACGTAGTCCGTGCTGCGCATCTCCGGCACGGCGACACGCTTCTCCCGCGCGCGCTCGATGAGCCGGAGCATGAGGTAGCGGGCCCGCTCACGGCCTCGCTCGTCGACGGCGGCGTCGAGTGAGTCGAGCCATTCCTGGGTCTCTTCGGGATCGAAGTCCGGGACCTGACTCGGAAGGCCGCCAATGATGATCGGGTTGCGATCGGATCCGGAAGCCACGCTGTTCCTTCGCTGTCGGTGCTGCTCTACGGGGCCTGGTCACGGGAGGCGTCCCCCGGGATGTCTGCGCGTACGCCATCCCATCGTGTACCGCGAGGACGTGAAACGTCATCTCTACCGAAAGGTAACCGCAGGCGTTCACGAACCCGGCTCCCCGGACGGACGCACGGGCCAAAGGGGTCCAAGTGCTCCCAAATGCTGTCCGACTCCGATTGCCGGACCGAAACCGCATAAGCTGTTCAAGGACGTAAGACCGACCTGCATCTGGAGGGTGGGTGAAGGAGCGGGGCCGGGTGCGTGCAGCTGCAAGGCGGAGGATTGAGGCATGGCGGAGCCATGGTGATTGACGACAACGCCGCAGATGCGCGTGCCCAGCCCCGCGACGCCGCCCCTCAGGTGCAGGTCGGTCCAAGGGTGTGGACGGCAGCGCCGGCTCCCGCGAAGGGCCCGCCGACACTGCGGCGACGTGGCAGGGAACGTCACCGTTTAGGCGGTCTCGTACGCTGGGTACTTGCGCGATCCGCCACTCCCGTGTGGACTACGGCCAACGCCCCGCGCACGCGCGTGGCTGCAGCATTTTCCGAAACATGATCAGGAGGCAACCCGTGAGCGCGACCGCGGACCACGCGGAGGAGCGAACCAACCCGGCAGCACGCCTGGGGTTCGAGCCCGGACAGGTGGTCCAGGAGATCGGCTACGACGACGACGTCGAGCTGGAGCTCCGTGAGGGCATTGAGGCCACTACCGGCCAGGAACTCGTCGATGAGGAGTACGACGACGTCGCTGACGTCGTCCTGCTCTGGTTCCGTGACGAGGACGGCGACCTTACGGACGCGCTGGTGGATGCCATTGGTCTGCTCGAGGACGGCGGTACGGTCTGGCTGATGACGCCGAAGACCGGCCGTGACGGATACGTCGAGCCGAGCGATATCAACGAGGCTGCCCAGACAGCCGGTCTCGCCCAGACCAAGAGCATCAGTGCGGGCAAGGACTGGACGGGCAGCCGTCTGGTCACGCCGAAGGCGGCCAAGACCAGGCGCTGAACCGCACTCCCCCCTTGAAGGCCCCGGACGGCGTCACGCCGTCCGGGGCCTTCGTACATTCCCCGGCACATCCGGGGCCTTCGCGCATTCCCCCGCACATTTCCCCGTACGTCCGCGGGTAGTGCCCCTCCCGGCGGGCTTTGCCCCGTCGCGCAAACATTGCCGGTCACGGCACCGGCTTCCCGGGTGCCGCACGCCCGCCCGGCGCCGCTGCGTAGGGTGGGAGTCACCCGGACAGCCCAGCCCGGTGACGTAGCGAAGGGACGCGTTTTCATGGCGATCGAGGTCGGCACCAAGGCCCCGGATTTCGAGCTGAAGGACAACCACGGCCGGACCGTGAAGCTCTCGGACTTCCGTGGTGAGAAGAACGTGGTGCTGCTGTTCTACCCGTTCGCCTTCACCGGCGTCTGCACGGGCGAACTCTGCGCGCTCCGCGACGAGCTGCCCACCTTCGAGAACGACGACACGCAGCTGATCGCCGTCTCCAACGACTCCATCCACACCCTGCGCGTCTTCGCCGAGCAGGAGGGTCTCGAGTACCCCCTCGTCTCGGACTTCTGGCCGCACGGCGAGACCTCGCGCGCCTACGGCGTCTTCGACGAGGACAAGGGCTGCGCGGTGCGCGGGACCTTCATCATCGACAAGGAGGGCGTGGTGCGCTGGACGGTCGTCAACGGCCTGCCCGACGCGCGCGACCTCAACGAGTACATCAAGGCGCTCGGCGCCCTCTGATCCGAAATCCGGCGGATCCCGGCGCGACCCCCGGCCAAAAGCCTGTTTTGGCCGGGAACCGGTCACTAGGATCCAGTCGTTGATCGGATGCCAACACGACGTGGAGGCGCCGGCACCGGCCGGCCCCCAAAGAAACCAATGGGAGGACTCGTGGGAGTCAGCCTCAGCAAGGGCGGCAACGTCTCGCTGACCAAGGCCGCGCCCAACCTGACCGCGGTCATCGTGGGTCTGGGCTGGGACGCTCGTACCACCACCGGCGGAGACTTCGACCTCGACGCCAGCGCCCTGCTGACGAACGTCGAGGGCAAGGTCGGCAACGACGGCAACTTCGTCTTCTTCAACAACCTCAAGAGCCCCGACGGTTCCGTCGAGCACACCGGTGACAACCTCACCGGTGAGGGCGAGGGCGACGACGAGGTCATCAAGGTGAACCTGGCCGGTGTCCCGGCCGACGTCGACAAGGTCGTTTTCCCGGTCTCGATCTACGAGGCCGAGTCCCGCCAGCAGAGCTTCGGCCAGGTCCGCAACGCGTACATCCGCGTGGTCAACCAGGCCGACAACACGGAGCTCGCGCGCTACGACCTCAGTGAGGACGCCTCGACGGAGACCGCCATGGTCTTCGGCGAGCTGTACCGCAACGGTGCGGAGTGGAAGTTCCGCGCCATCGGCCAGGGCTACGCCTCGGGGCTGCGCGGCATCGCGCAGGACTTCGGCGTCAACGTCTAGCAAGCCCTGTCCGGGCCCTCGGTCCCGGACAGGCCTTCAGCACGTCCCGTCCGGCGCCGCACAGCTGTGCGGCGCCGGACGCGCTCAGCAGACGGATCCGCCGGCTCATCACCGGTTCATCGACTCGGGGAGGACACAGCATGGGCGTCACGCTCGCCAAGGGAGGCAATGTCTCCCTCTCCAAGGCCGCACCCAATCTCACCCAGGTGCTCATCGGGCTCGGCTGGGACGCACGATCCACCACGGGGGCGGACTTCGACCTCGACGCCAGCGCGCTGCTGTGCCAGTCGGGCCGGGTGCTCGGCGACGAATGGTTCGTGTTCTACAACAACCTCACGAGCCCCGACGGTTCCGTCGAGCACACCGGTGACAACCTCACGGGAGAGGGCGAGGGCGACGACGAGTCGGTCATCGTCAACCTCGACCAGGTGCCGGCCCACTGCGACAAGATCGTATTCCCGGTCTCCATCCATGAGGCCGACAATCGCGGGCAGACGTTCGGCCAGGTCAGTAATGCGTTCATCCGCGTGGTCAACCAGGCCGACGGCCAGGAACTCGCGCGGTACGACCTCAGCGAGGACGCCTCCACGGAGACCGCGATGATCTTCGGTGAGCTCTACCGCTACAACGGCGAGTGGAAGTTCCGTGCAGTGGGGCAGGGGTACGCGTCGGGACTCCGGGGCATCGCTCTAGACTTCGGGGTCAACGTTTCGTAAAGCCGCGTACAGCGCGGGGGAGCCCCGGGCAACTCGGGGGAGACCCGTTACACACATGATGGGGTAGCCAGTGGTTCTGAAAACCTTCGGCTGGTCGTTCGCGATTACCGCGATCGGTCTGGTCGCAGCGTGGTTCTACGGGGGGTGGGAAGCCTTCGGAGTGGTGGCGATCCTTTCCGTCCTGGAGATCTCGCTGTCCTTCGACAACGCGGTGATCAACGCCGGAATCCTGAAGAAGATGAGTGCCTTCTGGCAGAAGATCTTCCTCACCGTCGGTGTCCTCATCGCGGTCTTCGGTATGCGACTGGTGTTCCCCGTCGTGATCGTGGCCATCACCGCCAAGCTGGGACCGATCGAGGCAATCGATCTTTCCTTCAACGACCCGGACCAGTACAAGCAACTGGTCACCGACGCCCATCCGGCGATCGCCGCCTTCGGTGGCATGTTCCTGCTTATGATCTTCCTCGACTTCATCTTCGAGGACCGTGACATCCAGTGGCTGCGCTGGATCGAGCGCCCGCTCGCCAAGCTCGGCAAGGTCGACATGCTGTCGGTCTGCATCGCGCTGATCGTCCTGCTGATCTCCGCCCTGACCTTCGCGACCCAGGCGCACCAGCACGGCGGCGGACACGCGGACAAGGCCGAGACGGTCATGCTCGCGGGGATCGCTGGTCTGATCACGTACCTCGTCGTCGGCGGTCTCTCCGGTTACTTCGAGAACAAGCTCGAAGAGGAGGAGGAACGGGAACACGAGGCGGAGGAAGAGGCCAAGCGGACCGGCAAGAAGCTCTCCGCGGTCGCACTCTCCGGCAAGGCCGCGTTCTTCATGTTCCTCTACCTGGAAGTGCTCGACGCGTCCTTCTCGTTCGACGGTGTCATCGGCGCCTTCGCGATCACCAACGAGATCGTGCTGATGGCCCTGGGCCTCGGCATCGGCGCCATGTACGTCCGTTCGCTCACGGTCTACCTGGTCCGCCAGGGCACCCTGGACGACTACGTCTACCTGGAGCACGGCGCGCACTACGCGATCGGCGCCCTGGCGGTCATCCTGCTCGTCACGATCCAGTACGAGATCCACGAGCTCATCACCGGTTCCGTCGGCGTCATCCTGATCGGCTGGTCCTTCTGGTCCTCGGTCCGGCGCAACAAGGCGATCGAGGCCGAAGGCGGCGAAAGCAACAAGGAAGTCTCCGCCGGGGTGTGACCCGGCAGGGAATGAGGAACGCTCTCTGCGGGGCGGCTCGTACGGCAACGGCTTCGGGGAACACCCGGATCCGGCCCGGAGCCGCCCCGCAGCGGTGCGTGCGTCGCATGTGCCGCGTGCGACAGGCGAGGCCGATATGTGTGGGGGTTGGGGATGGCGTTCTGGGACAGCCTGTGGCCGGGGCGGGAAGCACAGTTCGAGTCGGGCAGCGCGGCCACCAACTCCATCGTGCTCTCCCGGCGGCACGCCACGGTCTCCCTGACCAAGCAGGGAGCGCTGAGCGGCAATCTCCGGGTCAACCTCTCCTGGCAGATGCGTACGTCCGACATCGGGGGCCGGTCCCGGCAGAGCGGACGGCTGCTGCGGCCGCTGAAGCTGTTCCAGCCCGACGTCGTCCAGGCCCACACCCGGGGCGTGGCCAACGTCGACCTGGACCTGGGCTGCATGTACGAGCTGACGGACGGCACCAAGGGAGTGGTGCAGCCGCTCGGGAATCTGCTCGGTGATCTGAACGGGCCGCCGTACATCAAGCTCAGCGGCGACGACCGCTTCGGTTCGGCGTCCGGGGAGACCGTCTACGTCAACCTCGACCAGCGCGAGCAGATCAAGCGCATGCTCTTCTTCGTCTACATCTACGACCAGACCCCGGCCTTCGACCGTACGCACGCGAAGGTGACCCTCTATCCGGGCAACGGGCCGCGCATCGAGATCGAGCTGGAGGAACGGGCCCCGCAAGCCCGTTCCTGCGCCGTGTTCACGCTGGAAAACATCAAGGGCGAGCTGATCGTGCGGCGCGAGGTGAAGTTCGTGTACGGATTCCAGTCGGAGCTGGACCGGCTGTACGGGTACGGCATGCAGTGGGGACGCGGGTACAAGACCCGGGCGTAGGACCGGCAGGGGCGGCAGGTCAGGGCCGTATGAACTGCGGACCCTGCGGCGGCAGGACGAAATTCGGGTCGGGAGCGTGCGCCGCCGCCGCGGCGGGCTGCGGATAGCCGTAGGCGGGCTGTGCGGACGCCGGCTGGGGGTAGCCGTAGCCGGATCCCGGTCCGGGGGCGGCAGGGGCCGGAGAGGGCTGCGGGTAGCCGTACGCGGGCTGCTGGTGCTGGATGGTGGCCTGTGCGTCGGCGCCGGAGGCCGGGGCGGGCGGGAAGGCGGGCGCGGGCGGCGGCGTCGGCCCGGGCTCGGCGGCGGCCTCCGACTCGTCCACCGAGATGCCGAAGGCGGTCGCGAGACCGATGAGACCGGTCGGGTACCCCTGCCCCACGGCCCGGAATTTCCAGCCATCGCCGCGCCGGTACAGCTCGCCGCAGATGATCGCGGTCTCCTCGCCGGTCTCCGGCCGCACGTCGAAGACGGCGAGCGGTTCGCCGCCCGGGGCCGCGGCGTCGTACAACAGGATGCGCAGATCGCGCACGTGCTCGAAGGCGGCCCCGTCGGAGGACGCGGCGATGACGACCTGGTCGACCGAGGGGTCGAGCCCGTTCAGGTCGGCCTCGATGGTGTCCGTCAGGCCCTCGGGCAGGCTCCGCTTCGGGAGTCGTCGCACCAGGCCGGAGGGGTGACGCGGCTGGTTGTAGAAGACGAAGTCCTCGTCGGAGCGCACGCGGCCGCCCGAGCCGAGCAGCAGGGCCGAGGCGTCCACGTCGGGGGTCCCGGCGCCCGGGGTCCAGCGCAGCACGGCCCGTACCGCCATGGCGTCCAGGGGGACGTTCGAGCCTTTCACCATCGCGTGCGTCATGCCGGTCATCCTGCCTGCTGGCTGCCCGTGCGGACAACGCGGGGGGCGCAAGCCGTGTCGCACGGGAAGGACGGAGCGAGCAGTTCCGCACCCTTCGGAAGCATCGCTAAATGGACGAGTTACCCGGAATTCATGTGGGCAGGGAACTGCCGACACCCGTCCGTACGTACTATTACCGGCCACACGTTGTCCGGTCGGTCAGGCAGTACAGGGGGAATTGCATGCGTCATTTCGGGCATATCGCACCGGCCGCGAGGGGCGACCTGTTCTTCCGTGAGCCGTGCACCTTCGATGCCGACGCGCCGGCCCCTGTCCTCGCGGCCGCCCTGGGCGCCACGCTGTACAGCCCCGCCACCCGGCCCCGGCTCGCCGACGACGTCATCAAGCAGGCCGGTCGCGGAGTCGTCTCCATGGTGTTGTGCCTGGAGGATTCGATCGAGGACTCCGAGGTGCCGGCCGCCGAGGAGAACCTGGTCGGGCAGTTCGCCGATCTCGCGGAACGCGGCGGCGAACTGCCCCTGCTGTTCATCCGCGTCCGCGAACCGCGCCAGATCACGGACCTTGTGCGCCGGCTCGGAGAATCCGTCCGATTGTTGTCCGGATTCGTACTTCCCAAGTTCACGCAAGAGCGTGGCGTCCCCTTCATGGAAGCGCTCACCAAGGCCGAGTCCGCCGGCGGCCGGCGGCTCTTCGCCATGCCCGTGCTCGAGTCGCCCGAACTGCTCCATCTGGAGACCCGTCGGGAGTCCCTCGAGAAGATCGCCCGCACCGTCGACACCTACCGTGACCGGGTGCTCGCCCTGCGCCTCGGCGTCACCGACTTCTGCTCGGCGTACGGACTGCGCCGCGCGCCCGACATGACGGCGTACGACGTCCGGATCGTCGGCGATGTCATCTCCGACGTGGTCAACGTGCTGGGCCGGGCGGACGGCACGGGCTTCACCATCACCGGCCCCGTCTGGGAGTACTTCAGGCTCCAGGAGCGCATGTTCAAGCCACAGCTGCGCCGCAGCCCCTTCCTGGAGGGCCGGGCGGAGGAACTGCGCACGGCCCTGATCGCGCACGACCTGGACGGACTGCTGCGGGAGATCGAGCTCGACCGGGCCAACGGCCTGCTCGGCAAGACCTGCATCCACCCGTCGCACGTCGCTCCCGTGCACGCACTGTCCGTGGTCAGCCATGAAGAGTTCAGCGACGCGCAGGACATCCTGCGGCCGGAGCGCGACGGTGGCGGGGTGCTGCGCTCCGCGTACACGAACAAGATGAATGAAGTGAAGCCCCACCGGGCCTGGGCCGAACGCACGCTGCGGCGGGCCGAGGTCTTCGGCGTGGCGAAGGAGGACGTCGGCTTCGTGGAACTGCTGGCGGCCGGCCTCGCGGAATGAGCGGGGCATCCGCGCGGGTTTCCCCGGGTGAGTGGCGTGCGGGATTCCCGGAACGAGCGGGTGCGTGACAGACAGCGGCCCCCGGTGAGCGGGTGCGTGACAGACGGCGGGCCCCCGGTGAGCGGGTGCGCGTGACAGGGCAACGGAAGGAAACGGCGAACGTGGTGTGGTCGGGTAGCTGGGTCGCGGAGCGGCTGGGCGTCGAGCTGGTGGGCGACGGTGAGCTCCGTGAGCTGCTGGGCCTCGCCCTGCGGCGCAACCCCAAGCGGGCGCATCTGCTCGTGTCCAACGTGCTCGGCAAGCACGTGCCGCAGCGCCCCTCGGTCGTGTACGGCGCCGGCTTCGCGCTCGGCCGCCGGGTGGGCGAGCTGCTCGGCGAGGACGGGGCACGGAACGCGATCGTGCTCGGCTACGCGGAGACGGCCACCGGCCTCGGCCACGCCGTCGCCGACGGGCTCGGGTCAGCTCCGTACCTCCACTCGACGCGGCGCCCCGTCGAGGGCGTGGCGCGGGCGGGCGGCTTCGAGGAGTCGCACTCGCACGCCACCTCGCACCTGCTGCTGCCGGAGGACCCGGGCCTGCTGGCGAGCGACGGGGGCGACACGGGCGCGACCCTGGTCCTCGTGGACGACGAGTTCTCCACCGGTAACACCGTCCTCAACACGATTCGCGCCCTGCACGAGCGCTACCCCCGCAAGCGGTACGTGATCGTGGCCCTGGTCGACATGCGTTCACCGGACGACCGGGGGCGGCTCGCGGAGTTCGCCGAGGAGATCGGCGCCCGGGTCGACCTGGTGGCGAGGAACTCGGGCACGGTCCGCCTCCCGGAAGGGATCCTGGAGAAGGGGCAGGAGCTCGTCGCCGCACACGAGGCGGCGCAGCGGGCGGGGCGGCCCGGGGCAGACCCCCAGCTGCCGGGCGACGCCCCCCACACCCGGATCGACCTCCAGTGGCCCGCCGGAGTGCCCGATGGCGGCCGGCACGGCTTCACCCCCGCGCACCGCGCCCTCCTGGAGCCCGCGCTCCCCGCCATGGCCGACCGCATCGCGGCAGCCGTGGGCGAGCACGCCCGCCGCGTCCTGGTCCTGGGCTTCGAGGAGCTGATGTACGCACCCCTGCGCCTGGGCGCCGCCCTGGAGGAGCGCGTCGACGCCGAGGTCCGCTACTCCACCACCACCCGCTCCCCGGTCCTCGCCGTGGACGACCCGGGCTATGCGATACGCACCCGGCTGGTCTTCCCCGCCCACGACGACCCGGCCGACGGCCCGGGCGACCGCTACGCGTACAACGTCGCGGGCGGCGGCTTCGACGCCGTGGTCCTCGTCGTCGACTCCACCGCCGACACTCCCGCACTGCACGGCCCCCGCGGCCTGCTGCGGCAGCTCGCCCCGCACGCCGCCCATGTCCTGCTGGCGGTCGTCCCCTCGTACGTACCGTCCGGGGCCACCGCCGCCGGGACGTCACCGGCGTACACCCCCCACCGGCCCCACCGGCAGGAAGAAGCCTCCATGCTGCCCGAGCCCCTTCGTGGCCCCGCCTTCTCCTCCTACGCGCCGGACGAGGTCGGCTGGCTGCTCCAGGACCTGTCGGACACGGAGCTGGAGGCGCCCACCGAGGAGCGCGAGGAGGCGATACAGAGCGGCGGCGCGCACTACGCCGAGTCGCTGCCCGTCGAGTACCAGCCGTCCGAGGAGTACCAGGACCTGTTCAAGGCGGCCCTGGGCCTGTCGGCGGCCCGCATCGCCCGCGCCGTCGGCACGGTCACCGAGACGGTCCTCGCCGAGCGCGGTCCCCGCCCCGTCCTCGTCTCGCTGGCCCGGGCCGGCACCCCCGTCGGCGTACTGATGCGCCGCTGGGCCCAGCTCCGCCACGGCATCGACCTGCCGCACTACGCGGTCTCGATCGTGCGCGGCCGCGGCATCGACGCCAACGCGCTGCGCTGGCTGGCCGCCCACCACGACCCGGCCGACATCGTCTTCGTCGACGGCTGGACAGGCAAGGGCGCCATCACCCGCGAACTGGCCGCAGCCATCGCCGAGTTCGAGGAGTCCGAGGGGAACGCGGGCTTCGACCCGGAGATCGCCGTCCTCGCCGACCCGGGCGGCTGCGTCCGTACGTACGGCACCCGCGAGGACTTCCTGATCCCGTCCGCCTGCCTCAACTCCACGGTCTCCGGGCTGATTTCCCGTACGGTCCTGCGCTCCGACCTCGTCGGGCCCGACGACTTCCACGGCGCGAAGTTCTACCGGGAACTCGCCGGATCCGACGTCTCCGGCCACTTCCTCGACACCGTCACCGACCGCTTCGGCGAGGTCGCCGACGCTGTGGACGCCGAGGTCAAGGAGCTCCTCACCGCCGACCGTGCCCCCACCTGGGAGGGCTGGGCCGCGGTGGAACGGATCAGCGAGGAGCACGGCATCCACGACGTGAACCTCGTCAAGCCGGGCGTCGGCGAGACGACCCGCGTCCTGCTGCGCCGCGTCCCCTGGAAGATCCTCGCCAAGCGCGGCGCCGGCGCCGACCTGGAACACATCAGGCTGCTGGCCCAGCAGCGTGGCGTGCCGGTCGAGGAGGTCGACGAACTCCCGTACACCTGCGTCGGGTTGATCCACCCCAAGTACACGCGCGGCGCGACGGGCGCGGACGGCCGGGCGGTGGACACCAAGTGAGCACCCCCGTGACGCTGGTCGCCAGCGACCTCGACCGCACCCTCATCTACTCGGCGGCCGCCCTCCAGCTCGCCATGCCGGACGCCGAGGCCCCCCGACTGCTCTGCGTCGAGGTGTACGACAAGAAGCCCCTCTCATACGTCACGGAGGCGGCCGCGGTCCTGCTCGACGAGCTGACAGGCTCCCCGTCCACGGTCTTCGTACCGACGACGACCCGTACCCGCGAGCAGTACCACCGCATTCATCTCCCGGGCGCCGCAGCGGAGTTCGCGATCTGCGCCAACGGCGGGCACATCCTGGTGGACGGGGTGTCCGACCGCGACTGGCAGCGCACCGTGGCCGGCAGGCTCGCCGAGGAGTGCGCCACGCTCGACGAGATCCGCACCCATCTCGTCTCCGCCGCCGACCCCGCCTGGCTGCTCAAGGAACGGGTCGCCGAGGACCTCTTCGCCTACCTCGTCGTCGACCGGGCCCTGCTGCCCGCCGAGTGGACGAAGGAGCTCGCCGCGTGGGCGGAGCCGCGCGGCTGGACCGTCTCGCTCCAGGGCCGCAAGATCTACGTCGTACCGCGTCCGCTCACCAAGAGCGCGGCGATGCGCGAGGTCGCCCGCCGCACCGGCGCCACGCTCACCCTGGCCGCGGGCGACTCCCTCCTCGACGCCGACCTGCTGCTCGCCGCCGACCGGGGCTGGCGCCCCGGCCACGGCGAACTGGCCGACGCCGGCTGGAGCGCCCCGCACGTGGAGGTGACCGCCGAGAGCGGCGTGGCGGCGGGCGAGGAGATCCTGCGCCGCTTCCTCGGTGCGTCGGGGCTGCGCCGGGCGGCTTGACGATCAACTTTTCGGCGCGCCATGGCAATTGAGTCGAACCCCAAACGTCCGACGACTACAGTCACGGCGTTCCCGCCCGTCGGCGGAGAACTCGGCCGAGCGGGGAGTGGTGCGGATGACCAAGGGCAACCAGACCAAGATCACGGACGAGCTGTACGCGTACATGCTGGCCCACAACCCGCCGCTGGACGCGGTACAGCGCGAACTCGTGGAGACCACGTACGCCAAGCTCCCCGGCCACGCCGGCATGCAGTCGGCCGAGGAACAGGGCCCGCTGCTCGCCTTCCTCGTACGGCTGACGGGTGCCCGGCACATCGTGGAGGTCGGGACCTTCACCGGGTTCTCCGCCCTGGCCATGGCTCAGGCGCTGCCCACCGACGGACGGCTGATCGCGTGCGACATCTCGGAGGAGTGGACCGCCTACGGCCGTGAGGCCTGGGCGAAGGCCGGCGTCGCGGACCGGATCGACCTGCGGATCGCCCCGGCCCTCGACACCCTGCGGGCCATGCCCGCGGAGCCGCACATCGACTTCGCCTACCTGGACGCGGACAAGGAGAACTACATCGCGTACTGGGAGGAACTGGTGCCCCGGATGCGCCAGGGCGGCCTCATCACCACGGACAACGTGCTCTTCCACGGCGGCGTGACGGACCCGCGGGCAACCGGGGCGACGGCGGCCATCCAGGAGTTCAACAACCACGTGTCCGCCGACCCCCGGATGGACAGCGTGCTGCTCACGGTGTCGGACGGACTGACACTGTCACGCAAGCGGTAGAGACGCCGGGGGCGCCGTCGGCTCAGCCGCAGCAGCCCCCGCCGCAGCAGCCCCCGCCTCCACCACCGGCGGAGGGCGCGGGCGCGGACGCGGTCGAACCGCCCACGGCAACGGCCGACAGAAGCTTCACGGTGTCCTCGTGCCCGGCGGGGCAGGAGGCGGGGGCGGCGGACTCGGCCATCGGACGGCTGAGCTCGAAGGTGTCTCCGCAGGAGCGGCAGCGGTACTCGTAACGAGGCATGCCCCCAGGCTATCGGCCGGACACGACCCCGGGCTATCGGCCGGACACGACCCCGGGCTATCGGCCGGACACGACCCCGGGCTATCGGCCGGACACGACCCCGGGCCATCGCCGGGACACGACCCCGGGCTATCGGCCGGAACGGGCGACGGGCATGTCCTCGACCGCCCGCCGCCGCGTGAGCCGCTGCTCACGCGCCGCCGCCTCGGGATGGCGGGACCGCCAGTAGGGATTGTCGTGGGGGAGCCCGCCGCTCACACGTCCGTACATGCCGAACAGCATCAGCAGCACACCGACCACGAAGCTGAACAGCACGTTCTCGATCTCGAAGGCGAGGAAGTTGAACCGGCTGTCCAGCAGGGCGAGGTTGACGAAGCCGCTGAGGATGAAGGCGATGCCCAGCACCATGTTGAGCGTCGAGGCGACGTTGCCGCCGATGACCATCCCGGCGAACAGGAGCAGCCCGATGCAGATCGACAGGACGCTGAGCGCGCCGTTGGTGCTGAGGCCCGCGACGGTGTCGCCGCCGGTGTCGAAGAAGCCGACGTGGTCCGTCAGCCCGAGGATGCCGAAGGCGACGAGCACGAGACCCATCAGTCCGGCGCCGATCCGGTAGAAGCGGCTGAGGCGGTGGTCCACCGGGAGGTGCTCGTCGAGCCGGATCGCTCTGCGGTGGGTGGCCTTGGCGGCGGCCGGGCGCCGGGCCGGAGGCAGTACATGGGTGGCCATGGTGCCCTCCTTCACGTAACTCCAGGATCGCGCCGGGGCGGGGCCGCCGCACGTCAGGAGGCGTACGAAAGCTTCTGGCCTCGCACGCCCGCCCTGGCCGAGGCTCGCGCTACCCCGGGGCTCGCGCTACCCCGGGGCTCGCGCTACCCCGGGTCAGGCGCCGGCCCCGCGCTCCTCGCGGATCTCGGAGACGACGCGTGCGGCGGTCTGCCGTACGCCTTCCGTCACCGTCAGGAAGTGCCAGTAGTCGGGATGGCGCCCCTCGAGGGCGGTGACGGCCTGGGCGAGTCGGGCCACCGCGTCGTCGAGCGGCTGGGCGTGGCGCGGCTCGGGCGTGTGGCGCCCGGCCATGGCGAGGCGCTGGGCGTCGCGGATCGCGAACCGGGTGCGCTGGATCTCCTGCTGCGGGTCCTTGGCGACGGCGTCCAGCCGCTGCAGCCGGTCACCGGCCGCGGACACCGCCTCGTCCGTGGCGTTGAGCAGGGCTCGTACCGTACTCAGCCGCGACGTCGCATCCGCCCACCGCTGCTCGTCACGCGCCTTCGCGGCCTCCTTGAGCTTCTCCTCGGCCTGGCGCACATTGATGGCCGCCTGCTCGGGAACAGGCTGGAGGTCCTGCCAGCAGGCCGCCGAGAACCGCCGCCGCAACTCGCTGAGCACGGGCTCGACGGACGCCGACCGGGTCGTCAGCGCCTGCGCCCGCGTACGCAGCGTCACCAGCCGCTTGTCGATCTCGGAGGCCCGCTCGGGCAGCTGCGCCGCCTCGGCGCGTACGGCTTCGGCGTCCCGCAGCACCTGATCGGCGCGCTGGAGGGTGTCGGGGACGCCGTGCCGGCCGGCACCCTGGTTGAGCTTGGTCAGCTCGGGGGCCAGGGCGGCCAGCCGCGCGGCGAGATCATCCGCCCGCAGGCCGGACGCCCGCACCGCATCGAGAGCATTGCTCGCGGCCAGGAGCGCCTGTCGCGCGCGCTCCACCGCGGGGGCGAGCCGGGCGAGCTGCGTCTCGGCGGTCCCGAGCAGCGGACCGAGCCCTGCGGCGAACCGGTCCAGCTCGCCCTTGACCCGTACCAGCTCGTCCTTGGCGGCGGACAGCTCGGTCCGGGCCCGAGAGGCGACCGCAGGCTCGAGGTCGTGCCGGTCGAGATCGTGGGCGTCGACAGCCGTGATGTAGGCGTGGCTGGCCGCATCGATGCGCCGCCCGAGAGCGGCGAAGTCGTCGACGGCCTTCCGGGCGGCAGGGGAACTGTCCACGGCCGTGATGGTCTCGATGGAGATCTGCAGGTCGCGCTGCGCGGTGTCCAGCTCGTAGAAGGCCTCGGCGGCGGCATCCTTCGCAGCCTGAGCCTCGGCCCGCTGGCCCTCCCCGCGCCCGCCGAACCAACGCCGCGTACCACCGCCGGCGAAGGCGGCAGGCAGAGCCGCCACGAGCAGGGGCACGGGCAGCACCATCACGAGCAGGACATCACGAAGACCGAATCCGCGACCGTTTCCCTGACCGCTTCCCTCTCCACTGACAGGGACATCCTTGACGGCGGAACTCCCACCCGCTCTCGCCTGCGGCTTCGCGTGTGTCGCCGTCACATCCCTCTCCCGTGCCGATTCGCCCTGCCCGGTACATTCTCCCACCAGGTAAGGACGAACACACGGGCCTGTTAGTTCGCGCTTCGCACGGTGACTTGCCCGTTGTCGCTGCGCGCCTTCACCGCGTGCGGGCTGTCGTCACTGCGGGGCACGGCCACGGAGACGTCCCCGTTGTCGGCCGACGCGGACACGGCGTACGTGCTCCCGCCGGCCGGCAAGTCGATGGTGACGGCCCCGTTGTCACTGACGGTGTCCACAAGATCCGGGACCCGGCTGAAGCCGAGCTCCACCGAGCCGTTGTCCGAGCGGGCCACCACGGAAGCAGCCGAGATCCGCTCGCCGCGCACGGAACCGTTGTCGCTCTTCAGCTCCAGCGGCCCGGTGACGTCCCGTACGACGATCTGGCCGTTGTCGGAGAACAGCTTGAGCGGCGTGCCGAACCCGGACGCGGTGATCTTCCCGTTGTCCGCGTCCACGGTCAGGTCCAGCCCGCGAGGCACCTTGACCTGGTGCTGAGCGGCGCAGTTACTGATCATCGCGTCGCACTTGACCCGAAGCGTCAGCGTGTCGCCCTCCAGCTTCCACACGGGATCCGGCCCACTCCCGAGGACGACCCACCCGTCGAATCTGCGCGTGACCTCGATCCGCTCCACATCGGCGGGCACGACGTCCACGGCGGAGTTCTCCGCATCGATGGTCAGCGCCTTCCCGCTGTACGCGAAGGACTTGTGCTCGGCGGGCGCGTCGTCCACATCGGTGCTGCCGCACCCACTGAGCACGCCGACGAGCAGAACGGTTCCCCCGGTGGCGGCGAGGACGGTACGAGTACGAGTACGGGTGCGGATGGTCATGACGATCGAGTCCCCCTGGCTGGCGCTGCCGATGTGCCCCCACCGTATGCAGCCCCCGCCGCGAGGACGATCCGGCCGCCCACCGTCTCGGGGGTGGGGATATCCCCCGTACGGCCCCTACACCCCGCGACGCCGGGCTGCCCCGGGCCGGGTAACCGATTGTCGACGGGCGCCGTAGGGCATGTAACCTGTTGCTTCATCCACGGGTGCGTAGCTCAGGGGTAGAGCGCTGCTCTTACAAAGCAGATGTCGGCGGTTCGAAACCGTCCGCGCCCACCAGCAGGAAACACGGGAAAGGCCCAGGTCACCGGTACAAAACCGGGAGCCTGGGCCTTGTTCGTCTTCAGCTGGGGAGGCGGCGGAGTGGTGTCGTGTCAGCTACGTGCCAGATGATTCGTCGGACTCCACAGGCCGGGCCCTCGGAGCGGCTCGTCGGGCTGATCGGCGATCGCCTGGTCGCGACCGTTCACGGGCCGGGCGCTGAGCCTCCACCGCCTGCCGACCTTCGCGAACGGCTCCTGAGTGAGATCACCACGCCTCAGATCTGCCGGTGGCGTGCGGACTCCTGGAGTCGTGTGTCGGTGAGCCGGCCCAGACCTGACGATGCAGGCGGCTGCGCTGTCCGGCCCAATGGCTGGACTCAGCGGCACAGTCCCATGATGGTGTCGTCAAAGTCGGGGAACTCTTGCGTGGCTTGCGCGACGATCGTCGCTGCCGACGCGCGGCAAGCCGGAGCGTGCTGCTCCGCGATAGCCGCTAGTTCCTCGTTGGCCTGCGGAACCCAGTCGGGTTCGGGTTCGTAGAAGGCGGCCGCTTCCCACGGGCCGAAGCCGTCAGCCAGCAACCATAGGAAGGCGCCCAGATCTCGGGCGACCACTCCGGTCTCTCCTTCTGAGCCCATGAAGACAACGGGCTGCTCTGCCAGGTTCCGGCCTGGACGGATCAGCCAGAAGGCTGCGTTCCCGCCGGTCCCATCCTGACCGAAGACCCGGAAGGCGTCCCCGGTCAGGGCGCTGTTGCCCGTCCACGCACGGAGCCAATCCGTTGTCTCGTCAGCAGTCAGAAAGGAGCCGTAGGGTTCGAATTCGACGCCGCCCTCGCCTATGCAGTCGAGCCGGACCGCCATAGCAGCGGCGAGCGCAGTGGGAAACCGGCGGTCTTCGTTCAGGCTCATGCGAACAGATTAATGACCGCCCGGGAGGGCCACCGAGACGTCTGACATCGCCGGCCGTACCTGATCGCTTCCGTTTGAGTCCGCAGCAGCAGCCGCCTTAGGACGGCGGACAATGGCGGCATAGCGGTCATGATTTGGGTCGATGAGTGGTGAGGCACTGCTGAGCTCGTAGCCGCCGTTCAGCACCCAGCGTCCGGCCGACTCCGGATTCTGAGCCCAGCAGTACCCAGAGATCGGGGCGCTCTCCGTCGTCAGGACATCGCCCTGTGCAGAGGATTGCCTGGCGCCGGGGTGACACGGAGGAACGACGTGATGATCGCCCGGAAGCCGCGGTGGTCAGGGTTGCGGCCGGCGTGGCGCAATGCCCAGTCCTCGGGCGGTCTCCGGTTCTCGTCCGCGTCCGACCGCTCCATGCAGGTGGTGCACTCCACCTCGTACACCGGGCCGGACGCGCCGGGGGCGCGATCAGGGCCGATCGTCCAGTCCGCCAGGCGGATTACCGACCGCACGGTCATCGGTTCTGCTCCGCTTCACGCCTCGCGCACGCGGCCTTGTCGCGGCAGGCCCGAGGGAACCACGCGTACGCGGCCCCGCTGGTCGCCCTGGCGCGCTGCTCGCCGAGGTCGACGTCAACGCCGACCCTCAGCAGGTGCTGACACCACACGCAGCGCCAGCCCCGCTGCTGCTGCTCAGTGAGTGCGGTGACTGGCGGCAAGTTTCTTACAGTCATGGCGGCCCCCGGCTCGTCGCTGATCGGTGAGGCGAGCGTGCCAGGACTCGACAGGCACAATGCTCACAGATTTGTGAGCGCTGCGAGGGGCTTACAGACCGATCCACGTGGCCATGGCGACGAGTGGTTCAGAGGTACGGCGGGACGTGTGGAGGAGGCCCGTTACGGTCTCGCGGGTCCGCGGGTGGTGGCGGGTCTGCTCCGGGGCGGTCCGCCGCGCTGCGAGTAGGTGCTGCAGCGAGGCGTCGAGGTGCCCTGTCTCCATCTCCACCAGCGCCCTGTCCACCAGGTACCGGGATCGCCGTGAAGTCGGCGTCGTCGGCAGGAGTTTCACCGCGCGGGCCTGGCGCAGCGCGTCGTCATGTCGGCGCATGGTGATGGCCGCGCCCATCTCGTGCAGGGTGACGTTCATCTGCCCGAAGCTGAGCCAGTGCACCTCGGGGGCCTCGCCGCCTACACGGTCGGCCAACTCGCGCGCCGCAGCGATGTGCTGCTCCACGGCGCCGCTGTCCCCGCCCCGCCCCGCGCGGCCACGGCCGATGCGCCGAGGTGCAGTTGGCCGGCGACGGCCAGTCCTTCCCGTGACGTTTGGTCGGTGACGAGCGCTTGGCCGGCCTCGATCAGACGCTGCCCGAGGCCGTGCTCGGCCTCGGCATACCCGAGTGCCCTGCGGTACTGACGGATTGCGGCCAGACATGGGTCCGAGGCGCGATCCGCAGCCCAGCCCATGCGGTCCAGGGCGACGACGGCGAGGTCCGGGAACCCCAACTTCAGGGCGATGTCGTGGGCCGTGCGGTAGGTGGACGCGAGGGCGCGCCATGTCTCGGTTGTCGGCGCGGTCGTAGCTGCGAGGGTCAGGTCTTCGATGACGTCAGGCAGCGCGCGGGCAGCCTTGCGAAGATGCGCCGCCCGAACCTCCTGGCAGAGTCGGTCGGCGTCGAGCACCAGGTCGGCCACGGGACGAGCGGGGGTACGACCGCCAGGGGCCAGGTCGTACGGGGCGAGAGACTCGCGGATGGGGCCTACCAGAGCGGTGAGGCGCCCATGCTGCGTATCGGACACGCCCGGCGGTCCTGTGAGGAGAGCGATGTCGATCCCGAGCGCGGTCGCCACGGCGTTGGTGAACGCGCCAGTCGCGACGCGGGCCCCGCACTCCACCTGATTGAGCAGGCTGTACGAGTAGGGGATCCGCTGTGCCAGCTCGCGTTGGCTGAGACGGGCCCGCCGCCGCTGCTCCTTGATGCGATCGCCTGTGCTGCCGTAGCCGTCGCGTGTGGGCATGCGTGTACCTCGTTCCTGACTCGTCATCTGGAACGGTACCGGCGCACCCGCGTCGTGGACCGCAATCTCCCCGGCGCCAAGCAGGATTGGGGGCGGTTGCATGTTCGAGCCCGGGCGCGATGGGATGGCGGCATGACGACTCTCTATCTGCTCGGTTCCGCCGCACCGCCTGTGCTGGAGGTCGCCTCCGTGATCGAGGATGCCAAGGCCCGCGGCTACGACGTGTGTCTCGGCCTTACCCCGTCGGCAGCCAGGTGGCTGGAACCGCAGATGTCGGACCTGGAGCAGTTGACCGGGCACCCCGTGCGGTCCGAGTACAAGGCGGTGACTTCGGCAGATGTATGGCCTCGCGCGGACGTGGCCTTGTTCGCGCCGGCCACGTTCAACTCGATCAACTCGTGGGCGGGGGGAATCACGTCGAGCTTTGTGGTGGGCTTCGCGGCCGAGGCGATCGGGAAGGGCATTCCGCTCGTCGCAATGCCGTGTGTGAACGCCGCTTACGCGCAGCACCGCGCGCTGGACCGGAGCATTGCCGAGCTCCGGGACATGGGGGTTTCTGTGCTGTACGGGCAGGGTGGGTTCGAGCCGCACCAGCCGGGGGAGCGGCGCGCGGAGGGATACCCGTGGAGCCTCGCCCTCGACTCGGTCGACGCCGTGGTCAGCCCCACGCCGTAGCTGATCGCATGCCCGCGTCCTCTCCGCCCCGTACTGCTATGCGCTCGCAGGTCGTCGCGGCATGCACAACGAAGCCGCTTACCCGGTTCGAAAGAAAGAAGAGAATGAGCCGTGACCAAGCTCTACCCCTCGTCCAGCGCCTCCTGGACGGCGACATTGCCAGCGAAGCCGAAGGCGAAGAGATCTGGGACGCCTTGCACCGCGGACTCGCATGCCCCCACATCAGGGAGTACGTCTACTGGGACTTCGATCCCGGCCTGAGCGCTCACAAGATCATCGATTGAGCGTTGGCCTACGAGCCGATCGCGCTCTGAACCAGGCAGTGCGGTAAGAGTTTCTCTACTTTATCAAGGCGCCGCGCAAGCGCGGCGCGCGCCGCAAACCCCCCGCCGGGGGGGTGGGCGAGTTCTCCCCCGCGCGCCCCCGCCCGGCGGGGGCGGCCGCCTGCGGCCCCCCCCCCCGCCGTGCCGGGCGCCCGGGGCCGCCGGGGGGGGCCGGCCGCCGGCCAGCCCGGGGGGGGGCGGCCCACCGGGG
>NZ_JBEOSI010000002.1:572016-856280 GCF_040302845.1 Streptomyces sp. NPDC096323
GGTCGACGCCGTGGTCAGCCCCACGCCGTAGCTGATCGCATGCCCGCGTCGTCTCCGCCCCGGCTGCCCCCGGCCGGGCGGCGGCGCACCGAGCGCGACACCAGCCCGAGAGAAACGGCCGGCACGGGGTAGGGAACCCCGTTGTGGCTGGGGCGGTCGGCTCCACGGCTTTAGCCACCTCCCCGGTTCGGGTCCCGCGTCGAGCAAGACCAGGGGGCCACTCGTTCAAATTCCGGGCAGGATCACAGCCTGCCCGAGTTGCCAGCCAGCGTACGGCCCCCTGATCATGCTCGACCCCAAACCGGGCAGGACACCGGCCAAACCCGTTCCACCGACCTAACGTTGCCGCTCTTACTTTCCTCGTAGCCACCAGAAAAAGCGAGCACAACGACCGCGCCGCAAACGCGTGATTTCCGCTGATTCAAATTGCTTAAGGCGTGTTACAAGTTCAGAACAACCGTGTACAGATTGAAATTCGTTACGCCCTATGAGTCCAACCCAGGCGGGGCGCGTCAGAAGAGAGTGCTTGAGTCCTAGCTGTGCGATCACCTGGATTGCCGCATCCATATCCGCCTTGCCGATCCCCACGGTTCGAAGAGTTGCTACATCGAGCGCGCGGTCGGCCCGGGCCTCGGCTGCGTACTCGCTCTGGCCAGTCACTATTCGAGTCAGGGACTTTTGGACCTCCTCAAGTAGCTCGCCCTCGAAAAGGATCGGCAATGCCGCCTCGCTAAGATGAGTCTCGCCTCGCCCGTGAGCCTTTCCCATCAAAGTTGCAAAGGCGTCAGCTATTCGAGTGTCAGCTTCAATTTGGGCCAGGCGGGCTAGGCGTTTCTCTTCTCTAACTTTGCTCGCATACTGAAAACTGGCAGCGATGGCAGCCCCGGCGATCGACGCACTACCGGCCACCAAAGCCACGGTGACAACTGGTTCCATCATTGGATAATACGGTGCCCGAAGGCTGCACCGAGGGGGATCCCTGACATCCACAGCTGACATCAACGATGGCGCACCACGGCGGCACCGGGCGGACGCCAGCAGCGGCGAAGCCCATGGCGCGAGCAGGATGAACGGCTGCCCGGTCGAACTCCTAGAGAGGCTGTCGAGCAGCCCGGGCCGACACGTGCTGGATGGACTTCATGATTGCGGTCCAGGGGAGGTGTCGATCTGCTGGCCCCTCGCGAGGTTCATGGAGAGCCCAGACGCCAGAACCGTGGATGAGCTCTACGTTTGCGGTCCGTAGGGCCGCGACATGCCCGCCCCATGCGGGGTGCCGAACGTGCGCTGTGTTGACCCGCGGGAACAGCACGACCGGAAGGCCGATGGTGCCCAGTGCCTCGCTCACTTGCGTCAGCGCTTGGTTGTCAGCGATGCCCATCGCAAGCTTGGCCACATAGTTCGCGCTCGCCGGGGCGACGACATAGCAGTCGGCAACAGGGTGTGGGCGAGGCTCAGTCGGCAGGCGAGGCGTATCCCGCACAGGAAGGCCGGTCAGTGTCTCCAGGCGTTCCAGCTCGCCGTTCGCCCTCAGCCATCGGCCGGCATTGGGAGTCAGGGTCACGGCTACCTGCCAGCCGAGGGCGATGGCTGGCTCCACTAGGCCGGTGCGTAGCTGCTCGACTCCATCGGCTGCCGTGCCCACAACTCCCAGCACTCCGCGGCTGCCTGCACTCACGGTTCCACCACCCCGTATTGGTCCATCCCCACGGCCAGCAGTACAGCAGAGAAGTACCGCAACCACAGCGCCTATCAGTAACCGCTGCCAGCCCCCAGCCCCCGCGTGGACAGGCTCACAGCCCTCAGCGACCGTCACGCCGGTAGTTCGCATCGAGAGGGTCAGCTCGTGCCATAACCGTGCCAGAACGAGCGGTCAGCCCACGGTCGGTCGAGGGTCATGCGGGGGCATGCGCCCGTCGGCAGGGGCAGCACCGCCACAGGCATGCTGACCTGGAACGACAAATCGGGGATCGGCGCCAGGCTTACACAGCAGATGTCGGCGGTTCGAAACCGTCCGCGCCCAAAGGCCCCCAACCGATCATGGTTGGGGGCCTTTGACATCCATCCAGTTTTGACATCAACGGGCGCGGTCACCCACGGTCTGTGGCCGCCGCTTCAACATGCGGTCGAGGTGACTCACAGCCTCGCGCTGGGTGTCATGGACGACGTGGGCATAGATGTTCATCGTGACCGCGATCTGACTGTGCCCAAGGAGCTCCATCACGACGCGGGGGGCGACGCCGTCTTCCTCGATGAGGAGCAGGAAGCGGTGGCCGCGCTAGTGGATGATGCGGGACCGCTCGACGCGGGCGCGCGCCGCTTCCGCGCTGTCGTCGACGGGGAGTTCGCGGAAGCGGGCGCTCATGCCGAGTACGGCGGCCGTGTACCCCTCGGTCTGCAGCAGGCCGCGGACGAGGGACGAGGAGTACACGTCACGGTCGTGGAGCTGGCCGGCGGTTGCGGGTGGCACCACGGGAGGACCTCCCGCATCGAGATCGCCCGTGAGTCCTGCCCCCTTCCGCAGGCCCCGCAGCCGTTGGGCAACGACTTCGCGGGCGGCCTGCGCTGATGAGGACGGAGAGATGGTCATGGGCCGGCCGGTGCTTCCTGCTAGCGGATCTTGTACTGGTCGTGCGGTATTGCCCGCTCCCACACTGCTTCGAAGGCGTCCGCGCACAGCTTCACGGCGGCCGTGCTGTCAGTGAGTTCCGGGCCCCGCGATGAGCCGTCGCCGGCGAAGTGGTTCCACTGGACCAACTGCCCGTCGAACAGCCAGTAGTCGTTGCCGGGCAGGGAAAGTTCCGAAGCCTGGCGCCGCGGCAGCCACCGGACCTGTTCCCCGGCGGCGACGTTGGTGAAGGTTCCGGAGTGCTCGTAACGGATGTATTCGCTGACCGGCTCGGACACGATCCGGGCCCGGCGCATTTTTACGCCGCGGCCCACGGTCTCGGTGACGAGGTCGAGCCACGGCCGCCACCAGGACGCCCGGCCTGCTGGGTCGTGGCGGAAGCCGGCGCGCCAGTCGGCGAACGGGCCGGCCTCGTAGTCGACGGCGTAGGCGTCCCGCATCTCCAGGTGAACGGCGCTCCGGGTGCAGTGGGCGAGCAGCTCAGGGAAGCTCGGCACGTTCGACGGCATCGCATGCCTCCCTGATCATGTGCACCATCCTGGCGGGGATACGGATTATGGCCTCGTTCTCCGGGATGCAGCGCCGGTACATCGTCGAGTACCAGCCGACCGCCACGACGCAGGTATCGGACTGCGGACGCACCGCCTCATCGCTCGCGCACAGGGTGCGGTCGCCAGCGGTCCGGGCAATCGTCTTCGACCAGCCTGCGGGCACGTGGCGGCCCTGTATACCTGTGCCCCGTTCCCTGTCTGGCGTCGTCGGAGTGCTCATCGGGCCTCATCTGCCCGGTGCGCGGCGAGTTCCCGGGCGAGGTGGCGCAGCGTCTCCGCGTAGTCGACGAGGACCGCGGCCAAGTCGCTCAGCTCGGCCGGACCGAGGCGGTGGGACATATTCCCCATCTCCACGAAGACTCCGACGTTGCGGTCGTGGCGTTCCGCGAACGGGTCCTGCACGAGCGCGGCGTGCGCGAGCTCGTGTCCTTGATACATCAGGTTGTGCGCGGCCCCGACGTGCCCGGTGTCGCATCGCATTTCTGTCCGGTCGCCGTCGTGGCCGGCACACCATGCCGGTTCGGGCATGACGACCGTGCCGTGGTCGAGGGTCTGCACCGTCACGGTGCGTTCAGTACTCACCAGTGGAGTGAAGCCGATACGTCCTGCAACCACACCGACTATCGGCAATCCGGGCCGATTCCTATAGCCAACATGTAGAGGCCGACGGGCTCAGGCGTTCTACGTGTACTCGGCGAGGAAGCGCGGCTGGTACTGCTGCTGATACCGGTCGAGCGTCTGTCGGAGCATGGCGGCCCCGCGCGGGACGTGGTTGTTCAGGTGGTCCCAGCCCACGATGCGCAGATGCTTCGGGATCTGGACCAGGCCGGTGATCGCATCCCAGAAGGCGGCCCAGTTCATGCCGTAGAAGCCAGGGAAGCGCAGCGCCTGCGCGAGTGCTGCATGTAGTCCGCGCTCGTCGGTCACAGAGCTGACGTCGATGGTGAGCATGCTTACGATCCTTGCATGTGCCAGTCGAGGCCTCAGTGTCGCGGCTCGTGCGCCTCTTGACCCGCTCGAACGAGTGCCTGACTGGCCTTCCAGCGTTTCTCGGGATGCCCGAGCAGCTGCCACTTGCTGCATGTAGCCGCCGATAGAATTCGTAGATCCGTCAGGCTCAAGGAGATCAACGAGTGTCCGATCTGGACTTCTACGCACACGTCGCCACGCGCTGTGACGTCCTCGGAACCGGCATCGGAGCCAGTTCCGACGCATGGGAAGCCGCAGTGGGGCAGGACTACATCGACGATCGGGGCAAGGGAGTGCTACGCCGGGACTACGGGCTGGTGGAGCTCTCATTTTCGGATGTCAAAGGGCCTATGACGTGTTTCGGGATCAGTGTGCAGGTCCACCGATTGATTCACGGCCTCTCCGTGCCAACCACGCTGACAGCGAAGTACGGGGAGTTCGCGCCCCGCGCCCGGTTCGCTGAACTGCAAGCCGCGATTGCGTCTCTGGACTGCACCGTCGAGCCCGACGACCTCTCGGGGTACGTCCATCGCTATCGCGTGGCCGAGTCCGATGTTCGCATCTTCGTCATCAACGATCCTGACCCTTATGGAGATGGTGACCATGATGTCGATGATCAGAAGGTGCACCAAGCGGGCGATGTGTGGGCCATGCACGTGTCTCCGGCCTGGTGAGGGCCGCAGTGGGCAGGGCGAACTGAGCACGTTTCGATCTGGAGTCGACCCCGGCGACCAGGTGAACGAGCGATCCAGGTCGCGCGGCTCCGTCGGTTGGTCGGTGCGGGTGTTGAAGACGCGACCGACGTCCTCGCGCTTGTCGCCGGCGGCTCCCCGAAGAGCATCCGACGACGAGTCAGGAGGACGCTCGAACCGCATGGTTTGCCGTCGTCACTTGATCCAACGGGCAGCGGCCTCGTAGGTAGTGGCTGGGGTGCTGTTGAACGCAATGGCCGCAACCGGGGCGTGTCGCCGGATCAGGTTGACCACCCGTTCAAGGAGTTCGGCTTGATCGTCCGAGTGCCGCAGGCCACCGCCGACGGTGACGCACTCCCACGGATGGGCACGCAGCGCAGTCCCGATGACCGCTTCCACGTCATCACTTCCGTCAAGGCCGATGAGGCAGGTCTCGACGCCCACGCCGTGTTCGGCGAACTCGGCCAGTCCCGCCTCGATCGCCTTGGCTACAGGCTTGGGATCCCACGGCCCCGGCACCCGATACGGATCAAGACCGATGACGAGGACGCGGGGTGACGCAGCGGGCTCCATGTTTGGACGATACGCGTCGACCGACCCGGAAATCAGGAGCGCCCCGGGTCAGCTCGCAGCCCACGGGTCCGGGGACGGCTTCAGGCCGAAGGCGTGGTGGAGGCGGGACTGGGCGGCCTTGAGGCTCTTGGTCCCCTCGTCGAACGTGCGCCACCCCCGCGTCATCTGCCAGGTCTCCTCGGGTGACTGGATCAGGCTGCTCTTCGGCACCGAATCGAGGACCGCGCGTGCACCCTCGTCGAGGTGCTCGATGGCGGCTGCCCAGGCCGTCCGGGTCTTGGGATCGGGGAGGGAGGTGAACAGCCGGGCCGTGTCGAGGGCGTCCATGAGGTCCTCGAAGTCCACGATCACCACGTGCAGGTCGGTACGGGGCCGGCCCGACTGGGCCTTCACCGTTTCCTTGATCAAGCTGACCATCGCCGTCTCGCCTCCGTACGCGTACCACTCCTTGACGGCCTCGGCGATCTCGGCGGCGGTCGTCGGTGAGGGTGTCGGGGTCGGAGACGGGGTTGCCGACGGGGTCGGTGGCGCGGACGGCGTGGCGGTGCCTTTGGCCGCATCGGAGTCGGCTCCCGAGCATGCGGCGAGCAGCAGGGCTGTGACGACCGTGAGCAGCAGCGGTACGCGCATCCGCTCCGGGCGGTTCATCACCGGGCCCTCGCGGTCGGGGCGGCGAGCGGCTGGGCCGGGGGAGTTGTGCTTGCGCCCCCACGCACTCATCGTCCGGCTGTGCTGCTGCGTCGTTCGTAACACGGCACTCCCCCTGGTTCGTTGTGAGGAAATCCGGCCCCCGCGGTGATCGGAACGGCCCGTGCGCGGCCGCCTCGTCGATGCTAGGGCGAGGCGGCCGGGTTCCACCAGCGACGGGGTGTGCATGGGAGCCATGCGGCAGAGGAATGGCTGACCGGATGGATGGATGGCTCGTGTGCGGGTGGCAACGACGGGCTGGGGCACGCGGCTGCCGGTGGCTGGTGATCGTCGCCCGCGCCGGTTGCTGCGGGACGGGGGCTTTCGACCGCGGGTATGTGTCGGACGCCGGGCGTCCGGCCTGGGGAGCAGCAGGTGCCCGGGCCCGTTCGGGTTTCGGGGCGGGTGCTAGCCTCCCGGCTCGTGAACGACAGCGTGTATGTGGGCAAGGCGGGCAAGGATGCGGCACTGGACCGGGGGTGGCTTCTCGGGCATTTCAAGGACGAGGGCGACCCGCGCCACAGCGAGGACGTAGAGATCAAGTGGGGCGTTCACCCTCCGGGTGACGAGCGCCTGGAGTGGGTGAAGGGCGAGCACCGCACCGCTCTGCTCGTTCTGATCAGCGGGCGCTTCCGCGTCGAACTCCCCGGCCGCAGTGTCCTCCTGGAAGAGCAGGGTGACTACGTGGTGTGGGGGCGCGGGGTCGACCACTCCTGGGTCGCGGAGGAGGAGTCGGTGGTGCTCACCGTTCGATGGCCGTCCGTCCCCGGTTATGCCGTGGGGGCGCAGGGCTGAGCGAAGGGGGCCGCGCGGGGGCGGCCCCCTCGTCAGGCCGCCGAGCCCGGGCCCGGCGGTAGGTGGACCGTCATGATCAGGTCGCACGCTTCCGGGCCGGTGCCGCGGTAGGTGTGGGGAGTGTCGGCGTCGAACGTGGCCGTCTGGCCGGCCTCGACGGGGTACTCCGTGCCATCGACGACCAGCGTCATGCGGCCGGACGTGACACTGACGGTTTCCACGACCCCGGCCTGGTGCGGGTGGCTCGGGTACTCCTCGTCCGGCTCCAGGCGCCAGCGCCAGACCTCGACCGGGGCCGCGCCCGAGGTCGTCAGCATGAGCCGGGCCTCGCTGCCCCGCGCCCCGGTCCACAGCGGGGTCACGGCGTCGGCCGTCACCACGCGGACGCGGCCTTCCGCCGGGCCTTCCATCAGCGCGGACACCGAGATGCCGAGCGTGTCGGCCAGGCGGACCAGGGTGGCGAAGTTCGGGTTGCCCTGCGCCCTCTCCAGCCCCACCAGGGCGCCCTTGCTGACCTGGGCGCGCCGGCCCAGTTCGTCCAGCGACAGGCCCGCACGGGTGCGGGCCGCCCTGACGTTCTGCGCGAGCGCCCGCAGTGCCGTGCCCGTCTCGGTCATCCGGTCACCATCCCTCCTGCAAGGACCACTGGAATGCACCATGCGGTCGTTTGGTTGACATAGGCCGGTCGGTTCGTTGTACGGTTAAGTCGTTCCACTGAATGGTAAGGGATGTGCCGTGATCGCTCTGCTGCTGGCCCTGGGCAGCTCACTCGCCTACGGATGCGCCGATTTCCTCGGCGGCCTCGGCGCCCGCAAGGCTCATGTGCTGCGCACCGTGATGATCGCGGCCCCGGCCTCCCTCCTGGTCGAACTCTTGCTGTGGCCGTTCCTCGGCGCTTCGTTCAGCGCCGGAGCCCTGGGCTGGGGCGCGGCATCCGGGGTCGCGTCGGCCGCCGCGTTCGCCCTGCTCTACAAGACCCTGGCGATCGGCCCGATGAACGTCCTGTCGCCCGTGACCGCCCTGGTGTCCGCGATGCTGCCCGTGGGCGTCGGCCTCGTGCAGGGGGAGCGCCTCGGCGTCGCCGGACTGGTGGGCCTGCCCCTCGCCCTGGCCGCAGTGGTGCTGGTGAGCGCCGGGCACGGCTCGGGGGCGCTGCGGCCCTCCCGTACGGCGCTGCTGCTGGCCCTCGGAGCGGGCGCCGCCATCGCGCTCCAGCTGATCTTCCTGCACCAGGCGCCGTCCGACAGCGGGGTCGCCCCGCTGATCATCGGCAGGGCGGTCTCCTCGGCCGTCACCCTGGGCGCGGCCGCGCTGATGTTCCGCAGGCTGGGGACCGAGCGGCCCGCCTACGCGATGTCCGCCGCCGCCGGCGTACTGGACTCGGTGGCCAACCTGCTGTTCCTGCTCGCCGCCCGCAGCGGGGACCTCGCCGTCGTCGCCGTCATCACCGCTCTCTACCCGGCAGGCACCGTTCTGCTCGCCCGCAGCGTGCTGGCCGAGCGCATCCACCGCGGCCAGCTCATCGGACTCGGGACCGCAGCCGCCGCCGTCAGCCTCCTCGCCCTCACCTGAGCCCTCGCTCCGCCCTCGCGCCCGTCCTCTCGCCCGCCCGCAGCATCGGCCACGTACAAGGAGCAGCATGTTCATCCAGCCCTGGGACGCCGCCCTCGACGAAGCCGAATGGCGGGCCTGGATCGCCGACGGTCACGACTTCGGGCAGCTCAGCGTCAACGGCCTGCCCGGCCGCCCGCCCGTCGTCGTCCCCACCCACTTCACCACCGACGGCGGCGACCTGCTGGTCCACCTCGCCCGGCCCAACCCGGTCTGGGAGTCCATCGAGCACGACCCGCACGTCACCTTCACCGTCATCGGCGACTACGCCTTCGTCCCCGGCCCCTGGCGCGCCAAGCCCGACACCCCGCCGGTCGAGGGCGTACCGACCAGCTACTACGCGGCCGTGCAGTTCACCTGCCGCGCCACCGTCGTCGACGACCCCGAGGCCAAGGCCGAGCTGCTGCGCCGTCAGCTCGCCCACTTCCAGCCCGACGGCGACCACGCACCCGTCGCCGTCGACCGGCCCCCGTACGGCCGGATGCTGCCCGGCATCCGCGGGCTGCGCCTGGAGGTCACCGAGGTCATGGCCAAGTTCAAGTACGACGACCAGAAACCGGTCGAGCACCGTACGGCCGTGGCCGACAGCCTCACCCGACGCGGGGAGGGCCTCGACGCCCCCACCGCGGACCAGCAGCGCCGCCGCCTGGACCGCATCGGCCCGTGGCAGGCCTGATCCCCGACCCTGTTGTACGCACGAAGGAACGGAGCCCTCGCCCATGACCGACATCCGCCTCGCCCCCGCCGTCGCCGACGCGTTCCCCGACACCCGCATCGCCGTCGTCACCGCCACCGGCCTGCGCGGCCACGAGGACTGGCCCGACACCGCCGCAGCACTGGCCGGCCTGGAGCGGCAACTCGCGGACGGCGCCTGGCAGCCCGCCGACGAGACCGACCCCCGCATCGAGGCCTGGCACACCGCCTACCGCTCCTTCGGCACCAACCCCCGGCGCATCCGCCCCAGCGTCGACGCGCTCGGCCGGCGCTTCGCCAAGAAGGGCACGCTGCCGCGCATCAACCCGGCGGTCGACTCGTACAACGCCGTCTCCGTCCGTCACGGCCTGCCCGCGGGCGCCTTCGATCTCGACCAGGTCAGCGGGGACATCGACATCCGGTACGCGGACGGCACCGAGGAGTTCACCCCCCTCGGTGAACCCGGCACCGTCGAGAACCCCAGGCCCGGCGAGATCATCTACGCGGACGCAGACGGCGTCCTCACCCGGCACTGGAACCACCGCGACGCCCACCGCACCCGCGTGGGCGAAGACTCCGCGCACGTCGCCTTCGCCCTCGAAACCCTCCACGCAACCCGCGACGGCCACCTCCTGAAGGCCGCGGCGCAGGAACTCCAGGAACTGCTCGCCCCGCACGCCGAGCAGACGGCCGTGCATTACCTGGACCCGGCGCAGTCCGAGCTCACTGTGTGAGGGCTGACGCCGGGTCGCCGAGTACGCCTGGGCCGTCGAGCCCGGGCGGAACAAACGGAAGGTGTCTCCCCAGACGTGCCAGCGGGGAGAACGCCATGAACAGCGGGGACAGGGCGAGGGCGGCCGCGGTCGCCCACAGACTCGTACGCAGGCCCCAGTGGCCCGCCAGGAAGCCGCCCAGCAGGGAGCCGACCGGGGTCAGGCCCATGCCGGCGAAGTTGATCGTCGCCACGACCCGGCCCTGTATGCGCACCGGTGTGATGGCCTGCCGCACGGCCATCATCGTGACGTTGACCAGCTGACCGAAGGTGCCGAAGAGGAAGTTGACGCCGATGAGTACGGGGAGCGCGAGGGCCGCGGAGCCGTGCAGCGCCGGTACGCACAGCATCACGCCGTCCGCGACGACCGCGGACGACACCAGCACCTTGCCGTAACCGAACCGCCCCGGCAGTCTCGCCGCCAACAGCGACCCCACGACCGCGCCCGGGCCGACCGCGGCCAGCGCCAGGCCGATGGCCGTGCTGGACAGTTGCAGCCCGCGCGGGAGATACAGCAGGTACACGGTCATCAGCGCGGCGAACCAGAACTGGAAGAGGGCCGACGCCACACCCACCGCCCGCAGCGAGGCGTTGCCGGCCACGAACCGCAGGCCCTCATGGATCTGCCGCCGGACGCCGACGGGGCCGTCCCCCTGCGCGGGAAGCCGCTCACGCCGGCGGATCCGCCGGATCGACACGGACGACAGCGCGAAGAACAACGCGCCGGTGACGACGGCGACCGGGCCCGAGAACAGCGACACCAGCGCGCCGCCGAGCGCCGGGCCGCCGATCTGCGCCGCCGACCTGCTGCCCTCCAGCGCGCTGTTGCCCTGCAACAGCCGGTCGCGCTCCACCAGTCGTACGAGCGAGGCCTGGTACGCCACGTCGAAGAACACACTCAGTACGCCGACGAGCAGCGCGACCACGAGCAGCACGGGCAGCCCGAGCACGCCCAGCAGATACGCGGCGGGGATCGCCCCCAGCGCGAGTGCCCGGCCGCAGTCCGCCAGCACCATCACCGTACGGGCGCGCCGACGGTCCACCCATGCGCCCGCCAGGAGCGAGAGCAGCAGGATCGGCGCCTGCTCCACCGCGCGCAGGGCGCCGAGTTGACCGGGACCCGCGTGCAGCGACACCACGGCGATGAGCGGCAGAACGATCTGTGTGGCCTGCGCCCCGAACTGGGACGCGGTCTGGCCCGCCCACAGCCGGCGGAAGTCCGCGTCGCGCCACACGCTCGCGGCAGCGCCGGCCCGGTTGCTGTCGGCCGCCTTCATCGTTTGTCCCGTACGAGCGGGCCTTGAGGGCTGTGTTCAGGGGGAGTTGGGGAGCGGCGGGAGATGTGGGCGGATGGCACGGGCTGCACATGGACCCCTTGGGCTGCGGAGCAGAAGGAAACGCTCGCCGCGCCGGGGCACAGGGAAGTGCGCCGGCGGTCGGGCGAGAAGGCTCGCTGCGCCGCGGAACGGGGCGGCGCGCGATGACGGGTCGGTCAGGACCTACGACGTCAGCGCGCGCCCGGACGACCGGGCATCTCCACTCCTGCCTCAAGGATCAGGTACTGCTCGAAGGCTAGCTGCCGGGGTCTTTGCGGGGCAGCGAATTTATGCCCCGCACATGGCTCGCGGGTGGCCCGGGCAGCGGAGGCGCGGGGGAACGTGCCTCGCGGGTGACCCGGACACTCGCGGGTGGCCCGGGCAGCGGAGGCGCGCGGGAACGTGCCTCGCGGCCACCCCGTCCCGCTTCACCCGTTCGGCCGCGTCGGGTAGCCGCCCCCGAGTGCGCCGAGCAGGGTCGGTCTGACGCGCAGTTCCACCGGCCCAGGAGTCCTCATGGCACAGACCGCGCCCCCACCGGGCAGTCCTTCCCAGCCTCCGTCCTATCCCGGGGGCATCAACCCCTGGGCGGCCGGCGGGGTCACGTTCGCCGGTGTTCTGCTGATGGTCGACGGGGTGCTCGGGGCGATCAAGGGCATCGCCGGAATCGCGTCCAACGACGTCTACGCACGGATCGGCGACTACGCCTTCAAGTTCAACGTGACCGCCTGGGGATGGATCCACCTCGTCCTCGGCGTCATCCTCGCCGTCGTCGGCTGGGGCATTCTCAAGGGCGCGGGCTGGGCGCGCGGGGTCGGCGTGGGGCTTGCGGCGCTCAACATGATCGCCAACTTCATGTGGCTCCCCTACCAGCCGATCTGGGCCGTGGTATCCCTCGCCATCGACACCTTCGTGATCTGGGCCCTGTGCACGGACCGCTCCAAGGCGGTCATCTGACGGGCACCGGCGACAGGTGGCGGCAGCCGCTGCCCGCCCGGCCGGTCCACGTTCACGCCACCGCGCACGACCGCTGAAGGGGAGTCTGTCCATGTCCGACGAAGGAACGAACGAGCTCGTGGAGCTGGCCGCCGAGGCATACGTCTACGGCCATCCGCTCGTCTTCGACCTGTCGATGGTCGAGAAGTGCGTGCACGAGGGCTTCGGCCCGGTCGCGGCCGCACCTTTCAACCAGTTCTCCCACTCCGCCCGGCTCGCCGACGCCGATACGCGCTTCGTCTCCGTCAACAACGACACCGCGTACTCCCTCGCGCAGCTCGACCTCTCCAGCGGGCCCCTGCGGCTCCACGTCCCGGACACCCACGGGGCGTACTACGTCCTGCAGTTCATCGACGCCTGGACCAACAACTTCGCCTACGTCGGCCGCAGGGCCACCGGCACGGAGGCGAGCGACTGGCTCATCGTGCCGCCCGGGTGGGCGGGCACCGTCCCGGCCGACGTGCGCGGGGTGATCGACGCCCCCACGACCGTCGTCACCATCGCCGGCCGCAACGCCTGCGACGGCCGGGAGGATCTGGAGCGGCGGGTCCGTCCGTTGCAGGAGCAGTTCACCCTCACCCCCCTCAAGAAGGGCGAGCACGGCACCGGTCTGCCCGCGCCCGACGCCGGTGTGCCGCCGGAGCTCGCCTTCTTCGAGCAGCTGCGGGTGTGGATGGCCGACTTCCCGCCGTCCGCCGCCGACCGTGCCTACCAGGACCGGTTCCAGCCGCTGGGGCTCCTGGAGGAGGGGCCTTCGCCCTACGCAGCAGCCGGCCCCGGCCTCGTCAGCGCCCTGAAGGACGGGCTCGCGCGGGGCAAGGAACGGGTGGAGGCGGCCAGCGTGCCGGGCGCCGGGGGCGGGGGGAGGTGGCTGATGAACCCGCACCTCTTCGACTACAACCTCGACTGGTTCGGGGTGGGGACCATCGACTCGCCGGAATGGAAGATCGCGGATCGGCAGGAGTCCTACCTGGCCAGGGCCGTGGCGGCGCGGGTCGGACTCTGGGGGAACCACGGTTACGAGGCGGTGTACGCGCAGGCCTTCCGCGACTTTGACGGCGAGCGGCTCAGCGGCGCCCACCGCTACGAGCTCCGCTTCGAGGAGCTGCCGCCGGTCGACGCCTTCTGGTCCCTGACCATGTACGACGTCCCCGACTACTACCTGGTCGACAATCCTGCGGGCAGGTACTCGATCGGGGACCGTACCCCGGGGCTCGTGTACGGAGACGACGGTTCGCTGACCATCCACATCAGCAGGGACCGGCCCGCCGACCCGGCCGCCGCCGCGAACTGGCTGCCCGCGCCCGAGGGGAATTTCCGGCCCGGCTTCAGGCTCTACATGCCGAAGCCGCCGATCCTCGACGGGCAGTACGAGCTCCCCGTCATCCGACGGGCCGGGGCGGCCGGCCAGGGGTGATGCCGGGTCGGCGGTGGGGCGGGCCGGTGATGCTGTCGCGGCGGGCGGAAGCGGAAGCGGGACGTTGTCAGTGGGGCGGTCCACACTGGAGACATGTGCCGAAGCATCAAGACCCTTCGCCCGCCGGTCCTCCCCGAAGAGGCCACCGAGGAAGACGTCCGCGCCGCCGCCCTGCAGTTCGTCCGCAAGGTGTCCGGCTTCCGCGCCCCGGCCGCGCACAACAAGGAGGTCTTCGACCGGGCCGTCGACGAGATCGCCGAAGCGACGGCCCGGCTGCTGGACGGACTGGAAGTGCGGGGTGGTGTCAGGACGCCGTAGGGACCGGGGCGGAGGCAGCGGCGGCGGCAGCCGCCGCCGGGCGCTTCATCAGGAACGCGGCGAACGCCCCCGCGACGAACAGGGCCAGGACCGAGAGGGCCGTACCCAGCCAGCTCGCGCCGAGCCAGTGCGCGCCGAAATAGCCGAGCCCCACGCTGTAACCCGCCCAGGCCACGCCCGCCACGACGGACCACGGCAGGAATTCCTTCACGTCGCGGTGCGAGGCGCCCGCGCCCAGCGAGACGACCGAACGGCCCGCCGGCGCGAAGCGTGCGATGACGACGAGAACCCCGCCGCCACGGCTCAGGGCGGCGCCGAGACGTTCCTGCGCCGCGGTGAGACGGCGTGAGCGGGCAATGGCGCGGTCCAGGCGCTCGCCGCCGCGCCAGGCCAGCCGGTACGCGACGAGATCGCCGAGGACCGAGGCGGTGGCGGCGCAGAGGATCAGGGCCAGGACCGAGGGGACCTCGGTCACCTGACGGGCCGCGGCGTCGGCGGCCACGGACGTGGTGCCCGCGGCGGCGGCCGTTGCGGCGGTGATCACGAGGACCCCGCTCGGCAGCACGGGAAGGAAGACGTCCAGCAGCACGGAGAGGGCGACCACGACGTAGATCCATGGGCTGCCGGTCAGCGCACCCACACTCTCGAGCACCTTCTACTCCCCAGTCATTGACAAACAACGCCGCGACGTCGCAGGGGAGCGGCATGGGCGGCAGGGCCAGCTGTACAGCGTACGCCTGCCGTTCATCCGGAGATCCAAATATGGGAACGATGTTGGGCATCTCACGTGCCCCGGTTGCCCCGGTTGCCCCAGGTGTCTCACGTGGCCCTGCCGACCGCTCCCCGTCCCCGACGCTCCCCGTCCCCGACGCTCCCCGTCCTCGACGCTCCCCGTCCCCGACGCGCCTCATCCCCGAAACGCCTCGTGCCCGCCGGGGAGCGGTCCCGGCGGGCACGAGGTCTCGCGGTGGGCCCGGTCGGCGCGGGCCTGTGCGGTGGGTTCGGGGATCGGTCAGGCGGCGACCGGTGTGCTCGGCTCGGGTGCGTGGTCCTGGTCGCCCTTCGCGGCGGTGCGCGAGGTGAACAGCCGGTCCAGGGCCAGGGCGCCGGGGCCGGTGAAGACGATCAGCAGGAAGGCCCAGCAGTAGACGGCCGAGGGCTCGCCGCCGTTTTCCAGGGGGAAGAGCGCCTCGGGCTGGTGGACCTTGAAGTACGCGTACGCCATCGAGCCGGACGAGATGAGAGCCGCGAAACGGGTGCCGAGGCCCAGGACGACGAGGCTGCCGCCGACGAGCTGGATGACCGCCGCGTACCAGCCGGGCCAGGTTCCCGCGGGTATGGACCCGCCGCCCATGGCTCCGCCGAGTACGCCGAAGAGCGAGGCGGCACCGTGGCAGGCGAAGAGCAGGCCTACGACGACGCGGAAGAGCGCCAGGGCATAGGGCTGTGCCTGATTCAAGCGTGTGGACATGTGGGGAGTGCTCCTTCGGTCTGGTGGGGACGGAAACCGACTGAGCGCCAAAGATTAGGTAGACCTCACCAATACTTGCAAGTTCAACGTTTTGTCGACTGGCCGAAACTGAGCGGTGCGTCATCGGCCAACGGACCGGCGAAGACCGGCTCCAGCACGGCGCCGGGCCTGTCGGATTTGGCCTGAACCAGACAGTGCGGCTTTCCGGCCACTCAAGGTGAGCGTCATCAGCTGATTGCCCTGAGCGGGGCGGGGATGGAGTCGTGCACGGGAGAGCAGGTCGGCTGCAAAACGCGGGCGACGGGTGTGCCGCCCGGGGCGGTGGTGGGCCGAGGGGCTCGGCGAGTTCGGCGGGGGAGTGCGGGGCGGTTCCGGGCGGGGGCCTTCTCAGTCGGCGGCGGGCCTCCACCCCTCCGCCTCGCGCGCCGCCGCTCGTGCGCCCAGGAACCCGACGGTCAGGGAGACCGCCGCGCACGCCGAGACGCCGGCGGCCAGGACGGCCCAGGACACGGAGCCCTCCCGCACCAGCGCGATGAAGAACACCGAGTGCCATGCGGTCACCGCCCCGGCGACGACGGTCGTGATGAGCAGGGGCACGGTGAGGTGCCACGCGGTCACGGACCGGAACACGCGGCGCCGGCCGGTCAGGACGGACAGCGGGGCGAGAGCGTGGCGGATCCGGACGAACTCCGCCGCCGCGCTCACCGCTCCGGCCACGAGCACGAAGAGGATGCCCGTGATGCCGAAGAGCTGGACCCAGTTCGACAGGCGGGAACGCGAAGACCCGGCCCAGTCCCCTCCCAACGCGGTTATCTGCACGGCCGGGTTGGGCAGGGTGAAGGCGGCCTGCTTCACCGCGGCGAGCTGCCCGGGGGCGGTGGTCACCACGAGGAGGGACTGGGTGCCGTCCGTCCTCACGCCGGCCAACGGGGCAGGTACGAAGCTGAAGTCGCCGTACCAGCGGCGCATTTCCTCCACCTGCTCGTTCCCACCAGTCGGCTTCTTCCTGCCGTGGCATTCCACGTGCAGTACGCGCAGATCACGGCAGGTTCCCCCGAGCGTGACCCACGGCTCTCTCGACGGTCCGGGATCGTGGAACGTACGCGTCAGCAGCACCGAGCCGGCCGGCAGAGAGGAGCGGAAGCGGTCGGTCAGGGCCGCGGTCATGCCGCTGGGGGTCACCTCGATGACGGTGTCCCCGATCCGCTGATGCGTGGCGACGGCCGCGTGCGAGCGGACGCCCAGCCTGCTGGTCCACACCTGCATCTGGGCGACGACGCCGATGCCGATCACCATCGCCAGGGCGAGGCGCACGATCACGCCGGGATGGGCATGCGTCCAGCGTCCGCCGATCAGACGGCCCGGATGGCCCTTCCGCTTACCGCTGTCGGCGACCCAGGACCCCAGTCGGCGGGTGAGGAGAGCCACGACGGACGACAGGAACGCCCACATCACGACGGTTCCGGAGGTGAAGAGGAACAGCTGCGCCTTGCGGGGCACGTACTGGCTCGCCAGGACCAGGCCGACGCCCACCCCGCACAAAGCCAGGCGCCAGACGGGGACCCGGTCGCCGAAGGAGGTGGGGCGGGTGGACGTGCCGTCCCGGCTGATGCGGTGCGTGCCCACCACCAGGGCGAGGACAACCAGCAGGGACACCACGGCCGCGGCGGCGGCCGTCGGCCAGGCGCCCGCCACATCGCGGTGATCGAGGATGTATCCCGTAGGCGGCAGGCGGGTGCTGTGCAGGGACGCGACGGCGTACGGGACCAGCCCGATCAGCGTGCCCAGCGCGGCCGGGACGGCCCCTTCGCCGATGTTGACGATCATGCGGTGGCGCCAGGTGCCGCCCAGCGCCTGCAGCAGACCGCTGCGCCGGTCGCGCGTACGGGAGCCGACCCGTGCGGCGACGACGGTCAGCGCGAGGGCGGGCAGCCCGGCCAGGGCCCACAGCGCGAGGAGGGGAGAGGTCACGGCCGGCTGATTGGCCATCTCCCCCGTCCCTCCGCCGTTGCTGCCGAAGGCGGCCAGGGGGAACCAGCGGCGATCGTTCGTGGGCGCCGCATCCGGTACGCGGACATAGGCGAACCGCTCGGAGGGGGTGACCAGGCCGTCCGTGCCGATGGTGCCGGCGAACCTTCCGTAGCGGGTCAGGACGCCCTCTCCGGCGCCGGTACGGACGAGTTCGGGAGAGAGCAGAACCTCCCCCGGCTCCGGCCAGCGGTTCACACCGGCGGGCACCGGAGCGTCGGCGGTGAGCGGCCGGACGAACACCAGGGAGACCGGTCGGCCGCCGACGGAGTCGCCCCCGATCCGGTACAGCAGACGGGCATGGGCGTTCTCGCCGAAGGCGGCCACCGGGCCGCGGGCGTCCGCCCTGGTCTCCCGGCCGTCGAAGGTCGCGACCGTGGCCACGGTCGCCAGGACGACGAACGCGACGGCGGCCGCGGCGCCGAGCAGGCCCCACCACCGCAGGCGGTCGCCGGGCGTGGAGCGGCCGGCGGCGAGCCCGATCCGGAGCAGGGTGGCCGCGGTGCGGATCCGCTTCCCCATCAGAAGACCCGCGCGTCGGCGAGGAGTCCGCCACGCAGTTCGTGGCGCCGGTCGGCGCGGTCGGCCACCGAGAGGTCATGGGTGACGACCAGCAGGGCGCAGCCCCGGTCCCGGGCCGCCGTGAACAGGTGCGCGGCGACCGCCTCCTTGGCATCCGGGTCGAGGGCGCCGGTGGGCTCGTCGGCGAGCAGGACGGCGGGTTCGGTGATCAGGGCGCGGGCGACGGCGGTCCGCTGGCGCTCGCCGCCGGAGAGCATGCCGGTGGGGGTGGAGCCGCTGGGAACGCCGAGCTCGCCGAGCAGCTCCTCCGCCCGCTGGTACGCGTCCTTGGGGCGGCCCCCGTCGAGCAGGACGGGCAGGGCGACATTCTCCACCGGGCTGAGTTCGGGGAGGAGTTCACCGAACTGGAACACCATGCTCAGCGTCTCCCGGCGCGCCTGGGCGAGCCGCGCGGATCCGAGCCCCGTGAGGTCCTGGCCCGCTGCGGTGATGGTGCCCGACTGGGGCTTGATCAGTCCGAGGACGCACATGAGGAGGGTCGACTTGCCCGATCCGCTCGGCCCGGTCACCGCGACGGACTCGCCCCGGGACACGGACAGCTCCACGCCGTCGAGCAGAGTCCGCCCGCCGACCTGGTAGCTCAGGCCGCTGACGTGGAGCCCTGAGGGGTCGTTCCGGTCCACGGAATCGTGCCTCTTGTTTCTTGGGGCACGAGGGTGCCCCTCATCGTTTCTTGGAGGACGGGGGCGCCGCACCAGGCCCGGCCGGCCTGGTGCGGCGGTGGTTACGCCGCGCTTCGAGGCGTTCCCGCCTACGGGAACTTCCAGCCCGAGCAGTCGTCCGGTGCGCCGTAGTTCTCGTCGCAGACCTTGAACTGGTAGACGGTTCCCCCGTCGGCCGAGTAAGCGGTGGTACCGGAGCCGCTGTGGTTCCACAGGGTCCTCTTGTATCCCACATTGCTGATCCGGTAGTACTCCGCCTTCACCGGGTCGCCGTCACCGCTGTTGTCCTTGACGGCGATCTTTCCGCTGTCGTTCTGAGCCGGGGACCAGCCGTGCGCACCGCCGGCGTAGGCGTCGACGGCTGCCACCGCCGATGCGGTGGGTACGGCGACGGCAAGGGTCAGCAGTGCGGCCGCGACCATGGTCGTACGGGTCACTCGTTCGTACTCCTTCAGCCGTTGATGTCGAGGGTGCGAGGGGAGTGCCGGCTGCAGGGCATGGCTCTGCCGCCGATACGTCGTGCACCTCTGATGTCTCCGGGCCGGAGCCCCCCGATGAGACGGCTGAGTTATGGCACAACTGGGCCGGGGTTAACAAGAGATGGCCGGAAGCCTCCGGCTCGCCGGCGGTCCGGGGCGGGCCATGGGGCCAAGCGAGAAGCCGCAGCATGTGTGCGAGGTCGTGGCGGCCGGCGGAGGGGATCCGGGGCCGATGCGTGATCTCTGCCGGAAGGTGATCGACCGGAAATTGCCCTGGGAACAAAGGGCTCCGTATAGGCCGGAGCTGTGCACGGAGGCGGCCGGGCCGGGTGTCGGGAGGGGCCCGGCCGCCCGGTGTCAGCAGCCGTTGAGCACGGACTGCAGGGCGGACTTCTCGGCCGAGTCGACGCTCAGGCCGTAGTAGTGCTTCACGTGCACCCAGGCGCGTACGTACGTGCACTTGTACGCCGTGCGCGAGGGGAGCCAGGTCGCGGGGTCCTGGTCGCCCTTGGACTGGTTGACGTTGTCCGTGACGGCGATCAGCTGGGGGCGCGTCAGGTCGTTGGCGTACGACTGCCGTCGGGCCGTGGTCCAGGCGGAGGCGCCCGAGCGCCAGGCCTCGGCGAGCGGGACCATGTGGTCGATGTCCAGGTCGGACGCGGCGGTCCAGGTGGCCCCGTCGTACTCCGAGTACCAACTGCCGCTCACGGCGGCGCAGCTGGAGTCCTGGGTGACGTTCGTGCCGTCCCGCTTCAGGACGACCTCGCGGGTGTTGCAGGCGCCCGACTGGGTGATCCAGTGCGGGAACTTGTCCCTGCTGTATCCGGTGGACGAGCCCTCGGCCTTCACCGTCAGCTCGCTCAGATACGTACGGGCGGTGGCGGCCGAGACCGGAGTGGGCATGGCCGCCTGGGCGCTGGGGGCCGTGAGCAGTCCGGTGGTTGCGGCGAGGGCGGCGGAGGCGGCGAGCACGGCTATGCGACGCGCGTAGATACCTGACATGCGAACTCCCTGGATGTGGGGGGTGGTTGGATGGCCCGCGCGGAGCGGCCCGGCCAGCGTGGCGGCGCCAGGTTTCCGTGGGGTGGGCGCCAGGTAACAGCGTGGCGACATGGGCACGTCACATCAAGAGTTATGACGAAGAGGTTCGGGGCGCGGGGGCGCACCGGAGTGCGTGCGCGGGCGTACGGAACTGAGGGGGCGGGAGTTCCGTGGAGTGGGGCGTGGGTTGGCGGGCTACTCCGACCCGGCGTGGGAGGTGCCGGTTGGTGGCGAGGGGCCGGTGCGGGCAGCCCTAGGGTGGCGGCGTGCTGCTTCCGGTCAACATCACGCTCGGCGTCGTCCTGGGCCTGCTGCTCGCGGCCGCTGCCGCCGTCGCCTCGTTCGCGTCCCTCGGCCGGTCGCGCGAGATCGTGGTGGCCGGGCTGCGGGCCGCGGTCCAGCTCGCCGCGGTCTCCGCGCTCATCGGCTGGGTGGTCCACGCCCTGGCGCCGATGTTCGCGTTCATCGCGCTGATGTACGTGGTGGCCGTGTGGACCGCGGGCCGCCGGATCACGGGAAACCGCACGTGGTGGTGGGTGGCCGTGCCGATCGGGGCGGGGGTGGCGCCGGTCGTCGCCGTGCTGCTGCTCACCGGTCTGGTGCCGGTCCGGGGCATCGCGCTGATCCCCGTGGCGGGCATCCTCATCGGGGGCGCGCTGACCGCGACGGTGCTCGGCGGCCGGCGGGCGCTCGACGAACTGTCCACCCGGCGGGGGGAGGTGGAGGCGGCGATGGCCCTCGGGTTCCTGGACCGGGACGCGCGGCTGGAGATCGCCAGGCCCGCCGCGTCGGACGCGCTGCTGCCGGGGCTCGACCAGACGCGCACGGTGGGGCTCGTCACGCTGCCCGGGGCGTTCGTGGGCATGCTGCTGGGCGGCGCCTCACCGGTGCAGGCGGGTGCCGTACAGCTGTTCGTGCTGGTAGCCCTGATGGCCGTACAGGCCGCGGCCGTCGCGACCGTACTGGAACTGGTGGCGCGGGGGCGGCTGCACCGCGACCCGGCACAGGGCGCGGACGCGGGGCGCCGGGCCCGCCGGGGAGGCGCCCGCTGATGTGCGGGCGGACGCGGGCGCTGTCGCCCTGCGCGTGGTCCGCTAGCGCGCGTCGATGTGCAGCGCGATCGAGCCGTCCGCCGCCGCTTCCACCCGGATCTGCGTCAGGTCGTCGACATGGGCGTCGGGGGCGAGCGCCGCCGCGCGCGGGCCGACGCCCACGACGCGCATGCCCGCCGCCCGGCCGGCCGCGATGCCCGCCTCGGAGTCCTCGAAGACGACGCAGTCCGCCGGTGCGAAGCCGAGTCCGGCCGCGCCCTTGAGGAAGCCCTCGGGGTCCGGCTTGCTGGCGCCGACGCTCTCGGCGGTGACGCGGAGCTCCGGCATCCGCAGCCCGGCCGCGGTCATCCGGGCCCGGGCCAGAGCCAGGTCGGCCGAGGTGACCAGGGCGTGCGGGAGCGCGGCGATCGCGTCTATGAAGGCGGGGGCGCCGCCGATCGGGACGACGCCGTCGGTGTCGGCGGTCTCCTCGGCGAGCATCAGCCGGTTGTCCGCGTAGTTCTCCTCCATCGGGCGGTCCGGGAGGAGGACCGCCATGGTGGCGTAGCCCTGTCGGCCGTGGACCACCTTGAGCGCCGCCTCGGGGTCCAGGCCCTGCCGCAGTGCCCAGCGCCGCCAGCAGCGCTCGACGACGGCGTCGGAGTTCACCAGGGTGCCGTCCATGTCGAGGAGGAGTGCGTGGGCGGTGAGGACGGTGGCCGGCATGGGCGGGCTCCAGAGCGGGGGGTGGGGGGAAGCGAACGTCGCGCGGGGACGTGCGGCGCGGCAAAGAGAACAAGGGGGAAAGAGAACAAGGGGGAAAGAGAGCAAGGGGGGAAGAGAGCAAGCGGGAAGGAGAACAAGTGGCCCCCGCTCGCCGGTCAGGGTGTGCGCGCAGGGGCCACTTTGTTTCTCCACGATACAAAAACGGGGCCGGGAAAGCCAATCCCGGCCCCGAGGCTCGGGGGAAGCCCGGACCTCTCGGTCAGTGGCGTCCCTGCCCGGTCGTGGCCGATTCCAGTACCCGCCGGGTGTTCGGGCCGTAGACCCCCTCCGGATCGCCCTGGATGCCTCTCCATATCTGGTACTGGTGCACGGCGTCCTCGACCCGCTTCGTGTACTCGTCTCCGAGCGGCCCGTTCAGCACCCAGGCCTCCTGGAGCCTGCGCTGCAGTTCGGCCACCTCCGGACCCTCGTCCCCGAGCCGCAGCGTCGCGCCGTCCGCCGGCTCGGCGGGCGGCGCCACCTCCGCGGGCTTGCTGCTTCCCGCCGTCGCCGCGGGGGACGAGGCGGCCGCCGGCCGTGACGCGGACGCCGAAGCCGACGCGGAACGGGACGCCGATGCGGACGGGGACGGCGACGCGGAACGGGACGCCGAGGCCGAGGCGGACGGCGATCCGGACGCCGACCGCGAGGGTGACGAGGAGGCGGACGCCGACGCGGAGCCCGACGGCGCGACGCTCTCCTCGGCGAGGCTCGTCACCGCGGACGGAAGCGCCTGATCCAGGTCCGCCTCCTGGCTCCGGTCCCCGTCGAACAGCCCGCCGACGAAGGCCGCCGTGCCGACCACCGTGACGACGGCCACCCCCGCGACCAGCGCCGCGAAGGGCCGGCGGCGACGTGGCTGCACGGGGTCCGGGCCGTGCACGAGGAGCGCGGCGCCGGACGGGTCCGCCGGGTGGCCGGGCGCGCCCGGGTCGGCCTGGGGGCCGGGCCCCGCCGGGTCCAGGAACAGCGGCATCGTCGTGGCGGCGTCCCCCGGCTGGCCGCCCGGCGCGTGCCCCTGCGGCGGGCCGGAGCGGGTGTCCACCGCCTCATCGCCGCCCAGCGTCACGTACGGCCGGATGCGCAGCGGGTCGAAGTCCTCCGCCGCCGCCAGGTCCGCCGACCGCCCGGCGTGGTGCTGCTCGGTGATGCGCTGTTGCTCGGCGGTCCGCTCCGCGTCGCTGAGGTGACGCTGTGCGTGGGCCGCGTCCTCACCGGCCTGCTGCCCGCCCGACCCATACGGCCCGGCGTCCTGCTGCCGTCCCGCACCGCCGGCGGCCGGGTGCGCCGCGCAGGCGCAGCCCGGACCGGCACCCGGTCTCGTGTCCGTACCGCACTCCGGGCATATATGTCCGGTCATTGGTGGGTCCCCTCCCCTGGAGACCGGCCGGCACACGGGGGCGGCGTCCGCGCCATGTGCCGGCCGGTCCATGAACTGCCTGCGATTATGCAGCCCGTCGCCGGGAAGCCCAATCACGAAGCCCCTCGGCAGGCCATAACGGGGCAGAACAGACAGGATGGGGGGAAGCGGATCCGAGGAGATGTTTTATGGCCCAGCAGTTGAGCCCTCCGGCCCCCGCCCCCGGCGACGAACGCTCCACGCGGTCGGTTCTGGTGGCGATCGGCGCACTGCTTCTCGGCATGCTCCTGGCCGCACTCGACCAGACCATCGTCTCCACCGCGCTGCCGACGATCGTCAGTGATCTCGGCGGTCTGGAGCATCTGTCGTGGGTGGTCACCGCCTATCTGCTGGCGTCGACCGCCGCGACTCCGCTGTGGGGCAAGCTCGGCGACCAGTACGGGCGCAAAAGGCTCTTCCAGATCGCCATCGTCATCTTCCTGATCGGCTCGGCCCTCTGCGGCATCGCCCAGAACATGCCGCAGCTGATCGGCTTCCGGGCCCTCCAGGGACTGGGCGGCGGCGGGTTGATGGTGCTGTCGATGGCGATCGTCGGCGACATCGTCTCGCCGCGTGAACGCGGCAAGTACCAGGGCCTGTTCGGGGCGGTGTTCGGCGCGACGAGCGTCCTCGGACCGCTCCTCGGCGGCTTCTTCACCGAGCACCTCAGCTGGCGCTGGGTCTTCTACATCAACCTCCCCATCGGCGTCGTCGCCCTCGGCGTGATCGCCGCCGTGCTGCACATCCCGGTCCGCCGGACGAAGCACACCATCGACTACCTGGGCACCTTCCTCATCGCCTCGGTGGCCACCTGCCTGGTCCTCGTCGCCTCGCTCGGCGGCACCACCTGGGCCTGGGGATCGGCGCAGATCATCGGCCTGGCCGTCCTCAGCGTGGTCCTGCTGATCGCCTTCGTGTACGTGGAGCGGCGCGCGGCCGAACCCGTCCTGCCGTTGAAGCTGTTCAGGATCAGGACCTTCAGCCTCGTCGCGGTGATCAGTTTCGTCGTCGGCTTCGCGATGTTCGGCGCGATGACCTACCTGCCGACGTTCCTCCAGGTGGTCCACGACATCACGCCGACGATGTCCGGCGTCCACATGCTCCCCATGGTGTTCGGTCTGCTCATCACCTCGACGGCGTCCGGCCAGATCGTCAGCCGTACGGGCCGCTGGAAGGTCTTCCCGGTCGTCGGCACCGGCCTCACCGCGGTCGGCCTGCTCCTCCTGCACCGGCTGACGGAGACCAGCCCCACCTGGGAGATGAGCATCTACTTCTTCGTCTTCGGTGCGGGACTCGGCCTGGTGATGCAGGTGCTGGTCCTGGTGGTGCAGAACGCCGTCTCGTACCAGGACCTGGGCGTCGCCACCTCGGGCGCGACCTTCTTCCGCTCCATCGGTGCCTCGTTCGGCGTCGCCATCTTCGGCACCATCTTCACCAACCGGCTCACCGACAAGCTCGGTTCCGCGCTCTCCGGCCGGCCGCTGCCGCCCGGCGTCAGCGCCGAGGGGCTGGCCGCCGACCCGCGCGCGATCGGCCAGCTGCCGCCGGTGCTCCAGCAGCCCGTGCTCAACGCGTACTCGACATCGATCACCGACGTCTTTCTGTACGCCGCCCCTGTCGTCCTGATCGCCTTCCTCTTCTCCTGGCTGCTCAAGGAGGACAAGCTGCGCGGTTCGGTGACCGCCCCCGAGCCCAGCGAGACCCTGGCGTCGAACCCGGTCGAGCGGTCCTCGTACGACGAGTGCGCACGCGCGCTCTCGGTCCTCGCCACCCGGGAGGGCCGTCGCGAGGTCTACGTGAAGATCACCGAGAAGGCAGGCTACGACCTGCTGCCGGCCGCGAGCTGGATGCTGCTGCGCATCAAACGGCACGGCACGATCGAACCCGCCCGGCTCGCCGAGGTCGCCCCCGTACCGCTGCGGGTGGTCAGCGACGCCGCCCGGCAGCTGGAGGAGCGCGGTCTGGCCCGCAGGGTGGGCGTGCAGATGGTGCTCACCGAGCCGGGCGCCGAGGCCGTGATGAAGCTGTCCCAGGCCCGGGAGGAGTCCCTGGCCGAGCTGCTGGGCGACTGGTGGGGTCCGGACCGGCCGACCGACCTGGTCGCGCTGGTGTCGGAACTGACGACGGAGACGAGCGGGTCGAGCAGGGAGCGCCCCCACAGCCCGGCGCCCAAGCGGGACCACGCGGCAGGCCACCTCCCGCCGCACCACCCGCCGACCTGAGCTCTGCGCGGCGGGGACGGGCCGGTGGCTACAGCTCCTTGGCGAACCAGTGCTCCGCGTACTGGTTGCGGTGGTGGAAGGCCGGGACCTCGCGGTAGCCGTGCTTGGCGTACAGCCCGCGCGCCTCGACGAGGTCGTTACGGGTGTCGAGCCGGATCTGCCGCACGCCCAGCGCCCGCGCCAGGCTCTCGACGGCTCCGAGCAGCCGCCCGCCGCCGCCCGTGCCGCGCGCCTCGGGGCGTACGTAGACCCGGGTCAGCTCCGCGATGCCCGCCTCCATCAGGATCAGCCCGGCGCAGGCCGCCGCAGCGCCTCCCAAGCGCCCGACGACGAACTCGCCGGCCGGCGGGGCGAGCAGCTCGGAGCCGTCGTCGGTGAGCCCGTCGGCGATCTCCTCCACCGTCGCGGGCCGGCCCCAGTAGCGGCTGGCCACCTCGTCGTAGTAGTCCCGGCGCAGCAGGGCGGCGTCGGGGGAGTCGAAGCGTTCGGGGGTCACGGTCCAGGTCATCGGGTCATTCTGGCGTGCACCCGACGGTGGGGAAAAACGATTTGCTGCCGGGAGGCGGACAGAGCGAGGACCCCCGTCCCGCGCTTCACCCCGCGTACGCATGTCCACTTCCCGGCCGCCCGGGCCCCCGCCCTCACCTCAGCGGTGAGGGCACGGTGACCGGCGGCGGCGGTGCCACCGGTCGCCTCCGCCGTGCCCGCAGCACCAGCAGCAGGGCCGCGACCACCACCCCCGCGCCGCCGAGCAGCGTCAGCACCCAGGCCGGGAAGCCGCCCACGGTCAGCAGCTCGTCCCGGTAGCGCGTGATCCGGTACGGGGTGTCCGCCGAGGCCGCCCGCAGCTCGTGGTCGCCGCCTATCAGCTCCGGGCGCGGGAACGTCTGGTCGATCGCCGTGACGAACACCGGCTTCCCGCCCGTCAGCGCACCCAGCGCCGGATACGCGCTCTGCTTCCGCCCGGGGTCGACCCGCCCGGCGTACGTCACCTCCGGCGGCCGCCCGCCGATCGCGCCGCGCGGCTCCATGCGGTGCGCCGCGAGCACGTACAGGCCCAGCGACTGCGGCGTAGCGGCGAGCCGCGACAGGCGCATCGGGTACACGAGGCGGTCGCTGGCGAAACGCAGCCGCAGTGGGTCGAGCGTGCCGCTCAGCGGGCGACCGGACTCGCGGGGAGCCAGGCGCACGGCCACGTACTCCCACTTCTGCTCGACGTAGGGGCGCAGCGCCGTCGCGAGCCGGTCCGGCAGCTCGAAACCGTTCTCCTTCAGCCAGCCCTCCAGCGCGGCGGGGTCGGTCGCCGCCAGGCGGGCGACGTCGAACGGGCCGAGCCGTTCGCGTCCCACGACCTCCACCGGGGCGGCGCCCGCGGGAGCGGCGGCGCCGTCCCCGGACCCGTCGCCCGAGCCGCCGAAGGGCCAGTCCTTCGCACGTGGCCAGAAGTAGTGCCGGGCGGTGGTCACCGGAGCCGTGAGGGTGTGGAGTTCGGAGAAGAGGGAAGCGTCACCGAGCTCGACCGTGGCCCGGTGCGGCACGGGCATGATCCAGGCGGCCGCCGGGGCGTCACCGCGCACCGTGAGCCGCACGACGATCTGCTCGGTGCTGCCGTCCCAGCCGACGACGGACGTCTCCCGGTCGACCGACACCTGGGCGTCGCGGTCCACGACCATCGCGCCGCAGCCGCACGCGTAGGCCGGAGCGATCAGCGATCCCAGCTGAGCCGCGAACACGAGCAGGACCAGGGACAGCGCGCGGAGCGCCCACCCGCCCGGCCGATTCCGCACCGCCGTATTTCTCCCCGCGTACCGCATGATCCGTGTTCCTCCCCGTGGTCACCGATCAGGGGCTCAGACGTGCGGGTGGCCCCGCCGGTTCCGGCCGCCCGGCCCGTCCGCACGGCCCGGCCGGGCATGCTTTCGGACAAAAGAGGGATGACAGTCAGGTGAAGAGGGGGTGATTGTGTCTACGTCATAGGGCAATGCGAAGGTTTCAGAGCATGCCGGGCGCAGATTCGGCACCGAACGTTGGGAGGGTCGGCGCAACGTGGCGAACGCGGAGCACAGTGTGCGCACAGACGCGGCGACGGGGGCGAGGACCGGGGCTGCCCGTGCCGTGCTCTGGTTGGTGGCGGCCGTACTGGCCGTGCGGCAGATGGCGGTGGTGCTCCGGCAGCCGCCAGGCGAACGGCTCACCGACCTGGAGACGTGGATCGGTGAGAACGGTGTGCTTCATGTGACGGGCTCGCTGTACGACACCGACCGGTTCACCGGCACCCCGTTCGCCGGCCTGGTGCTCAAGCCGCTCACCCGCACGGCCGAACAGAGCCTCGGCGTCGCCTGGACCTTCGGCTCGCTGCTCCTCGTCGCCGCCCTCGGCATCATCGCGGCCCGCGCCCTGCCCGCCCCTGTCAGCCGTCGCACGGCCCTGCTCGCCGCCCCCGTCGCCATCAGCCTGCTGATGCTCTCGCTGCCGGTACGCAACGCCCTCCACCTGGGCCAGACCAGCATCCTGCCGGTCCTCCTCGTCCTCGTCGGCTGTTTCGCGGTCCGCGGCGAACGGGCCTCCGGCGTCCTCATGGGGATCGCCGCCGCCCTCCAGCCGACCGTGCTGCTCTTCGCCGTCCTGCTCTGGCTGACCGGAAGACGCTCAGCCGCGCTGACCGGCGGCGCGGCCTTCGCCGGGTGCACGGCACTGGCCTGGGCCGCGATGCCGCACGACTCGTGGACGTACTGGGTGCACCACGTAGCGGGCGCCGGGCTCGGCGACCAGGCGGACAGCCTCGCCAACCAGTCGCTGCACGGTGCGCTGCTGCGCCTGGGCCTCGCGGGTCCGCTGGAGATCGCCCTCTTCCTCGCGCTGGCCGCGGCCGTCTGCTTCGTCGGACTGCGCCGCGCCGCCCGGTACGCGCGCGACGGCCAGCTGCTCCTGGCCGTGGCCGTGACCGGCTGCGTCTGTGTCGCCGTGGCGCCCACCGCCTGGCAGCACCAACTGCTCTGGATACTGCTCGCCGTTGTCGGCCGGGTCGGCAAGCGGGCCTCCGACCGGCTGGTGTGGCCGGCCGTCGTGATCCTCGTCGTCACGCTGCCGGGCAAGATGCTGCTGCCGAACATCGAGGCTATGTTCCCGGTCCGCGACAACGTGCTGCTGATCGCCGCCCTCGCGGCCGCGTGCGTCGCCCCGTTCGTCCCGCGCACCTCGCCGTACTGGCAGGAGCCGGTCCCCACCGACCACGCGTCCCCGGTCGCCGCCCGGTGGAGCAGGGTGCCGCTGCTGCCGTTCTGGCGGCGCGTGCTGAGCCGGCCCAACCTGCTGCTGGAACTCCTGCTGATCAGGGTCGTCTACTCCGCGTACCAGCAGGTCAGGCTGGCCGCGACGGCAGGCCGCGCCACCGCGGAGCACCACGGGCGGCAGATCCACTCGATCGAACAGTGGCTGCACATCGACATCGAGCACTGGGCCAACCACGCGGTGGTGGAAGTCGGCTGGCTGCGGGACTTCTTCGACTACTACTACTCGACGTTCCACTTCATCGTGCCGCTGGCCATCCTGGGTGTGCTGTACGTACGCCGCCCCGCGGACTACCGCTGGGTCCGCAGCTCCATCGGCTTCGCCACGCTGCTGGCGCTGGTCGGCTTCTGGCTCTACCCGCTGGCCCCGCCGCGGCTCATGCCGGGGCTCGGCTTCATCGACACGGTCCACGGCGTCCAGGACTTCGCCAAGCCCGACTACGGCACGCTGACCGGGGTGACCAACCAGTACGCCGCGATGCCCTCGCTGCACTTCGGCTGGTCCCTGTGGTGCGGTGTGGTGATCGTGATGCTCGCCCCGAAGATCTGGATGAAGGCGCTGGGGCTGCTCCACCCGCTGTTCACGGTCTCGGCGATCGTCGCGACGGGCAACCACTGGGTGCTCGACGCGGTGGGCGGGGCAGCGGTGGTGGCCCTCGGCTTCGGCCTCACGTACGCGCTCTGCGGGCCGCGCGGGCTGCGGGAGCCGGGAGACGAGGAGCCGCAGGACGGGATCAGAACGACGACGCTGTCGACACCGCCCGTCGGGCGCGTCACCGAGAGCGCCTGACGGCGGCGCGGGGCCGCCGACGGCCGAAGGGGTGCCGGGCGGCAGAGACCTCCCGGCACCCCTTCGGCATGTGGATCGTCGCCCACCCAGCATCCGCCCGCCGGCCGGTCCCCGCCACTCCAACAGGTCAGCGGGACGATCCCAGCACCCAGGCGGCGAACGAGAGCGTGCCCATCGACACCACCGTGGAGACGACCACGCTGTTGCGGGCCAGGCCGGTGTCCATGCCGTACTCACGGGCGTAGAGGTACGCGTTCTGGGCCGTCGGCAGCGCCGAGCAGAGCACCACGGCCAGCACCTGGTGATCGGGCAGCCGCAGGAGCGGACCGGCGACGAGGAAGGCGACCAGGGGCTGGACCAGCGTCTTGAGCGCCACCGCGACCCCGACCTCCGTACGCCCCGTGACCCGGCCGGTTCCGTCGCCCGCGACCAGGCGCCCCCGGCCGGCCGGGCCGCCGTACAGGGACAGGCCCAGCGTGATCAGCGCCGTCGGCACGGCCGCCGCCCCGAGGACGTCACACGCGTGGGTGACGGCCGTCGGCAGCCGCCACCCGGCCGCGGAGACGGCCACTCCGAGCAGCGAGGCCATGATGATCGGATTGCGCACCGGCATGGTGAGCGCCCGCCGCAGCCCGCCGGCGGCCGGCCCGCGATGAGTGCCCGAGTCCAGCAGGGTCAGGACCACGGGCGAGACCAGCAGCACCTGGAACAGGATGACCTGCGCGACGAACGAGGCGTCGCCGAGCACGTGCACCGCCACCGGGATGCCCAGATTGGCGGAGTTGACGTAGCCGGACGCCATGCCGCTGATCGCCGCCTCGGCCCTCTTGCGGCCGAAGAACCTTCGCCCCACCGCGTACCCCAGCGCGGACACCAGCGCCGTGCCCGCGGCGAACGCCACCATCGACGGATGGGCGAAGGCGGCCGGCCGCGACCCCGACACCATCGTGAACAGGGCGGCGGGCATGGCCACATGGAAGACGAACCGGCCGAGCACCGACTCCGCCTGCTCCCCGAGGAGTCCGGTGCGGCCGGCCGCGTAACCGATGCCGGTCAGGATCCAGATGGGGGCGAAACCGGAGAGCAGGGCGTGCATGGCCGCCATGATCCTCGTAGCCCTGTCCGGCATCCGGACGGGGGTACGAGGACAGGGTTCAGGCGTTCGTCGTGCTCACCTGCAACTGCTTGATCCCGTTGAGCCACGCCGACCGCAGCCGTCGCGGGTCGCCGGTCAGCCGGAGGTCCGGCAGGACGTCCGCGATCGCGTTGAAGATCAGGTTGATCTCCATCACGGCCAGGGACTTGCCCAGGCAGAAGTGCGGGCCGCCGCCGCCGAAACCGAGGTGGGGATTCGGGTCGCGGGAGATGTCGAACCGCTCCGGCTGCTCGAAGACCTCGGGGTCGTTGTTGGCCGAGGAGTAGAAAAGACCGACCCGGTCGCCCTTCTTGATCTGCTGCCCGCCCAGTTCGACGTCCTCGGTGGCGGTCCGCTGGAAGGAGACCACGGGCGTCGCCCAGCGCACGACCTCCTCGGCCGTGGTCTCCGGCCGCTCGCGCTTGTAGAGCTCCCACTGCTCGGGGTGGGTCAGGAAGGCGTGCATGCCGTGGCTGATCGCGTTGCGCGTGGTCTCGTTTCCGGCCACGGCGAGCAGGATCACGAAGAAGCCGAACTCGTCGGAGGAGAGGTTGCCCTCGCCCTCGGCGGCGACCAGTTGGGAGACGATGTCCTTGGCCGGGCACTCCTTGCGCGCCGCCGCGAGGTTCATCGAGTAGGAGACGATCTCCATGGCCGCCTCGGCGCCGATCTCCTCGGTGATCGCGTACTCCGGATCGTCGTACGCGGCCATCTTGTTCGACCAGTCGAAGATCCGCGCCCGGTCTTCCTGCGGTACGCCGATGAGCTCGGCGATGGCCTGGAGCGGCAGCTCCACGGCGATGTTGGTGACGAAGTCGAACGAGCCGTCGTCGTCGGCGCCGGCGAGTGCCGTCTCGACGATCGAGCGCGCCCGGTTGCGCAGCGTCTCCTCCAGGGAGCGGATGGCGCGGGGGGTGAAGCCGCGCTGGACGATCTGGCGGACCCGGGTGTGCTCGGGCGGGTCCATGTTCAGCATGATCAGCTTCTGTACGTCGATCTGGTCCCGGCTGATGGACTCGTTGAAGCGGATCACCGCGGTGTTGGTGTTCGACGAGAACAGCTCGGGATGCGTCGAGACGTACTTGACGTCCGTGTGCCGGGTGACGACCCAGTAGCCCGCGTCGTCGAAGCCGGAGATGCCGGTGGGCTGGGTGCACCACCAGACCGGCGCCGTCTCCCGCATGAGGGCGAACTCCGGGTGCGGGACGCGGGCGTGGAGCAGGTCGGGGTCGGTGAAATCGAACCCTTCGGGCAGATGGGGGCAGGACATCGGCAGCTCCAGGTCGAGAACTCCAGGTCGGTCCGAGAGCCGTCGGGACGTGGTCCGCAGATTGTCTGACGACCCATCAGAAGCTGCCCGCAAGGTAGTAACGAGTTCTACAACTGACAAGGGGCATGGCCTGATCTGTTGCGTGAAGCCTTCGCGGAGACCCGGCCGGTTTGTGGTGGGTGTGGACCGTGTAGGCAGGGCAAGGTGCGTGCAAGACCCTTGCGTACCGCGGGTAAGCCTCACCAGACTGCTGCGTAACTAGAACGCGTACTAGTTGCTTCCGCGGGCGCCGGGACGCCTCTGCGGAAGTGTGAGGAGAGGACGAGCTCATGGCCGCGGAACCCGTCATCGTCGAAGCCGTACGCACTCCCATCGGCAAGCGCCAGGGCGCGCTCGCCAATCTGCACCCCGCCTATCTGCTGGGTGAGACCTACCGTGAACTCCTCGGCCGGACTGGCATCCACGCCGACTGCGTCGAACAGATCGTCGGCGGCACCGTCACCCACGCCGGCGAACAGTCCATGAACCCCGCGCGCAACGCCTGGCTGACCGTGGGACTTCCGTACGAGACCGCCGCGACGACCGTGGACTGCCAGTGCGGCTCCTCGCAGCAGGCCTCCCACATGGTCGCCAACATGGTCGCGGCCGGGGTGATCGACGTCGGCATCAGCTGCGGCGTCGAGGCCATGTCGCGCGTACCGCTGGGCAGCGGATCCAAGCACGGGCCGGGCAAGCCGTGGCCCGACGAGTGGAACGTCGACCTGCCCAACCAGTTCGAGGCCGCCGAACGCATCGCCCGCAAACGCGGCCTCACCCGTGAGGACGTCGACGCGCTCGGCCTCCTCTCGCAGGAACGGGCGGCCGTCGCCTGGGCCGAGGAGCGCTACAAACGGGAGACGTACGCGGTCCAGGTGCCCACCACCGAGGCCGAACAGGCCGCAGGCCAGGGCATGTGGCGGCTCGTCGACCATGACGAGGGGCTGCGCGACACCACGATGGAAGGGCTCGCCCGCCTCAAGCCCGTGATGCCCACCGCCGTCCACACCGCGGGCAACTCCTCGCAGATATCCGACGGCGCCTGCGCGATCATGTGGGCGTCCAAGCGGATGGCGCGGGCCCTCAAGCTCAAGCCGCGGGCCCGGATCGTCGCCCAGGCACTGGTCGGCTCCGACCCCCACTTCCACCTCGACGGCCCCATCGACGCGACCCGTGCGGTGCTCGGCAAGGCCGGGATGTCGCTCAAGGACATCGACCTCGTCGAGATCAACGAGGCCTTCGCGTCCGTCGTGCTGAGCTGGGCGCAGGTCTTCGACCAGGACCTCTCGAAGGTCAACGTCAACGGCGGCGCGATCGCTCTCGGCCACCCGGTCGGTGCCACCGGGGCCCGGCTGATCACCACGGCTCTGCACGAACTCGAGCGGAGCGACAAGGAGTTCGCGCTGATCACCATGTGCGCGGGCGGCGCGCTCGCGACCGGCACGATCATCCAGCGGCTGTAGGGGCCCCCCTCCCCGGGGGTGGGGGTCGCGACGGCGGCCCCCACCGCTCCGGTCAGCCCGTCAGCGACCAGCCGCTGAAGTCGGCCCGGCCGCGCCGGCCGGACCCGCCGTTCGCCGCCGTCATGAAGAACCCGACGTCCTGGACGGCCGCCGCGCCCGGCACCGTCGCCGCGCCCAGGGTCTGCCAGGTGGTCCCGCCGTCCGTCGAGCAGGACGCCGCGTACGCGCCGCCGGCCCGCGTCAGCCGGAGCAGCACCGGCCCGGTGACGCCGGGCAGCGAGAGCCGCTTCTCCAGGGTGCCGTCACCGTTGGCGTCGTACGACAGCACGACCCCGTTGGCCGGGGTCAGGGCCAGATTCAAAAACCCCCTGGACCCGGCCGTCGCCATCGTGTTGCGGACGACGATCCCGGCCCGGGCCCAATTGCCGGTGTTCTCCTGGGAGTCCACGCTCACGGTGGCGCTCCCACCGTCCGCGAAGGCCGCTGCCCGGTACGCCGTCCCGAACTGGGCCGTCGACCCCCACAGGTCGTTGCCCGCCCCGTCGATGGCGAAGCGCCCGCCGGCCTGGCCGAACGAGGCGTCGTTCGCGTTGTGCGTCAGCCAGCCCGCGCCGAGCGGCCCCGCCACATGGATCCGCCCCCGCACCACCGCCGTGACCGGCAGCTCCCCGCTGGGCCCGTACTCCGTCCGCAGCTCGAACGGGTGCGGCTCCAGCGGCTCCTTCAACCCGGCCTGCGGGGCGGTGACCCGCCAGCTCACCCCGGCGCTGCCGCCCGCCGCCACACCGGAGAGCTCGACCGGCCCCAGCGCCTTGCTCTCCAGGCCGGGCAGACTCAGGGCGAAGCGGACGGGCCCTGTCTCGCGCAGCCCGTTGACGTTGCGGAAGCCGGCCTCGATGACCGCCGAACCGCCGGGCGGGAGGGTGGCGCGGTCGGCCGCGACGGTGACCGTGCCCTGGTAGGGGGCGGTCGACAGCGTCTCGTACACCCGGAGCGCGGTGCGGTGCACGGCGCTCGCGCTCAGCTCGCGCAGGGGGTACGCCTTGCGCTCCCGCGTCCACGGCTCCTCGACGGCGTACCAGTCGAAGGTCCGGGGCGCCCGGTCGTGGGCGAGCGCGTCCGCCAGCTCGTCCAGATAGCTCTGCCATTGCGGCAGATGGAAGTCGCCGATCAGCCCCTGCCAGTCACGGTTGGCGTAGTTGGCCAGCCTTCCCCCGTCGGCGGTCGGCCGGTCCGCCCAGGTGGTGATCAACGCGCGGGCGGCGTGCTCGAGTTGACCGGCCTCGTCGGGCGATGAGGCGTACCGGCGCGCCTCGTCCAGCCACGGGCCGAGCATGAACGCCCGGTGCCCGCCCGTCATTTCCTCGCTCAGCCGCATCAGTCTCAGCCACAGTGCCGACAGTGCGTCGAACGTGCCCCGGTCCTTGCGCTCGTACGCGGCGCGCAACTGCGGCAGCAACTGCCGGGAGCGGTTGGCGAGCGCCTGGCGGGCGAAGTCGGTCAGATCGAAGCGGTACGCCTCCGAGCGGCGCAACGGCTCCCGTACCCCCAGCAGCCCGGCGAGGGTCAGATCGAAGCCCGCCGAGTCGAACGAGAGCTGCGTGGTGCCCCAGTAGGTGGCGTTGACCGCCGCGAGGTCGGGGCGGGCCGCGAACAGCGAGTCGTGCGGGCGGCCGTCGCTGCTCTGCACGTCGTACGCGGTCTCACGCAGCGCGGCGAAGGCCGCCGTGGCCCGCCGGTCCCGGCCGCCGTACCGGAATCGCGCGTACCGTGCGAACCAGGCGGCCCGGTCGACGGGCTCCTCGCGCCAGGCCAGTTCGGTGAACAGCTCGAAGGCGGCCGGGTCGCGGTCGGAGGACTCCGGCAGGTAGGCGGTCCCGGTCAGGGTGCTGCCAGGCTTGTCGCGCCAGGCCGGGAACTTCTGCGTCCACGCCGGAGCCATCGCACCCAGCGTGGTCCGGCCGCCGAAGTTCGGGATCGCGCCGAACGCGTACGGGGTGTTCCCCCACTCCTGCTCGCGGTCCGTCGCCTCGTCCAGCTCCGAGCGGCCGTCCACGATCAGGACACGCGTCCTGTCGAGCGCGTCCAGCAGCTCCCGCCGGGGATTGCCGGTCCAGCCCATGATCACCCAGGTGGCGCCGGGACGGGCGGTCTGCAGCGCGCGCTCGATGCCACGCGCCGCCTCGGGAATGTCCACCCCGCCCGCGCTGCCGCCCTCGTGCAGGATGTCCATCTTGTACGCGGGCGCTTCGTCGAACAGCACCCGCTGGTGCCGGTAGAAGGACGCGGCGACCCGGGCGAAGGTGTCGGTGCGCGGGTCCAGCCAGTCCGGGCGCCGGAATCCGGACCACTGGCCCTGCGGGATCACCGAGGCCCCGGGGTTGCGGTCGGCGAACTCGCCCGGGACCGTACCGAAGTAACCCGGCATGACCGGGGCCATGCCGAGCTCGCGCATCCGGTCGGCGGCCCGCCGGCCCAGCGAGGCCCGCCGGGCGATGAGTTCCGGGGTGACCGGGCCCCCGTACCCGCTCATGTTCTGCAGCAGCCACCACGGCTGATGGGTCGGTGCCGGGATCCAGGCCCTGGCCTCCGCGTTGCTGTAGCCGAACTCCTGGAGCATGCCGTGGTACACGGCTTCCTGACCGGCGGTCAGGAACACCTCGTTGCAACCGTGCAGGGCCAGCACGTCGATGGTCCGCTCCCAGCGGGCCCAGTCCGCGTACGGGGCGGTGTAGCCGTCGTACGTGTCGTTGAAGACGAACCGGTGCGGGACCGTCGCCGCGCGCTCCAGCGGCCCGGCGGGCGCGGGCAGCACGGCCGGGAGGTCCAGCTGGCTGCCGCTCCAGGAGATCACCGCGTCGCACACGTACTTCAGGTACCAGTGCGCGCCCGTCAGGAGCACCGCCGGGCTGGTCCCGGCGACCTCTACGTGACCGCGCGAACCACTGACCCGGAAACGCTCGCCGCCGTCCGCCGGATCGAGCAGAGTGAGCCGGAACTGGTCGGCGTGCCCGCCCAGCAGCCGTCCGAGCGCCGCCTGCGCTGCCGCGGTGCCCCCGGCCGCGCGGCCCCGCCCGGCCACCGCCGGGATCTGCGTGCCGAGGGCGGCGGTCACGCCCACCGATCCGGCCGAGGTCAGTAGCGTACGTCTCGACAGCTGTGTCACGAGCACTCCTTGGGCGTCGCCGCGGATGGTGCGTCAGATGTGAACCGGATTCTGCGGGGCGCACGTTAACGGGGGGACGCGGACGCGACAACGGGCCCGCACATCTTTCGGACAGGCGGCCGGATGGCCCAGCGGGGGGCAGATGCACGAAGACCCCCGACCGCAGTGCGGTCGGGGGTCTTCGTCGCTACCGGTTCGAGTCCGGGTGGGCTCAGTACCAGTTGTGGGCCTGCCAGAACGACCAGGCGCCACAGGGGCTGCCGTAACGGGAGTTCATGTAGTCCATGCCCCACTTGATCTGGGTGCCGGGGTTGGTCTGCCAGTCGGAGCCGGCGGACGCCATCTTCGAGCCGGGCAGCGCCTGGACCAGGCCGTAGGCACCGGAGGAGGCGTTGGTCGCGCTCGGGTTCCAGCCGCTCTCGTGGCTGACGATGTTGCTGAAGCACTGGAACTGCGCGTCGTCACCGATCATCTGCTTCGCCGTGTCCTGAGCGCTCGCGGCGGCGGACGTCGGCGCGGCGGAGGTGGCCGCCATGGCCGGGGAGACGCCCAGAGCCACTCCGGAGGCGCCCAGCAGCACTGCTGCACCGGCGACGGCGGACTTACGACGGGCGAGGATGTTACGGGCGAACGACACAGGGAACCTAACGTCGGGTACGGGGGAGTCGCGTGCTCCGGTCCGAATCCTGCGTGGACCGTTGCGCGTTGACCGCGGTCCGATCCGTGGACGCTGCGGTGCTCGGCGACGTCTCCAGTGTTAGCCGCGGCGTTCAACCACCGCAACGACCCCGGGTACGACCCCGCCTCGCACCCGGGGCCGAAGGTCCCGAACCGCCTCAAAACACTTCATAGCAGGTCGCGTGGGGTGGGGCAGGGGCCTGCGGAGGCCGTGCCCGGCTCCTAACCCGCTTCGTACAGGACCAAGGTCCTGTGGGTGCCCTCACTCGCCGGGAGCCCCGAATGTGACCTGGGCCTCGAAGGCCGCACGCCGGGTGGCCCGGCGCAGCGCCTTCAGCAGGGCGGTGCCCGCAGTCAGCGTCAGTACGACGGTGAGCACCGCCCGGCCCAGGTCCCAGCCGAGCGAGGTGGCCGCGCAGTACGCGAGGAACCGCACCAGGTTGTCGCCCAGCGGGTCCCCGGGCCAAAAGGAGATGCCCGAGCCGAGCCCCGGCACGATCGTCCACCCGTAGAGGTTCATGACCGTCCCGTACGCGAACGAGGCCACCGCCCCGTACCCGGCGAGCATCAGCAGCTCGGCGCGCCCGCGCAGCCGGTCCGGGCCCGGCAGCAGCCCGGCGCCCATCGCGAACCAGCCCATCGCCAGCATCTGGAACGGCATCCACGGGCCGACCCCGCCGGTCAGCAGCGCGGACGCGAACATCGTCACCGAGCCCAGCACGAAGCCGAAGCCCGGCCCGAGCACCCGCCCGCTCAGCACCATCAGGAAGAACATCGGCTCCAGACCGGCCGTCCCCGCCCCCAGCGGGCGCAGCGCGGCCCCGACCGCGGCCAGCACCCCCAGCATCGCGACGGCCTTCGCGTCGAGCCCGGCGTCCGCGATCATCGCGACCACCACCCCGACCAGCAGCGGAAGCAGCGCCGCGAACAGCCACGGCGCGTCCTGCGCGTGCGCGAGCCCGGAGTCCGGCCCGGCCAGCAGCGGCCAGCCGAAGGCGGCCACCCCGATCGCGCTGATCAGCACCAGCGCGGCGACGGCCCGCGGCCCGAGCCGCACCGCCCGCGCCCGCCGCTCCCTCGTCCCGGTCACCCGGCACCTCCCAGCGCCTCGCGCACCTGTGACACGGTGAGCCACTCCTGCGGGGCGAGGATCTTGGCGGTCTGCGGGGCGAAGGCGGGCGAGGACACCACGACCCGCGGGGTCGGCCCGTCCGCGACGACCTCCCCGTCGGCGAGGATCACCACCCGGTGGGCCAGCTCGGCGGCCAGCTCCACATCGTGCGTGGCCAGCACGATCGCATGGCCGTCGGCCGCCAGCGTGCGCAGCACCCCGACGAGCCGGGCCTTCGCCGCGTAGTCCAGCCCGCGCGTCGGCTCGTCCAGGAGCAGCAGCGGGGGCCGGGCGGTGAGCACGAGGGCGAGCGCCAGGGCGAGCCGCTGCCCCTCGGACAGATCACGGGGGTGCGTGGCGTCCGCGACCCCGGGCAGCAGCTCGGAGACCAGCGCCCGGCAGCTGCCCGGGGCGGCACCCGCGTCGGCGTCGGCCGCCGCGCACTCGGCGGCGACGGTGTCCGCGTACAGCAGATCGCGCGGCTCCTGCGGTACGAGGCCGACGCGGCGCACCATCTCGTGCGGCGGGGTCCGGTGCGGGGTGCGGCCGCCGACGAGCACGGTGCCGGAGGTGGGCTCGACCATGCCGACGAGGGCGGAGAGCAGGGTGGACTTGCCCGCGCCGTTGCGTCCCATCAGGGCGACGGTCTCGCCGGGGGCGACGGTGAGCGTCACCCGGCGCAGCGCCTCGACTCTTCCGCGCCGCACCGCGAGGCGTTCGACGCGGGTGGTGGCGTCGGTGACGGGTTCCTCGTGCCGCTCCTGCGGGGCGCGGCCGAACAGCCGGGCCAGGGCTGACGGCCGGGGGGCGGGGCGGGGCGGCGGGGACAGAAGCTTCTGGGTCCGGGCACCGCCGACCAGCCCCGGCTCCACGCCCGCCAGCCTCTCCCGCATCCCCGACGCCCGGCGCCGGGCATCGCGGACCGACAGCGGCAGCGGATCCCAGCCGGCCAGCCGGCCCAGCGCCACGACCGGCGGATGCACCGGTGAGACGGCCATCACCTCGGCGGGCGGGCCCATCAGCGGGGCGGCGCCCGGCGACGGCAGCAGGACGACCTGGTCCGCGTACTGCACCACGCGCTCCAGCCGGTGCTCCGCCATCAGGACCGTCGTCCCCAGGTCGTGGACGAGCCGTTGCAGCACCGCGAGCACCTCCTCGGCCGCCGCGGGGTCCAGCGCGGACGTCGGCTCGTCCAGCACCAGGACGCGGGGGTGCGGGGTCAGGACGGAGCCGATCGCGACCCGCTGCTGCTGGCCCCCGGACAGGGTGGCGATCGGCCGGTCGCGCAGCCCGGCCAGACCCAGCAGGTCCAGGGTCTCCTCGACCCGCCGCCGCATCACGTCGGGGGCGAGGCCCAGCGACTCCATGCCGTACGCCAGCTCGTCCTCGACCGTGTCCGTCACGAAGTGGGAGAGCGGGTCCTGGCCCACGGTGCCGACCAGATCGGCGAGCTCACGGGGCTTGTGCGTGCGGGTGTCCCGCCCGTCGACGGTGACGCGCCCGGTCAGCCGGCCGCCGGTGAAATGCGGCACGAGCCCCGACACCGCACCCAGCAAAGTCGACTTGCCGACCCCGGACGGACCGACGAGCAGCACCAGCTCACCCTCGGGAACGGTCAGGTCGACGCCCGACAGGGTAGGGCGGTCCACGCCCTCGTACTGCACCGAAACATCATCGAACCGGATCACGCCTGCTCCTCGAGGCCTGTGGGGGAAGGCGGGACGGGCGAACCAGTGGGGGAGGGCGGCACGGGCGCGACCACCGCCGGCAGTAGCCCGAGCAGCACAGCGGCGGCCGGCCACAACGGCAGCACGGGCGCGGTCAGCGGTACGACACCGGGGTGCAGCGCCGCCGGATCCGCGCCGCCCGCCCAGATCATCGCCACCGCGACCGCCGCACCGGACCCCGCGACCAGCCACGCCCGCGCACCCCACCGGTCGGGCCGGTAGCGGGTCCGCACCGAGCGCGCCCCGCCGAGCCGCAGCCCGGCCATCGCGGCGACGAGCCCGGCGATCAACAGCGGCAGCCCGTACACCGCGCCCTGCGCGGCGAGCAGCCCGTACGTCCCGGCGCAGACGCCCAGCAGCCCGCCGAGCGTGAGGACGTTCGTGGTGTGCCGGACCGCGGCCGGGACGTGTGCGGTGCGGCCGTAGCCGCGCGCGTCCATCGAGGCCGCCACCGCCACCGACCGCTCCAGCGCGCCCTCCAGGACCGGCAGCCCGATCTGGAGGACGGCCCGCACCCCGCCGGCCGGCCGGCCGCGCAGCCGGCGGGCGGTGCGCAGCCGCATCACGTCGGCGACCATGTTCGGGGCGAACGTCATCGCGACGACGACGGCCACCCCGGCCTCGTACAGCGCACCGGGCAGCGACTTCAGCAGCCGGGCCGGATTGGCGAGGGAGTTCGCCGCGCCGACACAGATCAGCAGCGCGGCCAGCTTCGCCCCGTCGTACAGCGCGAACAGCAACTGCTCGGCTGTCACCCGGCCCCCGACGCGGACGCCCTTCGCCCACTCCGGCAGCGGCACCTCGGGCAGCGTGAACACGACATGCGTACCGGGAATCGGGGAGCCGAGGAAGACGGAGAAGAGCAGCCGCACGCCGATGACGAACAGCCCGATCTTGATGAACGCCCCGTAGGACCGGGCCCACGGCGCGTCCGTGCGGCGCGCGGCCACGACGTACCCCGCCACGCCGACCAGCAGCCCGAGCAGCAGCGGGTTGGTCGTCCGGGACGCGGCGGTGGCGAGCCCGAGCGCCCACAGCCACCAGGCCCCGGCGGGCAGCGCGTTGCTCCGGGAGGCGGCCGGGGCGCGCCAGGCACGGATCCGGTCCGCGGAAGCGTCCGTACGGCCGGGCGTCGCGGCGGTCATCCGCGGCGGCGGCGGGCCTGCGCGACGGCGGCGATGCCGAGGAGGAGGACGGCGGCGACCCCGACGAGGACACCGGCGGACGGCCCGCCCCCGTCCGAACCGTCCCCGCCTGCGGCGACGCCCGACGAAGTGGGCGCGGAGGCGTCGGCGGTCCTGCCGGCATCCGCGTCCCCGTTCCCCGCCACCTGTTCGCCGCAGCCGGAGGCCGGATAGCCGGAGATCGCGCAGAGCAGCGCGTCACTGCCGTAACGCAGCGGCTTGGCCACCGAGGCGAGGGCGTCCGCGCTGCTCGCGTCCTTGGGGACCCGCGCGCACGCGGTCCGCAGCGCGGGCGGCGTCGCCCCGTCCGGGGCGTCGGCGGCCGTACCGGGATCGATGACGAGCGCGACCCGCTTGGAGCCGTCCTCGGCAGGCGTGTGCGCGCAGATCCCCGCGAAGTCGGGGGAGCGGCGCGGCTTGGCCGCGTCCTGCGAGTCCGCGCTCACGGCGAACCGGAAGCCCTGCACCGAACCGTCCTCCGGCCGGACCAGGGACGGCCCCTGGGTGGCATACGCCCACCCGCTGCCGGAGCCCTCCCAGAACGACCAGTAGCGGTAGCCGGCAGCCTGGGCCGTGCCCGTACCGAGCACGGCCAGGACCGCGCCCAGGACCGCCAGCAGCACGGCGGCCCGCCCGGCGCGGCGCCTCACGGGCTGCCGGGCGGCCACGCCCTGGCGCGCACTCACAGCTGCTGGCTCTTGCGGCGGCCGCTGATCAGGAATCCGGCGCCGGCGCCGACCGCGAGGCCGATCCCGACGAACCACCAGACACCGCCGATGCCGTCCCCGTCGCCACTGTCCTTCTGCTCCTCCTCGGTGGCGCTCGCGGTCGGCTTCTTGTCGGTGGAGGGCGCGGGCCCGGTCGCGTTCAGCTGGGCGACGAGGTCGGCGCCGCCGAAGTCGTGGACGTCCGTGTCGGTGGAGTGGGCGGCCATGACGAGCTGCGCGTAGGCGGCGGGGCCGTTCTCCTTCGCCCAGGCCGCGGAGTTCTCCGCCAGCCACTTCACGGACGCGGCGGCCTTGTCCTTGTGACCGGACGCGGACAGGGCGACCACGGCGTCGGCGGTGTTGCCGAAGTCGGGCTGCGGGGTGCTGTCCTCGGCACCGGGCATCGGCGGCGAGTCGAGGTGGCCGGTCTTCGCGAGGGCCCCGGCGAGGTAGTAGGCGCCGTTCTGGGCGGCCTGCTCCGGCTTGAGCGCACTGCCCTCGGTGCAGGCGGGGTCCTTCACCGCGGCGTTGTTGCCGACGACGAGCCCCTTGCCGAGCGAGCCGAGCACGGCGGCCGCGGTGGCGTCGCCGTTGGCGACGAGCTTGCCGGCCTTGTCGGGCTGGTACGCGAACGCGCCGCCGTCCTTGCCGCCGCACGGGATGGCGAAGGTGAGCAGGGCGTCGTACGGCGTCCTGCCGGCGTCGTTCGTCACGTCCCCGAGCTTCTCGCCGGCCCGGGCGAGGGCGCCGATCACGATCGAGGTCGAGTTCGCGTCACTCGGGCCGCCGGCGGTGTAACCCCAGCCGCCGTCCTTGTTCTGTACGGACTTCAGCCACGCGACGCCGTTGCGCACGAGTTCCTCGTGCCCCCGGACCTCGTGCAGCGCCTGCACCGCGGCCGCCGTCGCATTGGTGTCGATCATGGTCTTGGCGTCACAGGGCACGGAGGGGTCCGGCCGGTACGCGGGGAACGCCCCGCTGTCGCACTGCTGCCCGATCAGCCAGTCGACGGCCTTGGCGGCGGGCGAGACGCCCACGGCCCGCTGCGAGACGAAGGCCAGCGACTGCCGCCACACCCCGTCGTACGTGGGGTCCTTCGTGCCGTAAAGGCCCGAGGGCAGGGCCACGGACGGCGAGGGGGAGGGGGACGGCGCGGCAACCGCGGCCGGGGTCGCGGCCGCACAGAGCACGGTGGCGGTGGCGGCGAGCGCGGCTGCGCTGCGGCGTACGGTCATGGCGGGCGGTGCCTCTCCTGGAGGAACCGGGCACAGGCACACACAGGCACCAGGCTCCGGCTCCGTATACCTCGACGGTTGCCGGCCACCGGGGATCCCGACGGCGCGAGCCGGTCACGCCACGCACAGGGCATTCCGGCTTCCGCCCGGTGAGGGCGGTCACGGCTGCGGGTCAGCGCCGGATTTCCACCGGCTTCCCCCTGAACGGGCATGATGACGACGCGTTCACTCTACCGGGCGCGTTCCGGGGCTCTCATTCGGCTCGGACCGCGTCAGCGCGAGGCCCCCGGTGCTGCGGCCCGGGGCGCCGAGCAGGGCGCCGGCGCCGGCGTCCGCTCGGGGAACGGGACGATCGCCGGCTCGGGGTCCTGGCCGAGGAAGAGGCGGCGTACGACGCGTTCCGCGGCGTGGCCGTCGTCGTACGGGCAGAAGCGCTCCCGGAAGGCGCTCCGCAGCGCCGTGGCCTCGGGGCCGCACCAGCGGCCGCTGCGGAAGATGTCGATGAGCTCGTCCTCCGTCGTCGCGACCGCCCCGGGGGTGTCGCCCGGCCGGCCGGAGAGGAGGTCGAACGTGACGCCGCGGACCTGGTTGTAGACCTTCCGGTCGGCCGCGTCGATGACGATGGGGCGGTCCAGGTTGGCGTAGTCGAAGGTGAGCGACGAGTAGTCCGAGATGAGCGCGTCCGCCGCCAGGCAGAGGTCCTCGACCGACGGGTGGCCGGACACGTCGATGATGCCGCTCCGCCCCGCGAGGTCGCTCAGCCGCGTGGTCCGCCCGTCGAGGGGGTGGGGCCGGACCAGCAGGACGAAGTCGTCGCCCAGGGCCTCGGCCACGCGGGCCACGTCGAAGGTGGGCGTCCAGTCCTTCCGGTAGTCGCGGTAGGTCGGCGCGTACAGCAGGGCGGTCCTGCCCTCGGGGATGCCGAGCCGCTCCCGGATGGCCGCGACGTCGTCCGCACCGGCGGTGTAGAAGCGGTCGTTGCGGGGGTAGCCCACGTCGAGGGACTCGAACCTGCCCGGGTACACGCGCGCCCACTGCTCCGTGGAGTGCTGGTTGGAGGAGAGGCTGAGGTCCCAGCGGCTCACCTGCTCCAGCAGGCGGTCGAAGCTCATGGTCCGGGCGGCGGGGTACGCCTTCAGGTCAATGCCCATGCGCTTGAGCGGGGTGCCGTGGTGCGTCTGCAGGTGGACCTGGCCCGGGCGCTTGCCGATGCCGTCCGGGAAGCCGTCGTTGCTCACGAAGTACGTGGCGCGCGCCGTGACCTCCCCATGGCGGCGCGAGCCGGGCACCACGTGGTCGACGCCTGCGGGCACCTGTCCGGCGAGCTCCTGGCGCACCACCCAGACGCCGTGCACGTGCGGTGCCAGCTCCTTGGCCTTCTCGTAGACGGCGGCCGGATTGCAGGACGGCAGCGAGTCCTCGTACGAGGTGTACACGGCGAGGTTCGGATCCAGGGCACGCCGGCGCTGGAGGGCGTGCAGATTGGCGGCCGCGTGCTTGCCGACCCTGCTGGTGGCTCCGAGGACCCTCGTCGGCGCCTTCCGCTTGACCCGGGCGGCGAACTCGGTCGTCCGATAGGCACGGAAGGACCGCTTGGCCAGGGCGCGCATGTGCACCCCGAGCGATCCGCCGGGCAGCGTGTAGCCGGCCGGGAGGTGCGCGGCGTAGAAGTCCGCGGTGCGGCCGAAGAACTCCTTGCGATCGGCGGGCCTGACCCGCTCGGGGCGCTTGAGCGTGAACAGCATGTGCTGCACGGCACGCTCGAACATCAGGGACCGGGACCAGGCCAGTTCGGGGCGTCCGTCGAGGAAGGTGAACAGGCCCTCGTACTGCGGGAAGATGTCGAAGTGCTTGCGGCCCGGCGTCTTCGTGATCGCACCGTGGCGGCGCTGGCGGTATTCGACGCCCACCCTGTTCAGGCAGCCGATGCGCTCGGCCGCGACCATCGCCATCTGGCTGACCGGCGCGTCCTCGTACAGTCCGGGCGCGTACTGGAAGCCCTGCTCCAGGAAGAACGCGCGGCGGAACGCCTTGTTCCAGGCGACCAGGAACAGATGGACGTACTCGGGCCGGTCCTGGAGGCGGAAGACATCCGTGCCCGCCCGTTCGAACAGTTCCGTGGACTGGCTGGGGCCGCCCTTGCCGTGCCAGTACGTCCGTATGTGGTCGAAGGCGAGGATGTCCAGGTCCCCGACCGCGTCGAGCCGGCCGGCCATCGCCTGCAGCAGACCGGGGGTGTAGCTGTCGTCACTGTCGAGGAAGAGGACGTAGTCCCCCGTCGCGCGTTCCAGTCCGGCGTTGCGCGCCCGGCCCAGGCCCACGTTCTCCGGCAGGTGCACGGCCTGGACGCGTGCGTCGCGGGCGGCGTACTCGTCGATGATCGCCCCGCAGGAGTCCGGTGAGCAGTCGTCGACGGCGATCACCTCGATGTCCCGGAACGACTGACCGAGGACGGAGTCCAGGCACTCGTGGAGGTATCCCTGCACCTTGAACACGGGGATGACGACACTGAAACGAGGCATGGGGGAAAACTCCAGAGGACGGACAAACAGAGAGGCCGAACAGGAAGACTACCGATCCCGGCGACGTGCCGGGTGTGCGCTTCCCCCGTGACCGGAGTGATCTGTTCCGAGCGGACCGTGATCCTCCGGGGGTGCCGGCGACGCGGCGCGGGCAGCGGTGGCGGAGCGCCACCGGGAGTCTAATCATTCCGGTTTGTCCTGAGAGTCCGGTACCTATAGATTCCGGCCGTGCCGTCCGTAAAGACTGATCGCCGGTGGGTCCTCGCAGTGCACGGAGCGTGGAGGGACGGCAGGCTGTGGCCGTGGTGCCTGGCGGCCGTCGCCGCGGTCTGCGGCTACGGCGTGGCCACCGTCTTCCACCCCGGATACCTGAGCGCGGACAGCAACACGCAGCTGGGGCAGGCGCTGGGGGACGAGCCGGTCAACGACTGGCATCCGCCGGTGATGGCGCTCGCGTGGCGGGTCCTCATCGCGGTCACGGGGAACTTCTCGGTCATGGCCGCCGTCCAGGCCGCCGTGCTGTGGGGGACGCTGTGGGTCCTCGCCCGGCTGGTGTGGACGAAGACGCGCAGCCGCGGACTGTCCCTCGCCGTCCTGGCCGTCGGCCTCGCGCCGCACATCATGAACCTCACGGGAGTGGTGTGGAAGGACGTGCACCTGGCGTACGCGCTCCTCGCGGTCCTCGCGATCGCCCTCACCGTGCGGGAGCTGCCGCAGGACCGGGTCAGGACACGCTGGGCGCTGCTCGTCACGGGTGTGCTGTTCCTCACGTACGCCGCCCTCGTGCGCAAGAACGGCATCCCCGCCGCCGTCCCGGTCTTCGCCCTGCTGGTCCTCGCGGCATGGCCCGTCCCCGGCCGGCGCCGCTGGCAGGCCGCCACCGCCGTCTTCGTCGCCGTCGTGCTCGCCGGTGGCGCCGGGGTCTCCGCGGCGACCCATCCGCTGTCCACCAAGGTGTACGCGGTGATCCCGGTGGACGACCTCGTACACGTCCTCACCCCGGACCAGGTGCGCGCCGCCGCCGAACAGGCGGGCGCGAGCGCGGACCTGCGGGACGGGCTGGTCGCCGCCGCAGTCACCTGCCAGAAGCGGCACCTCGCCTCCGACGCGTACCTCCAGTGCTTCCCGCAGCGCCGCCCGTTCGACGTGACGTATCTGGACCGGCGCGCCGACGTCATCGTCCGGATGTGGACGCAGCAGATGCCGAAGCACTGGAAGGGGTACGCCGAGTACCGGGCCAGGGTCTTCACCAAGCTGCTGTTCCGGAGCAACCAGACCTTCTGGAACGGCACCCGCGTCAACGCCGGAGCCCGGCTGCACCCGGAAGTGCGCGAGCAGCCGCTGAACGACACGCTGAGGTTCGCGCTGCAGAACTACGTGACCGGCTTCGCCCGCGACCTGCCGATGCTCTTCCAGGGCTGGTTCTGGCTGGCCGTCTCGCTGGTGCTCGTGCTGCGCCGCCGGTGGGCCGGCCCGTACAGCAGAGAACTGCGGCTGCTCGGGGCGAGCTCCCTGCTGTACATCCTCGCCTACCTGCCGACTGCGCCCGAGTCCAACTACCGTTACGTGTACTGGCCCGCGCTCTCCGGAACCGTCGCGCTCACGCTCGTCGCGACCGCCTTCGCGGCCCGTCGCCGCGCGGCGTCCGCGGGCGCGCCGGACGCCCGCCCCGCCGCGCTCCCGGCCGGCCGGGCCGAAGCCGCCCCGGCCGGATCACGGGAGGGCGCCGAAGCGGTCGGGTGAGCCGGGGCCCGTTCCGTCACACGGCCACGTACGTCACCGGCTCGCTCCCCGGCACCGCCTCCGCGCGCCCCAGCTTCACCAGACGGCGCAGGTGCGACTCGGCTTCGGACACGGCGATGTTCCGCGATCCGTAGGGGATCTGCTCCCAGGGCCGGTTCCACTCCATCCGCTCGGCCAGCTGCCACGGCGTCAGCGGCGCGGCCAGCAGGGCGAGAAGGCCCGCCAGGCGGTCCTCGTGGTGCACCAGGAGCTCCTGTACGCGGCCTGCCGCGTCCGTGAACGCGTGCTGGTGGGCGGGGAGGACCTCGGCGACGCCGAGGCGGCCGATGCGCTCCAGGGAGTCGAGGTAGTCGCCCAGCGGATCGGTGGCCGTCGCGTCGTCCGGGTCCTCGTAGAGGCCGACGTGCGGGCTGATGCCGGGCAGCAGGTGATCGCCGGAGAAGAGGCGGCCGCGGCCGGGGAGTCGGGCGGGGTGGTCCTCCTCCAGGTGCAGACAGACATGGCCGGGGGTGTGGCCCGGCGTCCAGATCGCGCGCAGGGTGCGGCCCGCCAGGTCGAGGAGCTCCCCCGGCACGATCTCCCGGTCCGGCACCGCGGCCCGCAGCCCGGGCAGGGTACGCATCCGGCCGCCCTTCTCGCGGGCGGCCAGCAGCGGGGCGAGGTGCTCCTCGGGCGCCCCGGCCGCCGCCAGCTTCGTGGCCAGGTAGGCCAGCCAGGTGCCCGGCTCCGACGCGCGGGTGCGGCGGACGATCGCCGTGTCGGCGGCGTGCATCGCGATCCAGGCCCCGGACGCCTCGCGGACCTGACCGGAGAGGCCGTGGTGGTCGGGGTGGTGGTGGGTGATGACCACGCCGTGGACATCGGCGACGTCCACCCCGACGGTGGTGAGCCCCGCCGTGAGGGTGTCCCAGGCCTCGGGGTCGTCCCAGCCGGTGTCGATCAGGACCGGGCCCCGGTCCGTGTCCAGGAGATGCACCAGGGTGTGGCCCAGGGGGTTGTCCGGGATGGGGACCTCGATGCTGTGGACGCCCCCACCGTGGTTGATCACCTGCGTCATGAACGCCCCATCTCTCCGCGGCCTCGGCGGCGTGCGGGGTACGGCCACGACGCGCCCCGACCACTGTAACGAGAACTTGTTCCAGTGGTAGCCCCGGTCGACCATCACCGCGCCCGGGTCCAGGCGCGGGCTCGACGGGCCTTGCCCCATCCGTGGACTCCTGGAACTGGAACTGGTATCAGTTCTGACACAGAGTCAGGTGCCGGTTCAGTCAGTCGGACGGCCCACATGCCGCGTCGCGGGAGGCAGCAGCCATGAGCGAGCTTGTCGAACACGGAAAACTGTTCATCGGCGGGGAGTGGGCCGATCCGCTCGGACGGGACGTCATCGAGGTCGTCTCTCCGCACACCGAGCAGGTCATCGGCCGCGTCCCGCATGCCGCCGAGGGGGACGTGGACCGGGCCGTGGCCGCCGCCCGCGAGGCGTTCGACCACGGGCCGTGGCCACGGTTGCCGTTGGACGAGCGCATCGCCGTCGTCACCCGCATCAAGGACGCGTTCGCCGTGCGGTACGAGGAGATCGCCCGGGTCATCAGCTCGGAGAACGGAACCCCGTACACCTCCAGCGTCATGGTGCAGGCCCTCGCCGCGATGATGGTGTGGGACGCGGCCGTCACCGTCGCCCGCACCTTCCCGTACGAGGAACGCCGGGACGGGGCGCTCGGGCCGCTGCTCGTGCGGCGGGAGCCGGTCGGGGTGGTCGCCGCCGTCGTCCCCTGGAACGTGCCCCAGTTCACCGCCGCCGCCAAACTCGCGCCCGCGCTGCTCGCCGGATGCTCGGCCGTCCTCAAGGTGTCGCCCGAATCGCCGCTCGACGCGTACATCCTGGCCGAGATCGTCGCCGAGGCCGGGCTCCCCGAGGGCGTGCTGTCGATCCTGCCCGCCGACCGTGAGGTGAGCGAGTACCTCGTCGGGCATCCGGGCGTCGACAAGGTCTCGTTCACCGGATCCGTCGCCGCCGGCCGCCGCGTGATGGAGGTCGCTTCGCGGGGCCTCACCCGCGTCACCCTGGAACTCGGCGGGAAGTCCGCCGCCGTGATCCTCCCCGACGCCGACCTGGACGCGGCCGTCGCGGGAATCGTGCCCTTCGCCTGGATGATCAACGGCCAGGCCTGCGTGGCCCAGACCCGGATCCTCGTCCCCCGCTCCCGGTACGAGGAGACCGCCGAGGCCTTCGCCGCAGCCGCCGGAGCGCTGAAGATCGGCGACCCCCTCGACCCCGCCACCGAACTCGGCCCGCTCGTCGCGCAGCGCCAGCAGCAGCGCTCCCTCGACTACATCCGGATCGGCCAGGAGGAGGGTGCGAAGGTCCTGACCGGGGGCGGCCGTCCGGCGTCGCAGGACCGCGGCTGGTACGTGGAGCCGACGCTCTTCGGCGACGTCGACAACTCCATGCGCGTCGCCCGCGAGGAGATCTTCGGCCCGGTCATCTGCCTGCTGCCGTACAGCGACGAGGACGAGGCCGTGAAGATCGCCAACGACTCCGAGTACGGCCTCAGCGGCAGCGTCTGGACCGCCGACACCGAGCGCGGCATCGACATCGCCCGCCGGGTCAGGACCGGCACGTACAGCGTCAACACCTTCAGCCTCGACATGCTCGGCCCGTTCGGCGGCTACAAGAACTCCGGCCTGGGCCGGGAGTTCGGGCCCGAGGGATACGGGGAGTACTTCGAGCACAAGATGATCCACCTGCCCGCCGGGTACGGGGGCGAGGCCTGATGGGAGACCGCTGGAGCGTCGAAGTCGACCGGGGCGTCTGCATCGGATCGGGGATGTGCGTGAACCACGCGCCGGACGGCTTCCGGCTGGACTCCGCCCGCCAGTCCCACCCCGCCGGCCCGGAGACCGACGCCAACGAGCAGATCCTCGCCGCGGCCGAGGGCTGCCCGGTCGAGGCCATCACGCTCGCGCTGGCGGACACGGGAGAGGTGGTGTTCCCGCCGGAGGACTGAGGTGCGGGTGGCGGCTGCTAGGCCCTGCCGCACAGCTGGCCCTCGTCCCTGTCCAGGCTGATCACCGGATCACCGGCGTCCCTGTGGTCTCGTGCCCGCTCGTTGAGGTCGCGGAACCGGGCGCCCTCGTCGGGGAGGGGTGCTGAGCGGGTGTCGGCGGCGATGACGACCGGGTGTCACTCCGCTCCGCCGCCGGACCGTCAATGACCGGCTCGGCCGCCGGAGCGGGATGACAGGAGCAATTGCTGGAGTTCGGCGGTGCACATCATGTAGCCGTCGGGCGTCGGCAGGTGTTCGAGGTAGTGGTCGAGATCCGATGCCAGGGAGAAGACCCGTACCGGAGTGTCTGCGGCGCGGGCGGATTCCACGACACGGCGTACGCCGTCCAGGACGGCGGGGTGGCGGGTGCGATAGGAATCGGCGACCAAGTGGTTGCCCCGGTCCGCGGCGAGATAGAACTGCACCAGGTCCTTGAGGCCGACGAACAGTTCGCTGGCGCCGGCGGCGCACATCGCGGAGGTGGCGTGGACGGCCGAGGGCGTCTCGATGAAGGCCGACAGAGGGGTGTCGCCGGGTAACTCGAGATGGGTTCTGAGCTGTGTGAACTCCGTCTCGTCGCTGACGAACGGCACCGAGAGCCCCACCCGGCCCGCCTCGTCGCCGAGGTGTTTGCGCAGGGTCGCAAGCACGGCGTGCAGGGCCCCACGGTAGCCAACGGAACCGAGAAGCCAACGTGCGCCGTGCATGCCCATCTCCGGGTTCGGCTCGACTGCGACGGGGGCGGTCTCGGTGACCTCGGCCGCGTGGTCGGAGCGCAGGTCGAGCATGCGCAGGACGAGTCGCTGGCCGGGCAGAAGCGCCTCGACGAAGCCGCACAGGCGCTCCCCGATGGCCTGTCCGTAGGCGGTGATGGCGGTGGCGTCGCCTGCCATGGCGTCGAGCGGGCTCAGTCCCAGGGCGAGGCAGAGGAACTCCTCCCGGATGAAGAAGGACTCGACGCGGGCGGCGTTGGGCCCGCAGGAGTTGATGGTAGTGATGTCCTGCAGGTCCGCGATGACCGCACACGCCGAGCCGATGGCGTCCAGCTTGGGGTTGCCGGGCCCGGGTGGCGGGGTCGTCCGGGGCCCGACGACGATGGATGCGCTTTCCAGGTAGAGCGTCACCTCACCGACCAGGTCGGCGAGGTCCGCCTCCTCGACACGGATGACCGGTATCCCCCTGCCGCGGCACAGGGACTGCATGTGGCCGGTGAGCCCGCCGGAGCCGCACACCACAGCACGTGCGGCAACGATGGCGTCGTACAGCCCGGCTTCGAGGGAAGGGGTGATGAGGATGGTCCCCTCGCGCGGCCTCCGCGTTCGGTTGCAGGTGCCGCGAAGTACATTCTCGGTACCACCGGCCAGGAGAGATCCCAGGATCCGTCGCCCGTTCCCGTTCAACTAGCCCTCCGGATGTTCGGCGTTCTCCAACCCCAGTTGCCGACGCAGCTGCCGTGGTGTCACGGAGACGTCGTTGAGCCGTTCCACGGCGACCCGGTTGATGACCGCCCTCGTCAGGCGTTCGTCGCGGGGGACGCCCGCCGGAAGTGCGGGAAGGTCGCCCATGGAGCGAATGCAGGCGTTCAGGCGGGCTTCCAGTGCTTCCCTCCTCCTTCGTTCACGGGTGGCCAGCCTGCGCACTTCCAGTTCCACAGACTCCTCCAGCGCCTCCCGGACCGCTTCCTCCGGGTTGCTGACATAGCTCCGGAAATGGGGATGCCGTGCGGCGATGTCGTCGAAACCGTCCTGTCGCAGCTCAAGTTGTTCGACGACGTGTGCGGCGACGGAGACGGAGTGGTTCTTGATGGCCGCGAGGTTGAACGCGAAGGCGCCCGTCCGGCCGCGCCGGACGATCTCGTCCCCCTCTCTCGGTACGCCGACGGTGGAGATCGGCCCGGCCGGGTTACCGTCCGTGTCCAGCAGCGTTCCGCATTCGTCGACCTCCACTCCGCGTCCGGTGCGCTCGTGGGCGACCGCCATGCCCTTCTGGAGAAGGTTGCGCCAGAGAGGCTGCTCGACCTTGGCGTAGTCGAACTCCCTGCCGAAGTTGGACACCACGAGGTCGGCTTCGACGCTCTGCCGCTCGTGCTGCGTGGCGACGACGACCGTCAGCCGCCCGGACTCGGCAGGGGTGATCTCCTGTACCCGGCCGACGATCAGTTCCACCCGTGCGTCCTGGGGGCGCATCGCTTGCTCGATGATCGCCATCGTGTATTCCAGGGCCCCGACGCGCAGGGCCGCGATGCCGGTGGCGAACTCGTCCAGCAGACAGCGCAGGTCGTCGGTCGGGATGCGGTCGATGGCCTCCGGAATGTATGGCTCCCAGGCCTTGGCGACCCGTTCGGAGACGATCGCGGAGTCGATTTCGGGGTGCTGGTCCCTGACGGTCTCGCAGGCCGCCTGCCAAGCGGTCCTGACGCGGGCGAGGAATTCCTCGCGGTCGCGATAGGGCCACATCAGGGTGTCGGGGCGGGGCAGCCGCAGCACTCCGTGTTCGTGGGTGCCGGGGTAGGTGCGGAAAATCGTCCCGGACCCGGAAATCAGTTGAATGCGTCCCACGTGTCCGTTGCGCAGCAGGAGGCCCGCCGAGTCGTACGCGCTCAGCACTGATCCGACGATGGCCACGGATGCGTCGGGCGGGAGTTGAGCGAGTCTGCGGATGCCGGGGGCGGAGTACGGGTTGCGGACGAAGGAGGGGTGTCCGGCGACGCCGGCCGCGAAAGGCGGCTCCTTGAGTTCGAGGCCGGTGGCGAGAACGACGTGGTCCGCTTCGAGTAGCTGTGTGTCCGCGAGCGGGCCGGGGCGCAGGCCCTCAGTCACGTACGTGGTGAGACCCTTGACGGTCACCTCGAAGCCGCGGTCGCAGGGCTGCGTGTCGAGCGCCTCGCCGTCCGCTTCGACGAGGACGACCCCGGGGCAGGACTCCCGTGCGGCCTCGACCAGCCGGTCGTCGAGGTAGTCCTGGAAGATCCGGCGGGGGGCGGGCCCCTGCTCGGTGAACTTCCACGAGACCCAGCGCTGGGGCCAGTCCCGGCGGTCGGCCTCCTGGTTGGCCCAGTTGATGAAGTCGAGCACATCCTCGCGGAACACCGACATCCGGCCGGCCTGGATGTTGAAGACATGGTCCCAGGGATTGCCGTCACGGTGGTAGGCGACACCCGCCGAGCGGTAGTCGGCGCGCCGCTCCAGCAGGATGACCTCCAGTGGTCTTCTCGCGAAATGGAGCAGTCGTATCGCGGTCGCCGTGCCGGCCAGGCCCGCCCCTACGACGAGCACTCTGGGTCGCACACCCGTCTTGCCCATGAAGCCTCCCCGATGACCCGGGGGCGCCCGTCATGCGCTCCCCGCAGTTGTCTCCGCTGACCGCAAGTGTCTGACTGAGCATCAATCAACTGCCGTGAACCGGGAGTTGCGCCGCGCATCCACTGCCGGGACAGGATCGTGCACGATCGTGGCGCCGACGATACCCGAAGGCGACGGACGACGGCGCCTTTGTCGGTGACCCGCCCCGGAGGCCCGGACGGCTCACCGACGGGGCGCCCGCATGGCCGTCCGGAGCCTGTCCGGGGGCCATGCGGGCGAGGCGGTCAGCTGTCGATGTCAGGGGCGGCGGGCACGTCGATCTCGGTGCGGGCGTAGTGGTTGAAGTAGTTCGTGTAGAGGTTCACGGCCACGTGGACGAAGACCTCGGCCAGCTCGGTGTCCGTCCATCCCTGCGACACGGCGGCGTCCCATGCGGCGTCGGACGCCTCGCCCACCTCGCCGGCGATCTCCCGCGCGATCTGGACCAGGGCTTCGAGCTTCGCGTCGTCTCCGGGCGCTCCCCTGCGTATCGCCACGGTCTCCTCCAGCGTGAAGCCCGACGCCTTCGCCGACACCGTGTGCGCCGCCTGGCAGTACGCGCATGCGTCGACCGCGCCCACGGCGAGGGCGATCGCTTCACGTGTGCGGGCGTCGAAGGTTCCGTGCTCGGCGACGGCCCCGGTCATCGCGGCGTAGGTCTCCAGGACCACGGGGGAATGGGCCATTCCCCCGTGGATGTTGAGCACCCTCCCGAATCGCTTTTCCAGTCGGCGCAGAATCTCTCCGCCGGCTGCGGGTGCGGTGTCGGTGGTGTGGACGGGAATGCGCGGCATGGGAATGCCTCTCCTCGTAGTGGTTGGGAGCTCCTCGTCCTCGCAGTCTGCCCAAGCACCCGGCCCTGTGGCCTGTCTTCGTCGTGCCCCGGTCCCTTCTTGGCAGGTCGCCCGGCGGCCCGACACGGTGACGTTCGGGCCGGGCCGCCGGAGGGGCCGCGGTCGTGAACCGGGTCAGAGGCCGAGCGCCTCCTGGGCCAGGGCGGTGCCCCGTACACGTGCCTCGATCTTGGCGAAGGCCAGTTCGCGCGTGGTGGAGGCGTCGTCGGCGAACGGGGAGAAGCCGCAGTCGTCGCAGGTTCCCAGTTGCTCCACGGGGATGTAGCGGGCGGCGAGGAGGACCCGGTCGCGTACCTGCTCGGGGGTCTCGGCCGTGGGAGCGATCGGGTCGGTCACCCCGACGAAGACGCGGGCGGTCGGGGGCAGGTGGTCGCGCACGATGCTCAGGACCCGCTCCGGGTCCGCTTCACCGGCCAGCTCGAGATAGAAGTTGCCCGCCTTGAGCTGGAAGAGCTTGGGCAGCAGTTCGGCGTAGTCGATGTCGAGACTGTGCGTCGAGTCCAGGTCGCTGCCGGGGCAGGTGTGCACGCCGATACGGGTACGTTCCTCGGAGCTGAATCGCCCCAGAACCTCGTTGTTGAGGGCGATGAAGTCGTCGAGGACGCCCCCGCTGGGATCGAGCTTGAGAGAGAGCCGCCCTTCGGTGAAGTCGAGCTGGACCACGTGTGCCCCCGCGTCCAGGCAGCCGCGGATGTCGGCTTCGGCCTCGTCGGCGAGGTCGCGCAGGAACTCCTCGCGGGGGTAGCCCTCGATGGGCGTGGCGGGATAGAGCAGGCTGAGCGCGGAGGGGGCGACGACCGCCTGCTTCAGGGGGCGGTCCGTGAACTGCCGCGCGGCGCGCAGATAGGTATCGGCCCGCACCTGGTAGCGGAAAGGCCCTTGCGTGATGCAGGGGAGCTGTCGGGTGTGCCCGTCGGTGAAGTGGATGACGACGCCATCCGAGGAGAGGCTGTCGAGGCCGGCTACGGGGTAGGTGGCGAAGCTCGGCTTGGACTGCTCGCCATCCACGAGGACAGGGCTGTCGACCCGTTCCAGCTGGGCCAGGGTGTCCGCGACGGCCTGCTCCTGCTGTTTGGCCAGGTCCGTGTCGTCCAGCGTCCCCTGTGCGTGTGCGGTGAGGGCGTGCCTGAGAGCTGCGGAACGCGGAAGGCTGCCGATCGGCTCAGTGGCGATTGTCATGATCGGAAGAATAGGGAGAGTCCGGACTCCGCACCCCTGAAAGGCCCAAATTGCCGTTAGGGCCTCTCGTCTGGATTATGCCGGGTGCCCGACAGCAGATGGAGCCGCAGAGCCAGTTGCAGCTCCAGCGCCCGGTCCGGCTCGTTCCAGTCCCGGCCCAGCAACACCTGGATCCGGTCCAGTCGTTGCACCACCGTGTTCACGTGCACATGCAGCTCGTCCTTGGCCCGGATCAGGCTGCCGCCCGCGCCGAAGTACGCGCTCAGCGTCCGCACCAGATGGGTGCCGCGCTGCGCGTCGTACTCCAGCAGCGGTCCCAGTGTCGCCGTCACGAAACCGTCGACGTCCTGCGCGTTTCCCAGGACCACGCCCAGGAAACCGAGTTCGTCCACGCAGGCGCCCTCGCCCATGCGGCCCAGTACCCGCATCGCCCGCAGGCAGCGTGCCGCCTCGCCATAGGCCGCGGCCAGTTCGCGGGGGCCCCGGGCGGGGCCGGCGGCGGCCACGGTGACGGGGGACTGGGCCAGCTGGCCGAGCTGGGCCGCCGCCGAGCGGGCCGCGCGCCCCGCGTCCGTGTCGTCACCCTCGATCAACAGCACCACCGCGCCCGCGTGTTCGGCGCTCACCCCGTGGATGTCCCCGCCGAACAGATAGCGCAGCGCGGCCGGGGCCAGCCGCTCCCGGGCCCCCGTCTCCGCCACCAGCAGCAGATGCGGGCGGTCCAGGTCGATGCCCAGGCGGCGCCCGCGCTCGGCCAGCCCCGCCGGGTCGCGGCCCGTGTCCGTCAGCAGGTCGGCGATCAGCTCGCCGCGGATCCGGTTCTCCGTCTCGGCCACCGTGCGCCGCAGCAGCAGGAGCAGCCCGGTCACCACCGCCGACCGCTCGAACAGCCGGCGGTCGGAGTCGTCCAGCGGCCGGCCCCGGTGCAGGACCAGCCCGGCCAGCAGCTCCTGCCCGGCGAGCACCGCGCAGACCACCCGCCCGTCGCGGTGCACGGCACGCGCCCCCGCCCGGGACTCCTCGGCCGCCTCCGCCAGCCATCCCGCGTCCATGCTGTCGGCGGCGAAGCCCGTACCGTCCGGGCGGACCGCGGCCAGCGGGCGGCCGCCCGGGTCGTGAATGGTCAGCGGGGAGTCGAGCAGCCCGGCGACCGCCGCCGCGACGTCCTTGACGTCCCGGCCGCGCAGGACCAGGTCCGTCAGCCGGTCGTGGGACTCCTCGGCCCGCCGCATGGCCGCCGAGTGCGCCCGTACGGAGGCGTTGGCCTCGGCCAGCTCCGCGTTCGCCTCCGCGAGTTCGGCGAGGGCCGCGGTGGTGTCGGCGAGGGCGCGGGCCGTGTCGATGGCGATCGCGGCGTGGGCGGCCAGCGAGCACAGCAGGGCCACCTCGTCGGGGCTGAAGACACGGGGCGCCCGGTCGGCCGCGAACAGGACGCCGATCACCTTCCCCGTACCGCCGCGGCTGGATCCGAGCAGCAGCGGCACGCCCAGAATGGCGACCAGGCCCTCGTCCAGGACCCCGGCGTTGATGTTGCGGGTGTGGCGGAAGCGCTCGTCGGTGCGGTAGTCCGGAGTGGCGTACGGGCTCGCGGTCTGCGCCACGAGGCCGCCGAGACCCTCGCCGAGTTCCAGCCGCAGGCGCTGGAAGAGCAGCGACACCGACCCGTCGGTCACCCGCATGTAGGTGTCGCCCGCCTCCTCGTCCGGAAGCGTGAGGTAGGCCGTGTCCGTACCCAGCAGCATCCTGGCCCGCCGCACGATCGCCTTCAGCACGTCGTCCAGATCGCGCGAGGCCGCCAGGTCGCCCGCCGTGTCGAACAGCGCGGTCAGCTGGAGCTCGCGGCGCCGGTGCTGGCGCAGGGCGCCCCTGATCCGCAGCGCCGTCGCCGTGGCCCGCTCCACCTCGGCGAGCTCCTCGGCGGGCACGCCGTCCCCCCGCGCCTGCGAGGAGACCGCCCCCAGCGCCTCGGCGGGCGCGTCGTCGGCCAGCAGGTCGAACAGGCGCCGCAGGTGGGGCGCGGCGGAGGGGAGCGGCTCAGGCATGGGGCGTCCAGCGTTCGTAGGAGGGCGGTCGGTCAGTTGGCGGTCCAGCCGCCGTCCATGGAGAGCGAGGTGCCGGTGATATGCCCGGTGCGCGGCCCGCACAGCCACAGGACCGCCTCGGCGACGTCCGCCGGCTCGATCAGCCGCTTGATCGCGCTGCGCTCCAGCATCACCCGCCCCACCACGTCCGCCTCCGAGATGCCGTGGCTCCGGGCCTGGTCGGCGATCTGGTTCTCGACGAGGGGGGTGCGTACGTAGCCGGGGCTGACGCAGTTGCTCGTCACCCCGTGCCCCGCCGCTTCGAGCGCGACCACCTTGCTCAGCCCCTCCAGTGCGTGCTTGGCCGTGACATAGGCCGATTTGTAGGGACTCGCGCGCAGCCCGTGCACCGACGAGATGTTGACGACGCGTCCCCAGCCGCGTTCGTACATGCCCGGCAGGGTCCGGCGCAAGACGCGGAACGGGGTCTCCACCATGACGCGCTGGATCAGGGCGAACCGGTCCGGCGGGAACTCGTGCACCGGGGCGACGTGCTGGAGCCCCGCGTTGTTGACCACGACGTCCGCGTCGGCCGGCAGCGCGTCGACGACCTCCGGGTCGGACAGGTCCACCACCCAGGCCGTCCCGCCGATCTCCTCCGCCAGGCTCTTCGCGGCCTCGCCCGACCGGTCCACGACGTGCACATGCGCGCCCGCCGCGGCCAGCGCCAGCGCGCAGGCCCGCCCGATCCCGCTCGCCGCGCCGGTCACCAGCGCGGTGCGCCCGGCCAGGACGGGTACTGCGGGTGCCTGCGGGTTTCCGCCGCCGGGGGAGGGGGCGGTGGGCTCGTGATCCGGTCTGCGGGAAGTCTCCATGGCCGTCACCGTAGGTACGCGGCGGCCCGTGTCACACGGCCCCGGTGCACACACCCTTCCGGCCGGGCATGGTGCCGGCGTACATGGTGCCTGCCCCGGCCCGGGACCGCCGCTGCCGGTCAGGCCAGGACCAGCAGGTCCATCCAGCTGGTGGCGGGCTCGTGCGGAGACTCCGCCGCCGCGCCGCGCAGGCGGGCGAGCCCGTCGGCGTAGGCGTCGTCGGGCAGCGCGCGGAGTTTCGAGTCGGCGTCGCGGCGCAGGCGCTCGGCGTACAGGGCGAGGGTGGGCGCGGACCGCTGGGGCAGGGACCGCAGCAGGACCGTACGGCCGAAGCCGGCGGCGGCGAACGCGATGACGACCTCGTCCGTGGTGGGGTAGTCGTCGATGCCGCGCGCGGTCTCCGGGAAAAAGCGCACGCGCAGGTCGCGCTCGCAGCGCCCCGGGAACGCGTTGCGAATGAGCACCGGGGCGCCGGGCTTGAGGGCGCGGCGCAGCTCGCGGGCTGCCCCCTCCAGGTCGGACAGGTGGTGGATGACGGAACCCAGCCAGGCGGCATCCGCGCTCGCGTCGGGCACGGGCAGCGCCTCGGCCCGTCCGTCGAGCGCCTCGATCCCGTCGCCGGTGGCGATGAGCGCGCGCATCGCGGCGGCCGGTTCGACGGCCAGTACCCGTACGCCGAACCAGTCGCGGAAGGCCGTGGCGAAGCCGCCGGTGCCGGCGCCGACATCGAGGACGGTCATGCCGGGCCGCGGGCGCAGTACCTCCTCGACGGCCTCCCGCCAGGCCGTGAGCCCGTCGAGGGGGATCTCGCGGGCGGCCCGGTAGTCGGCGGCCGCCCGGGCGTCGTACGAGCTGCTCGTCATGAGGTTCTCCGTAAGTGGTGGTGCGGCATTCTCCCTCGCCTGACCCGCCCGCCCGACCCGCCCGCCGGATCTCCCCGGTGCGCGGCCCACGGACCGCGCAAGAGCCCCGCCGCACACAGCCCGCACCCGCCGGTGTCCGCCTGCCACATGGGCGTGACGAGGCGCTGCTCGTAGGTTCCGGCAGCAACCCGATCCCCCACGTACCGACCAGGAGGCAGCCCCCGTGCGCCCATCGATCCTGAGACGCCTCTTCCGCCGCGTCGCGTCCACCGCCGTCCTCGGCCTGCTCGCGGCGACGCTGAGCACCACCACCGCCGTGCAGCCGGCCGCCGCCGCTGCCGGCGGTCTCCAGCAGGTCACCGGCTTCGGCTCCAATCCCGGCAACCTGCAGATGTACGCGTACACGCCCGCCGGCCTCCCGGCGAACGCGCCCCTGGTGGTCGCCCTGCACGGCTGCACCCAGACGGCGAACGCGTACTACACCAACTCCGGCTGGCCGAAGTTCGCCGACGAGTGGGGCTTCGCCGTGGTCTTCCCGCAGACCACGTCGGCGAACAACTCCCTCTCCTGCTTCGGCTGGTTCGATCCGGCCGAGGACACCCGGGGCAGGGGCGAGGCCGCGTCCATCGTGCAGATGGTCGAGTACGCGAAGCAGAGTTACGGCTCCGACGGCCGCCGGGTGTACGTCACCGGGCTCTCCGCCGGCGGCGGCATGACCGCCGACCTGCTGGCCGCCTACCCGGACGTGTTCGCCGGCGGCTCCGTGGCCTCGGGGCTGCCCGCCCAGTGCGCGACGAGCCAGGCAGCCGCGTCGGGCTGCCAGACGGGCCCGCAGAAGCTCAGCCCCGCACAGTGGGGCGACAAGGTGCGCGCCGCCTACCCGGGGTACACCGGCCCCTGGCCCCGGGTGGCGATCTGGCAGGGCACCTCGGACTACACGGTGTACCCGGCGAACGCCACGGCCCTGCGCGACCAGTGGACGGACGTCTGGGGCATCGGCCAGACACCTGCCTCCACGGACACCCTGCCCGGGAACACCACCCGCAGCGTCTACAACGACGCCTCGGGCCGGCCGGCCGTGGAGACGTACTCCGTCTCCGGCATGGGCCACGGCCTGCCCGTGAACCCCGGGACGGGCGACCAGCAGTGCGGGACGACGGCCGCGTACTTCCTGAACGCCATCTGCTCGACGTACTACACGGGCGTCTTCTGGGGCCTGCACGGCGGGACCCCCGGCGGGGGCGGCGACCAGCTCCCGGCCCCCGCGGGCCTGACCGTCACCGGCACCACCGGCACCACCGCGTCCCTGTCCTGGAACGCGGTGCAGGGCGCGTCCTCGTACGGCGTCCACCGCAACGGCACGAAGATCGCCTCGCCCACCGCCACCACGTTCACGGACACCGGTCTCACCGCCGGGACCGCCTACCGCTACACCGTGACGGCGATCGACGCGGCGGGCAAGGCCGGCACCGCCTCGGCCCAGGTGACGGCGACCACCACCGGCGGCAGCACACCGGCCACGTGCTACTCCGCCACCAACTACGCGCACGTGACGGCGGGCAGGGCCCACACGTCCGGCGGATACGTGTACGCCAACGGCTCCAACCAGAACATGGGCCTGTACAACGTCTTCGTCACCCACACCCTGAAGGAGTCACCCGCGGGGTACTTCGTGATCGCGGACAGCGGCTGCACCACCGGCTGACAAGGAGGGGGCGGGTCCGGCCGGACCCGCCCCCTCATGCCTGTGCGAACGCCACCAGCCGGTCGGCGATCTCCTGTCCGCCCCGCTCGCCCGTGAGCACCGTGTAGTGGTTCACGTCCTTCACCGCCACCGGCTCCACCCGCGTCCCGGCCAGATCGGCCGCCGCCAGCCGGCTCTCGTCGTACAGTCCCTGCTCCTCGTCCATCAGACCGCGGGCCGCCCACAGCAGCGTCGCCTCGGCGGGCAGCTTCCGTACCGCCGTCAGGACCTCGTCGTCGAACAGGCCGACGCCGTCCGTGCGGACCGCCTCGATCCGGCACGTCGAGCGCAGGGACGGCTCCTCGCCCGTCAGGTCGCGCTGGATGTACGCGTCCACCTCGTCCGACCACGCGCCCGCGAACGCCGGATGGGCCTGCCAGAAGGCGCGGTAGGCGGCCCGGTCCGCGAACGTCATCGACAGGCGGTCCATCGCAGGACCGATCACCGCCGTCATCAGCTCGTCCGGGGTCAGATGCGTGGGCGCGGGGAAGCCGATGCCGCCGTCGACGAGCAGCAGCGGGCCGAAGCGGTCCGGGTAGCGCACCGCGGCCAGCGCCGCCACGAACGCGCCCATCGAATGGCCCGCCAGCACCACCCGGCCCGGGCCCAGCGCCTCGGTCAGCGCCGCCACGTCGTCCGTGTGCGCGGCGATGCCGTACGGGCCGGGGAGAGCCGAACTCCCCGCCCTCCCCCGCAGATCCGGGGCGATCAGCGTGACGCGTCCGGCCAGCAGCCGGGCCACCGTGCCCCAGGACAGCGCGTTCGCCGTGATGCCGTGCAGGGCCACCACCGTCGGCGCGTCCGGATCGGCGGCCGGCCAGCGCAGCGCGGCCAACGCGCCTCCGTCGACGGGGACTTCGATCTCCTCGTACGGAATCACTGGTCTCCGGTCTCCTTCCGGGACGGGACGGCCCTCAGCCGGGCGGGCAGCCGGGCCAGGCCGCCCGGCAGCAGATGTACCACGGCCACGAACAGCACGCCCAGCAGGAACAACGGCTGGGAGAGCGGCACGCGGAGCACCGCGGGCAGATCGGCGACCGCGCCCGAACCGGCCAGATCGCCGAGCCGGTGGTCCGCCCAGGTGTAGAGGATGCCGCCGGCCATCGGGCCCCAGCGGGTGCCCGAGCCGCCCAGCACCACCATCACCAGCAGCGACAGCGTGAAGTCGGAGGTGGTGGTCTGGGGCGTGGAACCGCCGGTCAGGAGCAGGTGCACGATCCCGCCGAGCGCCGCGAGCGCGCCCGCGACGACGAAGGCCGTCAGCTTGAATCCGTACGGTTTCAGCCCCAGCACCTCCACCCGGCGCTCGTTCTCCTTGACGCCCTCCCACACGCGCCCGGTGGGGGAGCGGACCGCCCACGTCACGACGGCCAGGGTGAGGACGAGGTAGGCGAGGGCGATCCAGTAGAGGTTCGCGGTGTGGTCGATGCCGACGAGCCAGGAGGGCAGCAGGTCCGCCGGTGCAGCCCGCCCCTCCTCGCCGCCGGTGACACCGCCGGGGTTGCGCGACACCAGGATCGAGCCCGCCTGGGCGAAGGCGAGGGTCACCATGGAGAAGCCGATCCCGGTGACGCGCAGGCTCACCGACCCCAGGACCAGGGCCAGCGCGGTCCCGAAGAGCAGACCGAGGGCCGCGGCGAGGGCGAAGGGCAGCCCCGCCTCCAGCAGGAACATGTTGGTGGCGTAACTGCCCGACGCGAAGTACAGGGCGTGGCCGAACGAGAGCAGTCCGGTGCGCCCGAGCAGCAGGTCGTACCCCGTGGCCAGTGCGCCGAACAGCAGGCAGGTCGCGAGAAGTTGGAGGCTGCCCGCGCTGCCGAGCGGCCCGTCCAGCACGCCCGGCACCGGCACGGCGCTGAACGGCGCGACCACCAGGAGCAGCAGGACGGCGGCCGGCCACCAGCGCAGCAGCCGGGGTGCGCGAGCCGCCCGCGTCGGGGCCGCGGGGCCCTCGGTACGGTCATATGTCTCGGTGGCGGTGCTCACGCGAGCCTCCCCGTCAGTCCGCGCGGGCGGATCAGCAGCAGCGCGGCGAGCAGGACGACGACCGCGAGGTCGCCGAGGCCCGCCGCGGTGTAGTAGTTGGCGAACTGCTGGACCAGGCCGATGACGACGGACGCCACGGCGGCGCCCGTCACCGAGCCCATGCCGCCGGTGACCACGACGACGAACGCGAAGATCAGCAGCGAGGTGCCCTGCCGGGGGTCGACCGAGCCGAAGTACAGCCCGCCCAGCGCCCCGCCGAGCGCCGCGGCGCATCCCCCGATCGCGAAGACGAGCGTGAACGCCTTGCGGACGTCGACGCCGAGCGCGGTGACCATCGCCCGGTCCTCGACGCCGGCCCGTACGACGAGGCCGTGCCGGGTCCGGCCCAGGAACAGCCGCAGCGCCACCAGGACGACGACGGCCGCCGCGATCAGGACGAGGCGGTTGACGGGGACCTGCGCGCCCAGCAGCCCGAAGGTGCCCGACAGGGCCTCGGGCCCGGGGAAGGTTCGGGCGTCCGAGCCCCAGATGCCCGCGAGCAGCGCCGGGATGGCGAGCCCCACCCCGACCGTGGCGAGCACCTGTTCCCGCGGCCGGGTGTAGAGCGGGCGGACGACGGCGAGTTCCAGGAGCACGGCGGCCGCGGTGCCCACCGCCGTACCGAACAGGACCGCGAGGACGAAGCCGGCCCCGCCGGGCCCCGCGCCGGGCAGGTTCCCGGACGCCGCCCACCAGGTGCCGTACGCACCGATGGAGAGCAGGGCCCCGTGCGCGAAGTTGAGGACGTCCATCAGGCCGAAGATCAGCGAGAGTCCGGACGCGATGAGGAAGTAGAGGGCTCCCAGACCGAGTCCGGTCAGGGTGAGCAGCACGAGGGTGGACATCAGGAATCCGCCTCCGCGGGGTGTGAGGTCAGCGGCCCGTGGCCCACGCCGAGCAGTCTGCGGGCCGCCTCCGCGTCGCCGAGCAGTTCGGCCGCCGGGCCCCGGTGGGCGGTGCGGCCGTCGGCCAGCACCACACAGTGCGCGGCGAGGCGCCGTACGACGGCGAGGTTCTGCTCCACGAGCAGTACGGGCACGGCCTCGGCGGCCCGCTCCAGCACCTGGGCGACCTCGGTGACCACCTTCGGGGCCAGGCCCTTGGTCGGTTCGTCCGCGATGATCAGCCGGTTGGCGTTGAGCAGGGTGCGGCCGATGGCGACCATCTGCTGCTGGCCGCCGGACAGCGTCCCGGCCAACTGCCGGGCCCGCTGCCTGAGTTCGGGGAAGAGCTCGTGGACGAGCGCGTACGCGGGCTCGCCCGCGCCGCGCCGCTCCGCCAGCCGCAGGTTCTCCGCCACGGTCAGCCCCGCGAAGACGCCGCGGTCCTCGGGGGCGTAGCCGATGCCGCGCCGGACCAGTGCGTGCGTCGGCAGTGTCACGGTCTCCTCGCCGTCGAGGCGGACGCTGCCCTCGCGCGGGACGAGGCCGAGGATGCCCCGTACGGTCGTGGTCTTCCCGGCCCCGTTGCGGCCGAGCAGCGCGGTGACGCCGTGGGCCGCGACGTCCAGGCCGACGCCGTGCAGGATGTGGCGGCCGCCGATCAGGACCCGCAAGTCCCGCACGGCGAGCAGGGGTTGCTCTGTCATCACAGCCCCTCCCCGAGGTAGGCCTGCTGCACGGTGGGGTCGGCGGTCACGGCCTCGGGCGTGTCGAGGGCGAGCAGCCGGCCGTGGTGCATCACGGCGAGCCGGTCCGCGAGGCCCAGCAGTACGTCCATGTGGTGCTCGACCATGAGGACGGTTCGGCCCTCCTCGCGGTGCAGGGTGCGGATCAGTTCGGTGAGCGCCGGGACCTCCTCGGCGCTCACCCCGGCCATCGGCTCGTCGAGCAGCATCAGCCGGGGCTCGCCCACCAGCAGTACGGCGAGCTCCAGCTTCCGCTTCTCGCCGTGCGACAGCTCGGCGGCCGTGGCCCGGGCGCGGTGGCCGAGACCGGTGCGCTCCAGGACGCCGGTCACCTCGGCGGCGAACGGGTCGGCGCGCCGCCAGAGGCGGTACGAGCCGCCCCGGGCGGCCTGCGCGGCCAGCCGTACGTGGTCGGCCACGCTCATCGCGGGCCAGAGGCTGGACGTCTGGAACGTCCGGCCGACGCCGCGCCGGGCCCGGACGTGCGCGGGCCGGTCCGTCAGGTCCGCCCCGTCCAGTTCGATGGTGCCCGCGGTCGGCAGCGTCAGCCCGCTGATCAGGTTGAACAGGGAGGTCTTACCGGCTCCGTTGGGCCCGATGAAGGCGAGGAACTCGCCCTCGCGCACGCTCAGCGTGATGTCCTCGACGATGGTCGCGCCGCCGACGCTCCAGCCGATGCCGTCCAGCCGGAGCACGGGGGCCGCGGCGCCCGCCGGAGCGGCTCCCGGACGCCCGAGGGTGTGGGGTGCGGTCACGGTTCAGCCCGCCGAGGGCTTCACGGGCGGCGCCACGGCGTCCCTCGCCTCGGTGCCCAGCAGCTCCGGCTTCAGGGCGGTGCCCTTGCCGGACAGCCGGGCCACGAACATGGGCTGGAGCAGCGCGTGGTCCTCGGCCCGGACCTGCTGCTCGCCCTTGGGCCCGTCGAAGGTCCAGCCCTCCAGGGCCCGCACCATCGCGGCCGGGTCGGTGGCGCTGCCCTCGGCGACGGCGTGCACGATCATCTGGGCCGCGGTGAAGCCGTCCGGGGTGAACAGATCGGGCGTGCCGCCCGCCTTCGTCACCGAGTCGAGCATCGCCTTCTCCACGGCGCTGCCGCCGCCCGCGCCCGGGAAGTAGTGCGCCAGGAACGACACCTTGGCCCCGGCCGCCCCGAACACCGGGTACGAGGCGGTGCCGGCGAGGCCGGTGACGACCTTGCCCGCGCCCAGCACGCCCTGCTGGTTCAGCGCGGTCCACAGGGCCGGGGCGGTGGACCCGGCCCAGGCGACGAAGACCAGGTCCGGCCCGCCTGCCTTGACCTGCCGGGCGAACGGCGTCAGGTCCGTCGCGCTGGGCGGCGCCAGCACGGAGCCCACCTGCGCGCCCTTCGCCCCGAGCACCGCCTTGACCGCGGCGACGTTGGCCTGGCCGAACGTGGAGTCCTGCGCGAGGACCGTGACCTTCTTGCCCTTCGCGTCGCCGAGCATCGTGCCCGCCGTCAGGATGTCCTGGTAGGACTGGCGGCCCGAGCGGAACGTGTAGTCGTTGATGCCGGTCACCGCGTCGGTGGCCGCCGGGCCGCTGACGTACAGCACCTTGTTCTGCGCGGCCAGCGGCGCCATCTGGAGGGCGACACCGGAGTCGGTGGTGCCGGCCAGCACCTTGTAGCCCTTGCCGATCAGGCTCTTCGCGGCGGAGACCGCCTTGCCCGGGTCGCCCGCGTCGTCCTGTTCGGTGACCTCGATGCGGTGGCCGGCGACCTTGCCGGTGCCCTTCGTCGCGTAGTCCAGGCCGGCCATGAAGCCGTCGCGGTACTGCTTGCCGTAGTCCGCGAGCAGCCCGGTCCGGGAGTAGACCAGGCCGACCTTCACGGCCGAGTCGTCGGCGGACTCGCCGGACCCGCCGGACCCGGAGCCGCCCGCCGTGCCGGCGGCGGTGCAGCCGGTCAGCAGCAGACCGGCGGCGGCCAGGACGGCGACGGTACGGAGGCCGGTGAGGGATCCGCGGGCCCTGCCGGCTGTGCTGGATCTACTGGTTCTACTGGTTCTACTGGTTCTACGACGCATGGCGACCGGCTCCTCGGCGTGTTCCTGTGATGTCGCCGAACCGTATGAAGACCGTGCCGTCGTCGATATGGTGCAGGGCGCCCCACCTGACCGGGGGCTCATGTGGGCGCCGTACATGGGCAGATGCCGGGAGTCGCGGCGCTCGGCCGGAACGGTCCTGCGCGGCCCGCGCGCCTCAGCCGGCCGGTTCCTCCGCCGTCAGGTCGATCAGCCGGCAGACCGTCTCGATGTCTATCTTCACCTGTGCGATCGACGCCCGCCCCGAGAGCCAGGTGATCAGCGCCGAGTGCCAGGTGTGCTCGATGACCCGGACCGCCGAGAGCTGCTCGGGAGTCGGGCGGTCCAGCTCCATCGCGTCCAGGATGATCGCCGTCGTGAGCCGCGAGACCGTGTCCACCTCGGGGCTCACGCTGCGGTCCGCGAAGGTCAGCGCGCGCACCATCGCGTCCGCCAGGTGCGGTTCGCGCTGCATCGCGCGGAACGCCCGCATCAGGGTGTCGGCGACCCGCTCGGCCGCGCTCGTCCCGGCCGGCGGCCGTTTGCGGAGGGTCCCGTGCATGTGCTGGAGCTGGTCCTGCATGGTGGCGACCAGCAGATGGATCTTGGACGGGAAGTAGCGGTACAGGGTGCCCAGGGCCACCCCGGCGGCCTCAGCCACCTCACGCATCTGGACGGCCTCGAAACCGCCCCTGCTGGCGAGCTGCGCGCTGGCGTGCAGGATGCGGCGGCGACGGGCCTCCTGGCGTTCCGTCAGGGGCGGCGATGCCGGTCCGGCTTCCGCTGTCATGTGTCCCCATCCCCAGGCTTCTGGCCGCGACCGCGAGCTGCGGCGGCCGGTCCGGCGGCGCACAGCATGCCAGGGTGTGTGTCGTGGCGCGAATCACCTGATCCGGCCGTTGCGCGGTTGCTACCTGCCGGTAGATTCGTAGCTCGTTGAACGATGTGGTCCGAGATCGACGCCGCCCTCCAAGTGCCGGTCGACCTGTAACTTGTTCTAGATTAGCGTGAGCGGTTACGCTCCGGCGAACACGCAGTGAGAAGGGGGCCGAGTGTGACCGCTGAGGCCATAGATTCGGGCCCCCGTGCGGGCGTCGGCACGTCGGACACGGGCACCGTCCCCCTTGATGACCGGCCCCTGCGCATCGCGCTCCTCACGTACAAGGGCAACCCCTTCTGCGGCGGCCAGGGCGTCTACGTACGCCACCTCGCCCGGGAGCTCGCCCGCCTCGGCCACAGCGTCGAGGTGATCGGCGCCCAGCCCTATCCCGTGCTCGACGAGGGCGTCCCGCTCACCGAGCTGCCGAGCCTGGACCTCTACCGGCAGCCCGACCCGTTCCGCACCCCGAAGGCGGGCGAGTTCCGGGACTGGATCGACGCCGCCGAGGTCGCCACCATGTGGACCGGCGGCTTCCCCGAACCGCTCACCTTCAGTCTGCGTGCCCGCCGCCATCTCGCGGCCAGGCGCGGCGAGTTCGACGTCATCCACGACAACCAGACCCTCGGCTACGGGCTCCTGGGCGACCTCGGGGCCCCGCTCGTCACCACGATCCACCACCCCATCACCGTCGACCGGGAGCTCGACCTGGCCGCCGCCCCGACCCGGCGCCGGCGCGCCTCCGTACGCCGCTGGTACGCGTTCACCCGGATGCAGAAGCGGGTCGCGCGCAAGCTGCCGTCCGTGCTCACCGTCTCCGGCTCCTCCCGGCAGGAGATCGTCGACCACCTGGGCGTGCGCCCGGACCGCGTCCGCGTCGTGCACATCGGCGCCGACACCGACCTGTGGTCGCCCGACCCCGCCGTCGCCGAGGTGCCCGGCCGCATCGTGACCACCTCCAGCGCCGACGTCCCGCTCAAGGGCCTCGTCCATCTCGTCGACGCGCTGGCCAAGCTCCGTACGGAGAACCCTGCCGCGCACCTCGTGGTCGTCGGCCGCCGCGCCGAGGACGGACCGGTCGCCCGGGCCATCGAACGGCACGGGCTCGCGGACGCCGTCGAGTTCGTCAAGGGCATCAGCGACACCGAACTCGTCGACCTGGTGCGCAGCGCCCAGATCGCCTGCGTCCCCTCGCTGTACGAGGGCTTCTCGCTGCCCGCAGCCGAGGCCATGGCCACCGGGACCCCGCTCGTCGCCACCACCGGCGGCGCGATCCCCGAGGTCGCGGGACCCGACGGTGAGACCTGTCTGGCCGTCCCGCCCGCCGACGCAGGGGCCCTGGCCGACGCGCTCGGCCGGCTGCTCGGCGACCCGGAGCTGCGCGCGCGGCTCGGGGCCGCGGGACGCGAACGGGTCCTCGCCCGGTTCACCTGGAAGCAGGCGGCGATCGGCACGGCCGCGCTCTACCGGGAGGCGATCGCGGCCCGCGCCGCCACCGGCCCCGGCGGCCGACGGTGACACCGCCCCTCACCCGCACCCTCCCCCTCCGACCCCTCGACCGCGAAAGCAGGCCTTCGTGCTGACCGTGGACTTCACCCGCTTCCCGCTCGCCGCAGGCGACCGAGTGCTCGACCTGGGCTGCGGCGCCGGACGCCACGCCTTCGAGTGCTACCGGCGCGGCGCCCAGGTCGTGGCACTCGACCAGAACGGCGAGGAGATCCGCGAGGTCGCGAAGTGGTTCGCCGCGATGAAGGAGGCCGGGGAGGCGCCCGAGGGCGCCACCGCCACCGCGATGGAGGGCGACGCGCTCAACCTGCCGTTCCCCGACGCGTCCTTCGACGTCGTGATCATCTCCGAGGTCATGGAGCACATCCCGGACGACAAGGGCGTGCTCGCCGAGATGGTCCGGGTCCTGAAGCCCGGCGGCCGCATCGCGATCACCGTGCCGCGCTACGGCCCCGAGAAGGTCTGCTGGACGCTCTCCGACGCGTACCACGAGGTCGAGGGCGGCCACATCCGCATCTACAAGGCCGACGAACTGCTGGGCAAGATCCGCGGCGCCGGCCTCAAGCCGTACGGCACGCACCACGCGCACGCGCTGCACTCCCCGTACTGGTGGCTGAAGTGCGCGTTCGGCGTCGACAACGACAAGGCGCTGCCGGTGCGGGCGTACCACAAGCTGCTCGTCTGGGACATCATGAAGAAGCCGATGGCCACCCGGGTCGCCGAACAGCTGCTCAACCCCGTCGTCGGCAAGAGCTTCGTGGCGTACGCGACCAAGCCGCACCTGCCCGCCACCGTGACCGCCGAGGCCCCCGTGCGCGCCCGCGACTCCGCGAAGGCCGAGGCGTGAGTCTTCCCGAGCGGACCGAACACCTCGTCCTGCCCGGAGTCCTCACCGCCGAGGAGGCCGCGGAGACCGTCGCCGCCCTCCTCGCCGTGCAGTGCGACGACGGAGCGATCCCGTGGTTCCGCGGCCACCACCTGGACCCGTGGGACCACACCGAGGCCGCCATGGCCCTGGACGCGGCCGGTGAGCACGCCGCCGCGGAACGCGCGTACGAGTGGCTCGCCCGCCACCAGAACGAGGACGGCTCCTGGTACGCCGCCTACCACGACGGCGACCCGCAGCGGCCGACCGACCGGGGCCTGGAGACCAACTTCTGCGCGTACGTGGCCGTCGGCGTCTGGCACCACTACCTCGCCACCGGCGACGACGCGTTCGTCGACCGGATGTGGCCGACGGTCTTCGCCGCCGTCGAGTTCGTCCTGCGGCTCCAGCAGCCCGGCGGGCAGATCGGATGGAAGCGGGAGGCCGACGGCACCCCGGTGACGGACGCGCTGCTGACCGGCTCCTCCTCCATCCACCAGGCCCTGCGCTGCGCGCTCGCCATCGCCGAGCGCCGCGAGGAGCCGCAGCCCGACTGGGAGTTGGCGACCGGGGCGCTGGGCCACGCGATCCGCAGCCACCCGGAGCGCTTCCTCGACAAGAGCCACTACTCGATGGACTGGTACTACCCGGTCCTCGGCGGTGCGATCGAGGGACCGGCGGCCCAGCAGCGGATCGACGAGGGCTGGGCCCGCTTCGTCGTTCCCGGTCTCGGCGTGCGCTGTGTGCTGCCCAACCCCTGGGTGACCGGCGGCGAGAGCTGCGAACTCGCCCTGGCGCTCTGGATGATGGGCGAGTCCGACCGGGCCCTGGAGATCCTCCAGTCCATCCAGCATCTGCGGGCCGAGGGCGGGATGTACTGGACGGGGTACGTCTTCGAGGGCAACCGGGCGTTCTGGCCGGAGGAGCACACGGCGTGGACCGCCGGATCGCTCCTGCTGGCGGTGGCCGCGCTCGGCGGGGACGAGGCGACCACCGCGGTCTTCAGCGGGGAACGGCTGCCGAAGGGACTGGAACCGGACTGCTGCGGCTGAGCCCGTTCGGGTTCTACGGTGTGCTCAGTGCCGGATGCGGCCGGCCACCGCGTGACCGACGAACAGGTACACGACGGCGGCGAGGCCGTATCCGGCGACGACCCTGGCCCACGCCTCGTCGAACGTGAACAGGTCGTACGACCAGCCGGCCAGCCACCTGGCGGTGTGCCGGACGAACTCGACCAGGTCGTTGCCCCGGTTGGCGTCGAGCAGGTACATCAGAATCCACAGGCCGATGATGAAGGCCATGACGTCCGCCACCACGGCTATGACGCGTGCAGCGGTGCTGCTTCCCTTGCCTCTGCTGTAGGACATGGATTCCGGATTGCCGTTTTCGGCCCGGTGAAACCCGGACGGCGGTCCCGGGGTGGCGGGGCCGGGCCGCCGCGGCCAGCCTGACGGGGGAGTGCCGGGCCCCGGCACCCGCCGTGATGTCCCCGGTCAGGGAGGCCCGCCGTGCCCCGTTCCGTACCGCTCCGCCGACTCCTCGTCGCGCTGCTGCTGACCTGCTCCGTGCTGGTGGGCACCACCGCGTGCGGGGGCGACGACGACAACAGCAGTGCGAGCAGTTCGGCATCGCCCACCGGCACGTCGTCGGCCGAGGCGCAGAAGTTCGCCAAGACGCGGTTCGTCGCCAACGCGGGCCTGGCGGCGGGCGCGACGTACCAATGGATCGTCAAGCCGTACCGCGCGGGGAAGTTCAAGAAGGGCGCGGACGGGCGGACCTTCGCGCTCGTCAAGGCCGGGCTCGCCGGCGGCTTCGCCTACAACCGGCTCAAGGCCGCGACCGTCAACGCCAAGGGCGACCCGCTGCTGTCGAAGGCCGTCGCCCCGCTGACCGCGGGCATCGAGTCCCTCAAGGGCATGGCCACCAAGCTCCGCAAGGGCGAGGCGGGCGAAGGGGACGTCGGCGCGTTCGAGAACGTCATCAACAGCATCAAGGACGCCGGCAAGAGCGCGGGCGCCGAGGTGAAGGAAAAGGTGCCGTCCACCTCACAGCTCGGCGGATGACCGCATGTGAGAAGGGATGTGGCCGCATGGGGGTGCGGGCACCCCGCCGTGCTCGACGCCTGGCCGGCCGACGGGGCGGCCGGGACCGCGGCGATTGCCCGTCGGCGCCCACGCCCAGGCCGAGGGCGACCCGGAGGCCGCGGAGCTGCGCGGCGGAGGCCGCTCCCTCCACCTGCACGCCACCGACGTACCGGACGCCGAGTGGCTCATCGAGTTCTGCGAGGACGGCTTCACCTGGCGCCGCGCGCACGGGAAGGCGACCGTGGCGCCGCGCGGCCCGCTCACGGACCTGATGCCGGTCTTCAACCGCCGCCTGGGCCCCGGACAGCGACCGCGTCGAGGTACTGGGCGACGCGAAGCTCCTGGACTTCTGGCTGGACCGGTCCTCCTTCGGCTGACCGGCGGCGGGGCCGCGCGGCCGGTGTGCGGGGCGGGCGGGGCTGCGCCAAGCTGGAGGGGATGTCCGTCCCGTTCTGCCAGGAGGTGCCGATGGACCCGGTCCGGGCCCTGGAACGGATCGCCTTCCTGCTGGAGCGGGGCAGGGCCGAGACCTACCGGGTCCAGGCCTTCCGCACCGCCGCCCACGCCGTGGCGGCGATGGCCGACGGCGAGGCCGTGGAGCGGGTGACGAACGGCTCCCTGGAACAGGTGAAGGGCATCGGCCCCCGCACCGCCCAGGTGATCCGCGAGGCGGTCGCCGGAGGGACCCCCGCCTACCTTGAGCGACTGGAGACGGAGACCGAGGAGCGCGGCCCGCTCGCCGAGGGCGGTGAACGCCTGCGGGCGCTGCTGCGCGGCGACTGCCACCTGCACTCCGACTGGTCGGACGGCGGCAGCCCGGTCGACGAGATGGGCCGCGCGGCGGCGGAGCTCGGCCACGACTGGGCGGTGCTCACCGACCACTCGCCCCGGCTGACGGTCGCGAACGGGCTCTCGGCCGAGCGGCTGCGGCAACAGCTCGATCTGGTCGCCGAACTCAACGAACAGTGGGCGCCGTTCCGGCTGCTGACCGGCATCGAGTGCGACATCCACCTCGACGGCACCCTCGACCAGGAGGAGGAGCTGCTGGAACGGCTGGACCTCGTCGTGGTCTCCGTCCACTCCAAGCTGCGGATGGACCCCGCCCCGATGACCCGGCGCATGGTCGCCGCCGTCCGCCACCCCCGGGCGAACATCCTCGGCCACTGCACCGGCCGCCTGGTCACCGGCCGGGGCCGGCCGGAATCCCGATTCGACGCGGACGAGGTCTTCGCCGCCTGCGCGGAGTCGGGCACCGCCGTCGAGATCAACAGCAGGCCCGAACGACTGGACCCGCCCCGTCGCCTGCTGCGCCAAGCCGTGGACGCGGGCACGCTGTTCGCCGTCGACACGGACGCGCACGCCCCCGGACAGCTCGACTGGCAGATCTACGGCTGCGCCCGCGCAGAGGAGTGCGGGGTCCCGCCGGAGCGGGTCGTCACGACGTGGACGGCGGACGAACTGCTGGGCTGGACCCGCGAGGGCCGGGTGCCGGGCGGCACGTAGTACGTGTGCCGGCCGGGGGCGCTGCTAGCTGAAACTTCGATGGCCAGGCGCCGATTGACAGCCGTTCCGCGTCGGTGTCCGTGCATGTGTACTGAAGCCGGCCGGCCGGTGTTGCCGTAACTACTGCCTTCGACCGTGCTGCGGATCTACGCGTAGGGCCATTCGTTTGGATCATGCCAAGGCTGGTGCGGACGATGCTCGTGAGGAAGCATGGGGCGTGCGCGGTACGGGGGGTCTTCCGCGCGACCGATGTGCGACTTGAAGAGGGCCGATGACTGACGAGCAGGGCACCCCGACGCCGGTGGACGGGATCGACACGGGGACGCCGCATTCGGCGCGGGTGTGGAACTACTGGCTGGGCGGCAAGGACAACTACGAGGCGGACCGCCGGCTCGGGGCGACCATGGAGGAGCTGTACCCGCAGATCATCGACATAGCGCGCGCCTCCCGGGCGTTCCAGGCGCGGGCGGTGCGCTATCTGGCCGGTGAGGCGGGGATACGGCAGTTCCTGGACCTCGGCACCGGACTGCCGACGGCGAACGCGACGCACGAGGTCGCCCAGGGCGTCGATCCGACGGCACGGATCGTGTACGTGGACAACGACCCGATCGTCCTGGCGCACGCGCGGGCCCTGCTCACCAGCCGCCCCGAAGGAGCGACGGACTATGTGCACGCGGACCTGAGGGACGCGGAGACGGTCCTGCGCGAGGCCGCGCGGACGCTGGATCTCGACAAGCCGGTTGCCGTGATGGTGCTTTCGACGCTGGGGCACGTCGCCGACTCGGGAGAGGCCGCGGCGCTGCTGCGCAGCTACCTGGACGCGCTGCCTGTGGGTAGTTATCTGATGCAGTGCGACACGATCGGGACCCCCGAGACCGAGGCCGCATCCGAGGAGTACGCCACGGGCGGTGCCATGCCGTACATCTCGCGGCCCAAGGAGAGCATGGCGACCTTCGCGGACGGACTCGAGCTGGTGGAGCCGGGCTTCGGCTCGATCAGCCTGTGGCGCCCCGAGGAGCCCGTCGTCGGTGAGCCGGTCGACCAGTGGGGATTCGTCGCCGCCAAGCGGTAGCGGCCGTGGTGGCTACTGGTTGAGCTCCGCCAGCACCCGCAGGGTGTGTGGGTCCGGCGCCGTCACCAGGAGGTCGGTGACCGGGCCCTTGCGCCACAACTCCAGGCGTTCCGCGATGCGTTCGCGGGGGCCGACGAGGGAGATCTCGTCGGCGAACGCGTCCGGGACGGCCAGCACCGCCTCCCGTTTGCGGCCCTGGAGGAACAGTCGCTGGATGTGCCGCGCCTCCTCCTCGTACCCCATCCGCGCCATCAGGTCGGCGTGGAAGTTGCGGGACGCGGCGCCCATGCCGCCGATGTAGAAGCCGAGCATCGCCTTCACGGGGAGCAGGCCCTCCGCGACGTCGTCGCAGACCTGGGCGCGGGCCATCGGGGCGATCACGAAGCCCTCGGGGAGGCCGGTCAGCGCGGCCTCGTACACATCGGTGCGCAGCGGTGACCAGTACAGCGGCAGCCAGCCGTCCGCGATCCGGGTGGTCTGGGCGATGTTCTTCGGGCCCTCCGCTCCCAGCAGCACCGGGAGCCCGGCGCGCAGCGGATGCGTGATCGGCTTCAGCGGCTTGCCGAGGCCGGTGGCGTCCGGGCCGTTGTACGGATGGGAGTGGAACCGGCCGTCCAGGGCGACGGGCGCCTCGCGGCGCAGGACCTGGCGCACCACGTCGACGTACTCGCGAGTCGCGGTGAGCGGGCTGCGGGGGAACGGGCGTCCGTACCAGCCCTCCACCACCTGCGGGCCGGACAGTCCGAGGCCGAGCATCATCCGGCCGCCGGAGAGGTGGTCCAGGGTCAGGGCGTGCATCGCGGTCGCGGTCGGGGTGCGGGCCGCCATCTGCGCGAGGGCGGTGCCCAGCCGGATACGGGAGGTGTGGGCGGCGATCCAGGTCAGTGGCGTGAAGGCGTCCGAGCCCCAGGCCTCCGCCGTCCACACCGACGCATAGCCCAGTTCCTCCGCCTCACGGGCGAGATCCAGATGGGCCGGGTTCGGGCCGCGGCCCCAGTAGCCGAGTGCGAGTCCTAGCCGCATTGCGTTGCCTCCAAGCTCTCTGACGGAGCGTCAGGGACAGTCGGAGGGTACGACAGCGACCCCTCGCCCGGAAGGGGCGAGGGGCCGCTGTCGGTGGTGCGTGCGCTGTGGCGTCAGCCGCTCAGCCGCGCTGGATGCCCGTGGTGTCCTGGAGCACACCACGACGGCCGTCCTGGGTCTGGGCGATGAGGACCGGACCGCGCTGCTCGACCGCGAGATACCAGGTGCCCGGCGCCAGTTCGGCGATCGGGGACGGCGAACCGTCCTCGCCGTACAGCGGACGGGCCACCGGCACCGCGAACCAGAACGGGGTGAAGTCACCGGCGGGCGCCGCCTGCTGGGCGGGCGCCTGGGCCTGCTGCGGGTCGGGCTGGCCGGGCTGCGGCTGACCGCCGAAGGCCGGGGCCTGGCCCTGCGGCTGACCGCCGTAGGACGGCTGCTGGGCACCCGGGTAGCCATAGCCCTGGCCCGGCTGACCACCGTACGGCGGCTGCACGGCCTGCGGCTTCGGGGCGCCCGCCAGCGGGGCCTTGAGGGCCGGCAGCAGCGGGGAGGCCACCGCGCCCCCGGCCAGGGCCAGGGAGGCGATCAGGCCGAGGATCAGGCCGGCGCCGGCGTCGATCTGGCCGAGGTCGATGATGGTCCAGAACAGGCTCCACGCGGTGAACACCGTGGCGGCGACACCGAACTGGGCGAGATCGAGACCGGCGACCTTGCGCGGCTGGGGCTGCGAACGGGACAGCACGATCAGTGCGGCACCGATCACCCCGACCATGTAGACGCCGATCGCGTTGCCCAGGGAGTCCCAGGAGTTGGGCGCGTCGAGGCTGTTGCTTCCGTAGTCGAAGTAGTCGAGGAAAGAGGCGATGAACAGCACGACCGCTGCTCCGATCACCACGCCATCGCCTCGAGTGAGGGAGCGGATATTCACGTGAAGGTCCTTAGTCGGTCGTCTCGTCGGGGCGGTCGTCGCTGCCACCGGTACGGCGGGTACGGCGCGAAGCTCGGGAGCGGCCCCCCATCGTACGGATGAATCTATCGTCTGCCCGGGCGGGTTGTGCTCCTGCCCGGTCCTTGGGCGGGCATCCTCCCGAATTCACCGCAGAAGCACCTGTTACTACCCGTTGGAACAGTCACTGATGCCGTCGGCCGGCTACCCCTTGAGGTAGCTGCTGATGCCGTCCGCGATGCCCTGGGCGGCCTTCTGGCGCCAGCCCGCACTCGTCAGCAGGGCGGCGTCCTTCGGATCACGCATATTGCCGCATTCGATGAAGACTTTGGGGACGGTCGACAAATTCAGTCCGCCGAGATCCTTGCGGATGTCCAGACCGCTATGGCCGCCGACGTAATTGGAAGGCGCGCTTCCGGTAGCGCGTACGAAAAGTCCGGCGATGCGGGTCCCCAGATCGCGCGAAGGACCCACGATCTCCGAGGTGTCCGCCGCGCCGCCGCGCACCAGTGCGGGAAGGATCACATGGAAGCCGCGGTTCCCCACGGCCGAACCGTCGGCGTGGACCGAGACGACCGCGTCCGCGCCGGCCTTGTTGCCGATCCGGGCCCGCTCGTCGACGCACGGCCCGAACGCCCGGTCGCCGTCGTACGTCAGGATCACCTTCGCGCCCTGCGCGCGCAGCAGCGTCCGCAGCCGGTGCGAGACGTCGAGGGTGAAACGGGCCTCCGCGTATCCGGCGTCGGTGGAGGTGCCGGTGGTGTCGCACTCCTTGTGCGCGGTGCCGATGTCGACCTGGCGGTTGATCTCGGCGGTGTGCAGGTGGTTGTCCGGATTGTGGCCCGGGTCGATGACGACCGTCTTCCCGGACAGCGGCCCGGACGGAGCGGGGGAGGCGGGCGCCTTCGACGGGGGCGCGCTCGTACGCGCCGGTGACGGCGTCGCCGGGGAGGCCGGAGCGGGCGCGGCCGTCGAGGACCCAGCCGCGTCGCCGCCCTTCCCGGGCTGCGCCTGCGCGGCGCCGCCACCGCCGCAGCCGGCCGCGCCCAGGCAGAGCAGGGTCAGACCCGCGGCGGCCGCCAGGGCGGGGCGGCGGGCGGTGGGGGGAGCACTCTCGTCGTGACGCACCCGGCGATGCTATCCGGGAGGTCGCGCGGTGTCCGGAGAGCTCGCGGTCCGGCCTCGGCGACCGCCCGGGAGCCCTCGCGGTGTCCGTGCGGACCGGGGTCCGGCGCGGACGAAGCCGCCCGGGAGCCGTCGCGGCGTCGTCGGGGCTCAGATTCCCGTTCCCGTACGCCGCAGCACCCGCAGCGAGTCCGTGACGGAGATCTCGGTGAACGCCCCCGACGCCAACGCCCGCAGATACACCCGGTACGGGGCCTGGCCGCCGTGCGCCGGGTCCGGGAACACGTCGTGGATCACCAGCAGCCCGCCCTCGGCGAGATGCGGGGCCCAGCCCTCGTAGTCGCCGTTCGCGTGCTCGTCGGTGTGGCCGCCGTCGATGAAGACGAGGCCCAGGCAGCCGCCCCAGACGGCCGCGACCTGCGGGGACCGCCCCACGAGCGCCACCACGTGCTCCTCCAGACCGGCGGCGTGCAGCGTGCGGCGGAAGGTGGGCAGCGTGTCCATCCGGCCCACCTCGGGGTCCACCACCGTCGGGTCGTGGTACTCCCAGCCGGGCTGCTGCTCCTCGCTGCCCCGGTGGTGGTCGACGGTGAGCGCCGTCACGCCGGCCCCACGCGCCGCGTCGGCGAGCAGGATGGTGGAGCGCCCGCAGTACGTGCCCACCTCCAGCAGCGGCAGACCGAGGGCGGCGGCCTCGGTGGCGGCGGCGTACAGCGCGAGTCCCTCGCCCACCGGCATGAAGCCCTTGGCGGCCTGGAACGCGGCGAGAATCTCCGGCTTGGGCTCGGCGGCCATGGGTTCCTCCTGGTGGGACGGGTCGTGTCGACGGCGCCCCATCGTGCCGCACACCCCCGTCGACCTGGTCGGCGGGGGTGTGCGGCTGCGGGAGACGTGTCAGCAGCTCTGCCAGAGCCGGGTCATGACGCGGACGCCGAAGCGCAGTCCCTCCAGCGGGACGCGCTCGTCCACGCCGTGGAAGAGCCGGCCGTAGTCCAGGTCGTGCGGGAGCTTGAGGCCCTTGAAGCCGAAGCAGCGGATGCCCAGGTGGGTGAAGGCCTTTGCGTCCGTGCCGCCGGGGTTGCAGTACGGAACGGGGTGGCCGTCCGGGTCCTCGGCGCGCACCGCCTCGCACATGGCGTCGACGAGGGGGCCGTCGAACGTGGTCTCCATAGCGATGTCGTGGTTGACCCACTCACGGGTGACCGAGGGCAGCAGCAGCCGGTCGATCGTGTCGATCAGCTCCTGCTCGTGGCCCGGCAGGAAGCGGCCGTCGACACGCGCGGTCGCTTTCCCGGGGATCACGTTCGTCTGGTAGCCGGCGTCGAACATGGTCGGGTTCGCCGAGTTGCGGAGCACCACCTGCATGAAGTCGGCGACCGGGCCCAGCTTCGCGAGGCTGCCCTCGATGTCGCTCTCGTCGAACTCCACGCCGTAGAGGCGGGCGGCCTCCTCCAGCAGGGCGCGGACCGGTTCGATCAGCCGGATCGGGAAGGTCTCGCGGCCGATCCGGGTCAGCGACTCGGCGAGGTCGGTGACCGCGTTCTCATCGTTGGGGGACGATCCGTGGCCGGCCCGGCCGGTCGCGGTGAGCTCCATCCAGGCCATGCCGCGCTGGGCGTTCTCGATCGGGTAGAGGCGACGGGTGTCGTCGAGGGCGAAGGAGAACCCGCCGCCCTCCCCGATCGCCTCGGTCACTCCGGCGAACAGCTCCGGGCGGTGCTCGACCAGCCAGTGGGCGCCGAAGTTGCCGCCCGCCTCCTCGTCGGCGAGGAAGGCGAGGACCAGGTCCCGCGAGGGCTGCGTACCGGTGCGGGCGAAGTGGCGGGCGGTGGCCAGCATGACGGCCACCGTGTCCTTCATGTCGATCGCGCCGCGGCCCCAGAGGTAGCCGTCCCTGATCTCGCCGGAGAACGGCGGCACCTGCCACTCGGAGGCGTCGGCGGGGACCACGTCCAGGTGGCCGTGGACCAGCAGGGCGCCGCGTGCGGGATCGCGGCCCGCGATCCGGGCGATGACGCTGGCCCGCCCGGGGGCGGACTCGATCAGCTCGGACTCGATGCCCACCTCGGCGAGGCGGCCCACCACCCACTCGGCGCTCGGGCGCTCGTCGCTCGTGGGGTTGGAGGTGTCGAAGCGGATCAGCTCGGCGCAGAGGTCGACGACCTCGGCCTGGGCCTCGTCGGAGGCCGGGACCAGGGGGGAGGCGGGTTCGGGGACGGTGCTCATGCTGCTCCCACGGAGGTGGTGGTGCGGGCGGCGGGGACAGCGCTGTCCCCGGAGCCCTCGTCGTCCAGGGCGGAGGTGCCGTACGGCTTCACCCAGCCCAGCAGGCCGAGGACGACGTACAGGACGAAGGCGGTGGCCAGCGAGTTCAGGGCCGGGATGCCGCCGTCGTAGAACTTGCCGACGCAGAACGCCACGATCCAGATGACGATCGACATCGGGACCCAGGTCGGCGAGGACTTCGGCAGCGTCTCGGACTCCCGGGTGTCGTCCAGCGGCTCGCGCATCTTCTTCACGACCCAGTACTCGGCCACGATGATGCCGCCGATCGGCGGGATCGCGACGCCGAGGATCGTGAGGAACTCGGTGAAGTGGGTCATGATCCCGACCGCGGACAGGAGCGTGCCCGCGATGCCGAGGACGATCGTGACCGCGCCTCGGTGGACGCGCTTGCCGAAGACGACCTGGAAGAAGTTGACGACGCCGAGCGAGGAGCCGTACAGGTTCCAGTCGTTGATCTTGGCGGTCGACATCAGGACCACGATCACGCCGAAGGCGCCGGAGGTGGAGAGCACGATGTGCGAGACCTCGTTGCTCTTCACCAGGTGGCCGAGCAGCACACCGGTCAGTCCGACGATGTATTCGGAGAGGATCATCGAGGAGGCGCTCTGCAGGAAGACGTGCGAGCCGCGCTTGTTGTAGCGGGTCATCTCCGGGGAGACGATCGCGCCGGTCATGTAGCCGCCCGCGATGGCGGTGGCGGCGACGGCCAGTGGGATCGTGTCGCCCGGCGGCGGCGAGTGGATCAGGTCGCTGAACGAGTGGTCGTTCAGGGTGCGGATGACGGACCAGGCGACCATCGCGAAGAAGAGCGGGGTGACGATCTTCGCGAAGTTCGCCATGTACTTGAAGCCGAAGATCACCAGGGCGGTGATGGCGATGCCCGCGAAGACGCACCACATCCAGGACGGTCCGCCGACCAGCGCCGAGACGCTGTTGCCGAAGATCGTGTTCTGGACGCCGAACCAGCCGACGAGGCTGACCGCGATGACGAAGCTGACCAGGGCCGAGCCGTTGCGCCCGAAGCCCACCCAGCGGGTCAGCATCGGGGTCGCGAGACCCTCGCGCATGCCGGCCAGGCCGATCGCGAAGATCACGATCTCCAGGATCACCGCGCCGAGCGTGAAGGCGAGGAAGGCGTCGCCGAAGGTCATGCCGACGCCGATGGTGGCGCCGAGCGTGAACTGCGAGATCGAACCGGACTGGGCCAGCCACTGGAGCAGCATCGACCAGAAACCGAACCGCTTGTCGCGCGGGACGCGCGAGAGCGAGTAGTCGTCGCTGCCGATGCTCTTGGTCCCGTGGACCACGGCGTCGGCCTGCGGGGCGGCTGCCATCAGGACTCCTGGGGGGTGCGGCCGAAGGTCTGCAGGTGAGCCAGCGACCCGTAGCGGTTGACGAGGTTGTCGAACTCCATCGCGTCGTGGAAGTCCAGGTGGCCGCCGCCGTAGGCCTTGGCGACCTCCACGGCGTAGCGGGCGGCGGACGCGATGTCGCCCTCGTGACTCGCGCCGGTGCCGCAGCCCGGCACCGCGGAGGCCGACGTGATGGCCAGGCCGACGACGGGGGCGGCCGTCGCGGTGGAGGGCTGGAGGATCGAATTGATGTGGTGTGCACCGTTACCGTACGGCGTGATGTCCTGCGTGGTCACGGGGTACGTGACCAACGGCTCACCGGTCACCACGGCCAGCAGTTCGCCCAGCTGCTCGCTGACCCGGAGGACCCAGCCCTCCTTGACGGTGGGCGACAGGGCGAGGCCCTTGTGGTTGATGATCCGGTTGCCCTTGGTGGTGTCGATGGAGAGCACGGCCTCCATCTCGCCGGTCACCTCGTGCCGGTTCATGGTGGCGATGTCCACGGGCGAGCCCATGAACGGCACCGGGTCGTGCGGCTCGGTCGGCGCGTTCGGGCAGATGTGCGTGGCGACGATCACATCGCCGGGCAGCACGTCGCCGCGGCGGCGCATGTCGAGCAGCTTGGCGGCGGTGGCGACGGCCGAGACCGCGCCGTCGGCGTCGGAGACCATGCCGGTCACCTCCGGCCGGGCGCCGATACCGCCGAGCCGGCCGACGACGCCGAGCGTGCGGGCACCGCCCCCGGCCGTGCGTCCCCGGGAGCCGGGGATGCGGACCATCACGAAGTCCGTCGAACCGCGCTCGCCGGCGACCGTGGTGACCTCCGCGGACGAGCCCTCGGCCCCCGCTACGGAGTCGAGGTACTCGACGACCGTCTTGCCATTGACCTGGGGATCGTCGAGGAGATCGACGACGTCCAGTACGTACTTCAACATGGGGGCCTTTCTCGCGCATCCGTCACACCCGTCCGGCGCCCGGCAGGGAGTGGGACGCCGGACGGGGTGCTGAGAGCAGACTCGGGATCGGATAGCGTTGAACGCAACTGTTTCCCGTTATTTGCAATTCACGTCTGAATGGTGAGATAGACGATGACGGACTTCGATCTCGACCGGCGCACCCCCGCGGGGGCCCTGCAAACCGTCGACCGGGCGCTCCTCGTGCTGCTCGCGTTCGAGCGGACCAGACCGGACTGGGGCGTCACCGAGGTCGCCGAGGAGTTCGGCTGGGACACCTCGGTGGCCCAGCGGCTGCTCGCCACCCTCGCCGGGCGCGGCTTCCTGGTCTCCGACCCCGTCACCCGCCGCTACCGCATCGGCCCCGCCGTGCTGCGCCTGGGCAGGCTCTGGGAGCGCTCCGGATCGCTGGAGCTGCTGGCCGGACCGGTCCTGGAGGAGTTGCGCCGGGTCACCGGTGACACGGTGCTGTTCTGTCTGCCGGACAGCTTCCACATGCGGTGCGTGGCCGCCGAGGAGGGCGAGACCGGGCCGCTGCGCTACTACCCGCTGGTCGGTGAGCTCTACCCGGCGCACGCCGGGGCGACCAGCAAGTCGTTCTACGCCTACCTGCCGGACGAGCAGCGCCACCGGCTCTTCCGCGGGCGCCCGATGGCCCGGTTCACCGACCGGACCGTCACCGATCCGGACCTGCTGGAGCAGGAGTTCCTGAAGGTCCGCGCCCAGGGTTACGCCTGGACGGTCGGCGAGTACGACACCGGCGTCGCGACCGTCGCCGTGCCGGTCTTCCTCGGGCGTGAGCCGTACGGCAGCCTCAGCCTGGGCGGCGCGAAGGAACGGTTCGACGGGGCGCCGGAGAACCGTCTCGACGCGCTGCGGCACGCCGCCGACCTGCTGGAGAAGCGCCTCACCCATCCGCCCCAGCGCCCGAAGCCGAGGGCCCGCCGGACGGGGACCGCCTGACCCGGGACAGGCCCCGCAGGCCCGTACCACCGACCCGCGAAGAACCCTGGAGGAACCCCGTGAATCTGCTTCTGCTCTCCAACTCCACCCAGCACGGCTGCGGTTACCTGGAACACGCCCTCGACACGGTCGCCGCCTTCCTGCCGGCCGGCGCCCGGCTCGCCTTCGTGCCCTACGCGCTCGCCGACTACGCCACGTACACCGCGCGCGTCCGGGGCGCCCTGGAACCGGCCGGCATCAGCGTCCGCGGCGTCCACGAGAACGCCGACCCGGTCGCCGAACTCGCCGCGTCGGACGCCGTGTTCATCGGCGGCGGCAACTCCTTCCGGCTGCTGAGCGCCCTCTACCGCACCGGGCTGCGTGACGCCGTGACGGAGTCGGTGCGCGCGGGACTCCCGTACATGGGGGCCAGTGCGGGGACGAACATGGCGGCGCCCACCCTCCGTACCACCAACGACATGCCCATCGTGCAGCCGCCGTCCTTCGAGACGCTCGGCCTCGTCCCGTTCCAGATCAACCCGCACTATCTGGACCCGGACCCGGCCAGCACCCACAAGGGCGAGACCCGCGAGGAGCGGCTCGGCGAGTTCCTGGAGGAGAACGACGTGCCGGTGCTCGGTCTGCGCGAGGGCTCATGGCTGCGGGTGAACGGGCGCCAGGCCCGGGTCCAGGGCGCCCGCCCCGCCCGGCTGTTCACCCGCGGCGCGCAGCCGCAGGAACTCCCGGTGGGGACGGACGTCTCTCATCTGCTCACGACCGTGCCGCGGTTCGACGCTCCGGTGCGCTGACCGTCAGCACCAGATCGGTCTCGCCCCGCGATCCCCGAGTTCCCCGAGAGCCGTGCGGCCCGTCCGCCGGGTGCGACACGGGGCGGGCCCTCGGCGCGTACCCGGCGGCCGACCCGGCCAGGACGAAGCTGCCGTGGCCGGGCGCGGCGAGCGCGTAGCGGCCCTGCGCGTCCGTCGTGGTGAGCCCGGCCTGCCGGCCGTGCCGGTCGATCAGGGTCACATTGGCGCCCGCCACCGGCGTCCCGTCCGCCTCCAGCACGCGGCCACGGAAGCCGTCGGAGCCGAGATACGGATGCGGGACGGCGGGCAGCGGGTCGCCGGCCTCGCGCGCGGCGGCGTCGGCGGCGCTGCTCGCAAGGAGCACCGGCGCGGCGGCCTTCCGCGGCGACGGCAGGAACGCGGCCAGGACGAGACCGACCAGCACCGCACCCGTCGCGATCATGAACGAGGTCCGGAAGCCCTCCATGCTGGGCACCTCGACCGGCCCCATCCGCACCGAGGTGTTCGCCAGCACCATGCCGATCACGGCGCTCGACACCGAGGTGCCGATCGAGCGCATCAGGGTGTTGAGTCCGTTGGCCGCGCCCGTCTCCGAGGCGTCGACGGCGCCGATGATCAGCGCGGGCAGCGAGGAGTACGCGAGCCCGATGCCGGCCCCGAGCAGCACCGCGATCACGATGGTCTGCCAGGCGGCGCTCATCAGGCCGAGCCCGGCCCCGTAACCGATCGCGATGACCAGCATGCCGAGCATCAGCGACACCTTGGGGCCGTACCGGGCCGAGATGCGGGCGTACAGCGGGGCCACGAACATCATCGTCAGGCCGAGCGGGGCCACGCACAGGCCGGCGACGACCATGGACTGGCCGAGGCCGTAACCGGTGGACGTCGGCAGCTGGAGCAGCTGCGGAAGGACCAGCGAGACGGCGTAGAAGGCGACGCCGACCATGATCGAGGCGAGGTTGGTGAGCAGCACCTCGCGCCGGGCCGTGGTCCGCAGATCGACCAGCGGCGCGTCACTGCGCAGCTCGAACACGCCCCAGAGCACGAGGACGACCAGGGCGGCGGCGATCAGGCCGAGCGTGGTGCCCGAGGTCCAGCCCCAGTCGCTGCCCTTGGTGATCGGCAGCAGCAGGAGAACCAGACCGAGCGAGAGGCCGAGCGCGCCCGTGACGTCGAACCGCCCGGGAGCGCGCAGCGAGGTCTCCGGCACCACCAGCACGGTCAGCGCCATGGCCAGCACGCCGAGACCGGCCGAGCCGAAGAAGAGGGTGTGCCAGTCGGCGTGCTGGGCGACCAGCGCGGCGGCGGGCAGGGCGAGTCCGCCGCCCACCCCGATCGAGGAACTCATCAGGGCCATCGCCGAACCGAGCTTCTCGCGCGGCAGCTCGTCGCGCATGATGCCGATGCCCAGCGGGATGGCGCCCATCGCGAAGCCCTGGAGCGCACGGCCCACGATCATGATCACGAGGTCGTCGGTGAACGCGCAGATCAGCGAGCCGATCACCATCACGGCGAGGCTGGCCAGCAGCATCTTCCGCTTGCCGTTGAGGTCGCCGAGCCGTCCCATGATCGGCGTGGCGACGGCTCCGGCGAGCAGGGTCGCCGTCATCACCCACGTCGCGTTGGACGGGTCGGTGTGCAGAAGCGCGGGCAGGTCCTTGATGACGGGGACGAGCAGGGTCTGCATCACCGCGACGGTGATGCCCGCGAAGGCGAGCACGGGAACGATCCCGCGGCCCCCCTTCGATGCCCCCGGATCAGGAAGCTCGGCGGCGGTCTGTTCGTGCGTCGTCTGTGGCATGCGTGCGGCCTCCGGGCAGCGGAAGAGGGGTGGAGATGAGGTGCGGGGTCAGGACTGCGTCCCTGCGGCGGACAGCACTGACCGCCAAGTACGTGCAGAGTGAAACCTTTCGGATGCCCGAGCTATTCCGGTGAATAAGCCAAGAACAGGTCAAGTCGCACGGGCCGGCCCGACCGGGAGCGCATCTGACCTTCCGTCAGATTGGAACGTGTTCTACTCTTGCGCCGTTCCAGTGGCAGCGACCGGCGAGGATCCGCATGGGCATCGGAATCACCGAAGAGCACAGGGAGCTCGCCCAGGCCGTGCGGGGCTGGCTGGCACGGGCCGTATCGCCCGGAGAAATCCGCAAACTCCTCGACGCGAACGCCCCCGCCGGCCCCGGCGCACGCCCCGCGTACTGGGACGGCCTCGCGGAGCAGGGGCTGCTCGCCCTCCATCTGCCCGAGGCGTACGGGGGCGGGGGCGGCGACCTCCTCGATCTCGCCGTCGCCCTCGAGGAGGCGGGCCGCGCCGCACTCCCGGGCCCCTACCTGGCGAGCGCCCTCGCCTCCGCGGTTCTGCATGAGGCCGTCCTGCGCGAGGCCGTCCCGGATGAGGCCGTCCTGCGCGAGGCCGTCTCGCACGCCTCGGGCGCCGGTGAGCTGGTACGCGACCTGGCGGCCGGGACGCGCATCGGGGCCGTCGCGCTTGGCCCCGGCACCCTCACCGCCGTCGAGCGCGAGGGCGGCCACCTCCTGGAGGGCGCGCTGCCGCCGGTCCTCTCCGGTGCCGAGGCCGACCTGCTCCTGCTGCCCGCCGCCTCCACCACCGGCATCCGCTGGTTCGCCGTCGACACCGCGACGCAGGGCCTCACCGTGCGCCCGCACCGCAGCGCCGACCCCACCCGGCCCACCGCCGCGGTCCGCGCCGACCGGGTCCTGGTTCCCGCCGGACGCGCCCTGCCCACCGACTCCCGCCTCGTCCGCGACCTCGCCGCCGTCCTCCTCGCCGCCGAGGCCTGCGGCACCGCGGCCCGCTCCCTGGACACCGCGGCCGAACACGCCAAGGTCCGCGAACAGTTCGGCCGCCCCATCGGGCAGTTCCAGGGCGTCAAGCACCTGTGTGCCGACATGCTCGTCCGCGTCGAACAGGCCCGCGCCCTGGTCTGGGACGCCGCCCGCGCGGCCGGTGAGCCCGAGGCCGTACGCGGTCTGACGGCCGCTCTCGCCGCGGCGACCGCCCTGGACGCCGCGTACAGCTGCGCCAAGGACGCCATCCAGATCCTCGGCGGCATCGGCTTCACCTGGGAACACGACGCCCATCTGTATCTGCGCCGCGCCCTGGTGGCCCGGCAACTGCTGGGCCCCGGCGACGACCACCGGCAACGCGCCGTCCGCCTGGCCGCAGGCGGAGCTCGCCGCGAACTCATTCTGGAACTACCGGAGCCGGCGGCCGCGTACCGCTCGGCGGCCCGCGACGCCGTCGCCGCCGCCCGCGGCCTCGACCCGGGAGCCGCCCGCCGCGCGCTCGCCCCCACCGGCTACGCGGCCCCGCATCTGCCGGCGCCGTACGGGCTGGGTGCCGGTCCCGTGCAACAACTGGCCGTGCAGCAGGAGTTGAGTGACCAGGGCGTGAAGCTGAGCGGCCTGGGGATCGCCACCTGGGTGGTGCCCTCCCTCCTCGCGCACGGGACCGCCGCGCAACAGGAGCGCTACCTCCTGCCCACCCTGCGCGGTGAACTCCAGTGGTGCCAGCTGTTCTCCGAACCCGGCGCCGGCTCCGACCTCGCCTCGCTGCGCACCCGTGCCGAACGGACCCCCGAGGGCTGGCGGATCAACGGCCAGAAGGTGTGGACGAGCGCCGCCCAGTGGGCCGACCACGGCATCCTGCTCGCCAGGACGGACCCGGACGCCCCCAAGCACCAAGGGCTCGGCTACTTCCTCGTGGACATGAAGAACACCCAGGGCATCGACATCCGCCCCCTGAAGGAGATCACCGGCGACTCCCTCTTCAACGAGGTGTACTTCGACGACGTCCTGCTGCCCGAGGACGCCCTGGTCGGTGAGGCGGGCGGCGGATGGCAGGTCGCGCGCAACACTCTGGGCAACGAACGCGTCCACATGGCCGACCAGGTGGCCTTCGACACCGGCCTGGAGGCCCTGATCGAGCGCGCCGCCGGGCTCGATGGCGCCGCCGGGCTCGACGGCGCCTGCCGGGCCAGGATCGGGGCGCTGGCCGTCGAGGCCCACGCACTGGCCTGCATCGGACTGCGCACCACGCTCCAGCAGGTCTCGGGCCTCGAGCCGGGCGCCGGAGCCTCCGTACGCAAGCTCGTCCAGACCGTCCACCAGCAGAGGGTCGCCGAACTGACCCTCGAACTCCTCGGTCCGGACGGGGCGGTGTGCGAAGGGGCGGGGGAGCGGGCGGTGCACGGCTTCCTGATGTCCCGCTGCCTCACCATCGCGGGCGGCACCACCCAGGTTCAGCTCAATGTCGTCGCCGAGCGCATCCTCGGCCTCCCGCGGGACTGAAGGGACAGCAGATGAAGGCGTACATCGTCGGCGTCGGGATGACGAAGTTCGAGAAGCCCGAGACCCGCGACTGGCAGTACTGGGACATGGCGAAGGAGGCCGGGACCGCCGCGCTCGCCGATGCCTCGGTCACGTACGAGGACATCGAGCAGGCAGCCGTCGGCTACTGCTTCCAGGCCTCCACCGCCGGGCAGCGCGCCGTCTACGGACTCGGGCTGACCGGCATACCCGTCTACAACGTCAACAACAACTGCGCCACCGGCTCCACCGCCCTGATGATGGCCCGCCAGTTCGTCGAGGGCGGCGGCAGCGACTGCGTCCTCGCGCTCGGCTTCGAGAAGATGGCGCGCGGATCGCTCGGCGGCGACGGGTCCGACGGCGGCGCGGGCGACTTCAGGACATCACCGGTGGCCCGGCACTACGGCATCATGGCCGCCGCCCACGGCTTCGAGATGACCCCGCCCACCGCGCAGATCTTCGGCAACGCGGCCCGGGAGCACATGGAGCGCTACGGCACCACGGAAGCGCAGCTCGCCGCGGTCGCCGCCAAGAACCACCGCCACTCGGCCGGGAACCCGTACGCGCAGTTCCAGGACCCGTACACGGTCGACGAGGTCCTCACCGCCAAGCCCATCCACCGCCCCCTCACCCGGCTCCAGTGCTCCCCGACATCCGACGGGGCGGCGGCGGCCGTCGTCGTCTCGGAGCGCTTCGTCGACCGGCAGGGGCTCGGCGACCGGGCCGTCGAGATCGCCGCCCAGGCCATGACGACCGACACCGAGGACTCCTTCGCCTCCGGCACCTGCATCGACGCCGTCGGCCTGCCGATGTCGCGCGAGGCGGCACGCCAGGTGTACGAGAGAGCCGGCATCGGCGCCGAGGACCTCGATGTCATCGAGCTCCACGACTGCTTCTCCATCAACGAACTCCTCACCTACGAGGCGCTCGGGCTGTGCGGCGAGGGCGAGTCCGGCGCGCTCGTCGAGTCCGGCGCCACCACCCACGGCGGCCGGTGGGTGGTCAACCCCTCGGGTGGCCTCATCTCCAAGGGCCATCCGCTCGGCGCCACCGGGATCGCCCAGGCCGCCGAACTCACCTGGCAGCTCAGGGGCGAGGCCGGGCCCCGGCAGGTGCCGGACGCCCGGACCGGACTCGCCCACAACATCGGGCTGGGCGGGGCGGCGGTGGTGACCCTGCTGCGGAGGTGAACCTCGGGAGTCCCGGTCCTACGCCGCTGAGGCCCGGTCGGCTCCCGGTCCTACGCCGATGGACCAGGCCGGTCCGGTCCGGAAACCGATGTACGGGGTCCGGGGCGGCTGCGAGTATGACGCCTATGGTTGACGTCTCGACGCCCACACGCCGTACCGGCGGCACCCGGACCCGCACCTGGGCGGTCGTGCTCGCCGCCTGCACCGGCCAGTTCCTCGTCGTCCTCGACGTGTCCGTCGTCAATGTGGCGCTCCCTTCCATGCGCACCGACCTGGGGCTGAGTGCCGCAGGCCTGCAGTGGGTGCTCAACGCGTACTCCATCGCCTTCGCCGGATTCATGCTGCTCGGCGGGCGGGCCGCCGACCTGTACGGCCGCAAGCGGATGTTCCTCGTCGGTCTCGGCCTGTTCACCGCGGCCTCCCTCGCCGGTGGACTCGCCCAGGAGGGCTGGCAGTTGCTCGCCGCCCGGGCCGCCCAGGGACTCGGTGCGGCCGTGCTCGCCCCCGCGACCCTCACCCTGCTCACGGCGGCCGTCCCCGAGGGGCCCGCCAGGGCCAGGGCCATCGGCACCTGGATGGCCGTCGGCGCGGGCGGCGGTGCGGCCGGCGGACTGATCGGCGGGGCGCTCACCGACGCCCTGTCCTGGCGGTGGGTCCTGCTCATCAACGTGCCCATCGGGGTGCTCGTCCTGATCGGCGCCGCGCTGTGGCTCGCCGAGGGCCGGGCCGGTGACCGCGGCCGGATCGACCTCCTGGGCGCCCTGCTCGTCACGGCGGGCCTGGCCTCGGTCGCGTACGGCATCGTGCAGACCGAGGAGTCGGGCTGGACCGCCGCCGCAACCCTGGTGCCGCTGCTGGGCGGTGTGGCGCTGCTCGCGCTGTTCGCCGTGGTGGAGGCCCGGACGGCGAAGCCGCTGATGCCCCTGCGGGTGCTCGGGGCGCGGGCGGTGGCGTCGGCGAACGTGGCGATGCTGGTGATCGGCTCGGCCACGTTCTCGATGTGGTACTTCATGACCGTGTACGCGCAGAACGTGCTGGACTATTCCCCGCTGAGGGCCGGACTCGCCCTGATGCCCACCTCCGTGGCCATCGTGGTCGGCTCGAAGTGCGCGCCGCGGCTGATGGCCCGTACCGGCGCGAAGAACCTGGCGCTGATCGGCACGGTGATGGCCGCCGCGGGCTTCGGCTGGCAGTCCACGATGACTGCCGACGGCTCGTACCTCACGGCGGTCTGCCTGCCCGGCGTCCTGATGATGGCCGGCACCGGCCTCGCGGCCACCCCGCTCGCCTCCCTCGCCATCTCGGGCGCGGCCCCCGGCGAGGCGGGCCTGGTCTCAGGCCTGGTCAACACCTCCCGCACGATGGGCGGCGCGCTCGGCCTGGCCGTGCTCTCCACGGTCGCCGCGGCCCGCACGAACGGCTCAACGGACCCGGTGGAACTCACCGCCGGCTACGCCCTGGCCTTCCGGACGGCGGGCGGTGTCCTGCTCGGCGGACTGCTCCTCATGGTCTTCTGGCTGCCGCGCCACGGATCGGCGAAGCGCTGAGGGCCACCTTCGGGCTCAGAGCCACCCCTGCTGCCGGGCCGCCCGGACCGCCTCCATGCGGTTGCGGGTGCCCGTCTTCCCGATCGCCGAGGACAGGTAGTTGCGGACCGTCGACTCCGACAGGTGCAGCTTCAGCGCGATGTCGGCGACCGTCGCCCCGTCCACCGAGGCGACCAGCGCATCGCGCTCCCGCGCGGTCAGCGGGCTCGGGCCGGCGCTCAGCGCGGCGGCGGCCAGGGCCGGGTCGATGACGGTCTCCCCGCTCAGCACCCGGCGGATCGCCTCCGCGAGCTCCTCGACCGGGCCGTCCTTCACCAGGAAGCCCGCAGCCCCGGCCTCCATCGCGCGCCGCAGATAGCCGGGCCGGCCGAACGTGGTGAGGATCAGCACCCGGCAGTCCGGCACCTCCTCCCGCAGATCGGCGGCCGCGTCCAGTCCGCTGCGGCCCGGGAGCTCGATGTCGAGGAGCGCCACATCGGGCCGCGACGTGAGCGCGGCGGCCACGATCTCGTCGCCCGCACCCACCTGGGCGACCACCTCGATGTCCGGCTCCAGACCGAGCAGCAGCGCGAGCGCGCCGCGCATCATGCCCTGGTCCTCGGCGAGCAGCACCCGTACGGACTTGGCCGGCCGGTGATCCTGCGGCATCTCGTTCACGGGAACAGGGTAGGGCGGGCGGGGGTGGTGGGGGGCCCGGCACGGCCGGCCGGGGCGACGCCGGCCGGCGTCCACGTCACGCGCCAGGTGATGACGCCGAATTCGCACAGCCGGGCCCCGCCCCGTCCGGCCGGTCGACGGCGTACCGGCGTCGGTCCGCCGTGCCCTGGCCCATCCGGCCCGGCATGGCGGGCTGCGCTGCGGTGCGAGTCCCGCCACCGTTCAGCCGTCACCGGCCGCACCGCCCCCCGCCGCGTCCGCCGGAAGTTCCGCCGTCACCACGAAGCCGCCCGCCGGTCCGGGGCCCGCCTCCAGGGAGCCGCCGGCCAACGTGAGGCGCTCGGTGAGGCCCTTCAGGCCGGTGCCGCCGATGCCCGGGGTGGGCGGGACGGGCGGGGTCCGGCCGTCGTCGGTGACCGTGAGGTGGACGCGGTCCGGAGTGCCCTCGACGACGAACGCGCAGGTGGTCGCCGTGGAGTGGCGGACGACGTTGGTGACGGCCTCCCGCACCACCCAGCCCAGCAGCGCCTCCGTCTGCGGTGCGAGCGGGGGACCCGAGCGGAGGACGGAGGGTTCGATCCCGGCGGCGGTCAGCGCGGACCTCGCCCGGTCCAGCTCGGTGGCCAGGCTGCCCTCGCGGTAGCCCGTGACCGCCTCGCGGATCTCGGTGAGCGCCTGGCGGCCGACGGACTCGATGTCGGCGACCTGCGAGAGCGCCGCGTCCATGTCGCGCGGCGCGAGCCGGCGTGCGGCCTCCGACTTGACGACGATCACCGAGAGCGTGTGGCCGAGCAGGTCGTGCAGGTCGCGGGAGAAGCGCAGCCGTTCCTTCTCGACGGCGGTACGGGCCAGTTCCTGCCGGGTGGAGCGCAGTTCCATCACCGTCTCCGAGAGAGTGAGGATCGCGGCTGTCACCGCACCCGAGATGAACGTCCCGTACCCCAGCGTCCACGGTGTCGACGCGCTGTCGTCGCGCCACACCGCGATCAGGCAGGCCGCCACGGCGAGGCCGAGCAGCCCGGCGGCGAGCCAGCGGTGGCGCAGGATCGTTCCGCACGCCAGGGAGAGCAGCGGGAAGAAGAGCAGCCAGCTGCCGCCGTACCCGATCGCCAGACCGAAGGTGATGGCTGCCATCGCGCCCAGCAGGACGTACGACACCGGGCTCTCGCGCCTCTCCTTGACGAAGCCCCGGAACACCACCGAGATGTAGAGGGAGTTGAAGGCGAGCAGCCCGATCCCGCCGATCCACGGGTTGGGGGTCTCGCCCTGGAAGAGGTTGGAGAAGGAACCCAGACCCATCAGCAGCCAGGGCAACAGGGCGTACGGGCCCGGCGGGCCGGGGCGGCGCCCCTCCTTGCGCAGCCGGCGCCGTTCCTTCCGGGCCGCTCTTCCGTTCCTGCACATGGCCACTCCCGTCACACGGTCCTCGCGGACCGACGGTACGAGATCACGGCGTACGTGCCGAACAGCATCAGCCAGGCGGCGAGTACACCGACTGTCGTGACGCCGGGCGCATGGCCGTCCGTGGCCGCCCAGCCCAGGTCGGCGAACCGGTTGGCCGGGGTGAACCTGCCGACGGAACGCAGCCACTCGGGCAGCAGCTCCAGCGGGAACCACAGCCCGCCGACGACCCCGAAGCCCATCAGGCACGCGACGTTGACGACTCCGGTGCCCTGCGGAGTGAGGCGGAAGCCGTTGCCCAGGCCGAGCAGGGTGAAGGGCAGGGCGCCGATCCACAGCAGCAGGACGAGGGCGGCCCACTGCCAGGCGGCCAGCCGTACGCCGTTCAGCAGACCGCCAGCCAGGAGCACCGTCAGGATCGTCGGCAGGACGGTCACCGAGCCGCTGATCGCCCGGCCCACGACCGCGTGCGTGGGGGACAGCGGAGTGATCCGCAGCTGCTGGAGCCAGCCCAGCGACTTGTCGGAGGCGACACCCGTACCGATCGACATGGCGGAGCCGAGTGCTCCGTACGCGGCCATGCCGACCATCGACGCGGTCTTCCAGCCGTCGACCCCGTCACCGCCGCCGATGTTCGTGAAGATCAGGTACATCATCACGGGCATTCCGGTGCCGAAGATCAGGAACGTGCCGTCGCGCAGGGTGCGGCGCATCTCGAGCACGATGTAGCGGTACATCAGACAGTCTCCTTCGCGGACCGGGGGGCGTCGGCGGCCGGCGCGGTGAGGGAGAGGAAGGCGGCCTCCAGCGTCGCCAGGGACACCTGGAGGCCGCGGACCAGGCCGAGCCGGGCGAGTTCCACCACGGTGGCGTCGGAGTCGTCCGTGTGCAGCACCGCACGGTCGCCGGTCACCTCGACCGTCACGACGCCGGGCAGCAGTTCCAGGCCCTCGGTGGAGCGGCCCGCCAGATCGAAGGAGACCTGGCTGTGGCCCGCCGCGGCCTTGATGGCCTCACCGCTGCCGTCCGCGACGATCCGTCCGCGGTCGACGACGACGATCCGGTCGGCGTTCTCGTCGGCCTCCTCCAGGTAGTGGGTGGAGAACAGCACCGTGTTGCCGCGCCCGGCGTAGGCCCGCATGGACTCCCAGAACGCGTGCCGCCCCTCCACGTCCAGGGCGGCGGTCGGCTCGTCCAGCACGATCAGCTCCGGATTCCCGGCCAGCGCGACGGCGAACCGGACCCGCTGGATCTGACCGCCGGAGAGCTTGTCGATCCGTCGGTTTGCGTACTCCGCGACACCCGCCAGGGCCAGCGCCTCGGCGACCGGCAGCGGCTTCGGGTAGATGGCGGCGACGAACGTGACGAGCTCGCGGACGGTGACCCGCTGGATGGGCCGCCCGTCCTGGAGCATGGCGCCGACCAGGCCCGCCCGTACGGCCTGTTCGGGCGCGCGGCCCAGCACCTGCACGGTGCCGGCGTCCGGCTCGTTCAGCCCGAGCAGGAGGCTGATCGCCGTGGACTTGCCCGCGCCGTTCCGCCCGAGCAGGGCGACGGTCTCGCCCCGCCCGACGGTCAGCCCGATCCCGTCCACGGCCCGCACCTGCTGTCCGGCCCTGCCGAAGGTCTTCACCGCGCCGGTGAGGACCACCGCGGCCCCGCTCCCCGTTGTCTGCGTCATGCATACGACGCTACGGAGCCCGGACCCGCCGCGGCAGAGGCTCATGTACGCACTCCGCGATGACAAATGTCATTGCCGCGGCAGAGCGCGAAGGACTGCCACCGAGTGGATCTGACGAGACGTCAGCAGTCTTCACAAGTGCTGAGTGCTGCGTTATACATAGGGCCAACCGGCTAGAACGCGTTCTAGAACGGGCGTGGTCGCCGGTCCCCGCACGACCTCGGTGCGGCCGACGGTGCGGACGGCCGCACCGAGGTCTTTCACCGTCGAGGAGCAGCTTCCCCATGCCCATTGATGCCGAGAAAGCTCTCGCCGCCGAACCCCGGACCAGCCACATCAGCTGGGACCACAAGGACGTCCAGCTCTACCACCTGGGGATCGGGGCGGGCGCCCGCCCCGATCTGGCCGACCCCTCCGTCGACCCCGGCGAGCTGCGCTACACCCTGGAGTCGCGGCTCCAGGTCCTGCCCTCCTTCGCCACGGTCGCGGGCGCCGGCACGGCCATGGCCGGAGGCCTCTCCGCACCCGGAGTCGACATCGACCTCGCGGCCGTCCTGCACGGCGGGCAGAGCGTACGCGTGCACCGGCCCGTCCCGGTGAAGGGCAGCGCCGTGACCACCACGAAGGTCGCCGCGGTGTACGACAAGGTCAAGGCGGCCGTGCTGGTGCTGCGTACCGAGGCCGCCGACGAGGACGGTCCGCTGTGGACCAGCGACTCCCAGATCTTCGTGCGCGGCGAGGGCGGATTCGGCGGCGAGCGCGGTCCGTCCGAGCGCATGGTGTACCCCGCCATCGCCGGCAACCACGTGGTGGAACGGCCTGTGCGCCCCGACCAGGCGCTGCTGTACCGCCTCTCCGGGGACTGGAACCCGCTTCACGCCGACCCCGAGTTCGCCGCGCTGGCCGGCTTCGACCGGCCGATCCTGCACGGCCTGTGCACGTACGGCATGACGCTCAAGGCCGTCACCGACACGGTGCTCGGCGGCGATGCGAGCCGTATCCGCTCCTACCGCGCCCGGTTCATCGGGGTCGTCTTCCCCGGCGAGACCCTCCGCATCGAGATGTGGACCTCCCCGGACCAGGTGCGCGTCGAGGTGCGAGCCGTGGAGCGGGACAAAGCCCCGGTTCTCGGCGACACCTTCGTGGAGCACTCCTGAACCCGCATCCGAACCCACTCGACAGACACCGCAGGCCCGTGAGGGGAGCCGCACCATGCGCGCAGCCGTACTGCACGAGATCGGCCAGGACAAACTCGAAGTACTCGACGACGTCGAGGCGGTGGGCTTCGGCCCCGGCAAGGTGAGGCTTCGCATCCGCGCCACCGGGCTGTGCCACTCGGACGTCTCCGCGATGAGCGGGGTGCTGCCGCAGCCCGCCCCCTTCATCCCCGGCCACGAGGGCGCCGGCGAGGTCGTCGACGTCGGTGACGGGGTGACCGGGCTGAGCGCGGGGGACCGGGTGCTGGTCTGCTGGCTGCCCGCCTGCGGCACCTGTCCGGCCTGCAGGCGCGGCCAGACCCACCTGTGCCTGGCCGGTTTCATGAACGCGGGCACCCCCAACTTCAAGCGCCCGGGCGGAGACGTCTTCGGCTTCGCGGGAACCGGTACCTTCACCGAGGAGGTCGTCGTCGGCGCGGGCTGCGCGGTGCCGATCCCCGACGACGTGCCGTTCGAGATCGCCGCGCTGATCGGCTGCGGGGTCACCACCGGCCTCGGCGCCGCCATCAATACCGCGCAGGTGCAAGCCGGTTCGTCGGTCGCCGTGATCGGCTGCGGCGGCGTGGGCATCTCCACCATCCAGGGCGCCCGGGTGCAGGGCGCCGCCCAGATCGTCGCCGTCGACCCGGTGGCCTCCAGGCGCGAGGCGGCGCTGCGGTTCGGCGCGACCGAGGCCGTCTCGCCCGACGAGTTCGCCGACGCCAAGCAGCGGATCACCGCGGGCGAGGGCTTCGACTACGTCTTCGAGGTCGTCGGCAAGTCCGCCACGGCCCGCACCGCCTACGAACAGACCCGGCGCGGCGGCACCCTCTGCATCGTCGGCGCGGGCGCCATGGACGACAACTTCCAGGTCAACATGTTCGAGCTGTTCTTCGACGAGAAGCGGATCCTGCCCTCCATGTACGGAGGCGGGGACGTGCTCCGGTCGTACGAGCGGGCCATCGCGCTCTGGCGGGCCGGCCGCATCGACCTCGAGTCGATGATCACCCACCGGGTCCGGCTCGACGGCATCAACGACGCCCTCGACCAGATGCGGACCGGTGAGTCGCTGCGTACCTGCATCGAACTCTGAACCACCGCCCGCCTACCCGAGAGGACCCCGAGAACCGATGTCACTTCCCCTGGACGGACTCTCCGCGATCGTCACCGGAGCGGGCCGCGGACTGGGACGGGCCGAAGCGCTGGAACTGGCGCGGCTCGGCGCTGCCGTCGTCGTCAACGACTACGGGCAGACCGGCCGCGACGGTTCGGGCGAGGCGTCCGCCGCTCCCGCCGAGGAGGTCGCGGAGGAGATCCGCGCCGCCGGCGGCCGGGCGGTCGCCCATCTCGGCGACGTCTCCGACCATGAGCAGGCCCGCGCGCTGGTAGCGCTGGCTGTCGAGACATATGGCCGGCTCGACATCCTGGTCAACAACGCGGGCATCCTGCGCGACCGGATGATCTTCTCGATGACCGAGGACGAGTGGGACTCGGTCCTACGGGTCCATCTCAAGGGCCACTTCAACACCACGCGCTTCGCCGCCGCCCACTGGCGGTCGAGGTCCAAGGAGTCCGGCGGCCCGGTCTACGGCCGGATCGTCAACACCTCGTCGGAGGCCTTTCTGGCCGGCTCCGCGGGCCAGCCCAACTATGCGGCGGCCAAGGGCGGCATCGTCGGGCTGACCACGTCCACCGCGCTGGCCCTGGCCAAGTACGGCGTCACCGCCAACGTCATCTGCCCGCGCGCCCGGACCCGGATGACCGAGGACGTCTTCGCGGGCTTCCAGGAACCGCAGGACGGGCGGCTCGACGCGCTCGCACCGGAGCACGTCTCGCCGCTCGTCGGCTATCTGGCCTCACCGGCGGCCGCCAGGGTCAACGGACAACTGCTCGTGGTACACGGCGGCATGGTCGCGATCGTCGAACGCCCCAGGGTGGCGGCGAAGTTCGACGCGGCGAAGGAGACGTTCTCCTTCGACGAGCTGGACGAGCTGCTGTCCCCGTACTACGAGGACCGCCCGCCGAACGAGACGTTCGCGGCGGCGGAGGTGCTGGGTCTCAAGCGCGGCTGACGACTGCCCCGGCGCGCATTTCTGCTGGAGACAGAGGAGGGCCCCCGCAGCCGGCCGGCTGCGGGGGCCCTCCTCTCCCTCGTATCTCGGTCGTCGGACTTCCCGGGCGGTCAGGCCGCCCTGCTGCCACTTTCCAAGGGGCGGCGGTGGCGTCCCTGCGGCTGTGCCGCCGAGTCGTCCGTTGCCACACCCCCTCGGTGCTTTCCGGAGCCGCCGGCTTCGGCCCGTTGCGCGTCCGCCCCCGGCGGACGCGTCTGGGTCGTGTCGGATCGCGCCTCAGACATCTGGGTATTCACCCCGTTGTGATCGCTTGCGTGTGGTCTCCGGGGTCCCCGCACCGCCGCTCGGGATCGTTCACCTACGGCGACCGCGGTGCGCGATTGCGTGAGGTCCCCGGCTCAACTCTAGTCAGGTGCCGTACGTCCCACGAGAGGCGCCTGCCCCAGGGGAACGGGTTTGCACACAGAAGGAGGTGCGACGGTGGCGGAAGGTTGCGTACTGCTTTCGGAGCAGCTCGACGGGGCCGCGTCCACGGCCGGTTCCGCGTCGGCGGGGGCCGTCAGGAACGCCACCGCGCAGGCCGTGTCCCCGTTCGCGTACGGCAGTTTGAGCACGCCGTCGTGCGACCAGACCCCGCTGCCGGCCAGCCAGCCCTCGGGCACGGCGAGCTGGTGCAGCCGACGGCCCGAAGGGCGCCAGATCCCCACCCAGCTGCCCGCGGCCCCGTCGATCCGCAGGGCCACCGCGCAGCTCTCCGGCATCAGCATCTGCCCCGGCTGCACCGCGAACGGCGTCAGCGCCGCATCCGGCAGCCGCAGGCACTCCGGGAAACGGACCGGCAGACAGCTGCCCAGCACCCCCCAGCCGAGCCGGTCGTGCCCCGGCGCGTCGGAACGGATCAGCAGCAGACCGCTGTCCGGATCGGCGAGCAGCAGCCGGTCGTTGCTCTCCGGTGCGATCTGGAGCAGGGGGGTCATCTCGGCCCCGCGCCCCAGGTCCACCGCGACCGCCTTCACCGGGCCGCCGCCCGCGGGCTCCCGGTCCAGGGCCAGCAGCCGGCCGGCCCGGTCCAGCCAGACCCCGCCGGAACAGCGCCCCGGCAGGTCCGCGAGGTGTTCCGGGCCGAACGCGCCCCCCGACACCATCCAGAGTCCGGTGGAGTACGCGCCGGCCGACAGGGCGTACACGCTGACGCCGTCCGGTGACGGCGGCAGCAGCGTCATGCCGGCGCATTCGACGGCGCCCAGCGGGAGTTCACCGGTGCCGGGACCGGTCGGGTAGAGCAGCGAGAAGGCGTACCGGCCGGCGACCCGCCGCCCGATCAGCACCCGGCCGTCGGCGAGCGGCAGCACCTGCGAGCCGGGCTCCTCGGGCTGGTCCAGCGGGAGCGGTACCGCATACGGCTCGGGGCCGTCCAGCGTCCAGCGCTCCGCGTACCAGGCGGCGGGGGACCCCGCTTCCGTCGCGCCGGTGTGGTCACGGGCGGCGGTGAGCCGGGCCGCGTAGGCGCCGTCGGCGGTGAGCGTGAAGGGCGGCAGGACCGTTTCTCCCAGGGCCAGGGCCGGGGCCGGGGCCGGGGGCGGGGCCGGGGGCGGGGCCGGGGGCGGGACCGGGGCCGGGCCCACCGGCTCCGGCGGACCGGCGCCTCCGGCCGGGTCCGGTACCTCGGCGGCCCCGTCCGTCTCGTCGGCCTCCGGCTCCGTGGCCTCCTCGGCCCCGTCCGTCTCGTCGGCCTCCGGCTCCGTGGCCTCCTCGGCCCCCTCCGGCTCGTCGGACTCCGGCTCCACCGCTCCGCCGGTTCCGGCCGCCGCCTCGGCGGCCCCGTCCTCGATCGCACAGGCAGTCATCGCCTCGTCACCTCCGGCAACCGAAGCTAGTTTTCGTACGGGCTGCCGAACAATACGAGCCGCACCACTTCACACATAAGGGTGGCGATGCCCGGATTCGCCTGAGCGTGCGGGGGTGGTTGTGCTCTGCTGAGCGAAGGTGGCTAAGGTAAGGCATTCCTAAGTGTTACCTGTGTGACCCTCGACTGGAGCAAGTGATGTCCCTTCGTCGCCGCGGCACCGCCGCAGTCGGCCTGGCCGTAGTGGCCGCCCTGTCCCTTTCCGCCTGCGGGAGCGACGACGGAGCGTCCGGCAAGTCCGAGGCGGGCGGCGACAAGAAGGCCGCGGTCGCCACGGGCGGCAAGGACTTCGGCGACGCGGCGAAGAAGACCGCGGAGTACGGCACCGACGCCCCGGCGGGCACGTACCCCCGCACCCTCACGCACGCCATGGGCAAGACGGAGCTCAAGGCCGCCCCGAAGCGGGTCGTCGTGCTCGACGTCGGCGAGTTCGACAACGTCGTCTCGCTGGGCGTGAAGCCGGTGGGCTACGCCCCCTCGGAGGGCGACGCGGCGATCCCGTCCTACCTGGAGAAGGAAGCGGGCGAGCCCAAGAACGTCGGCACGATCAACAACCTCAACCTCGAGGCGATCGCCGCGCTCAAGCCGGACCTGATCCTCGGCAGCCAGCTGCGCGCCGCGGACAAGTACGACGAGCTGTCCAAGATCGCGCCGACGGTGTTCTCCATCCGCCCGGGCTTCACCTGGAAGGAGAACTACCTCCTGAACGCCGCAGCGCTCGACAAGACCGCCAAGGCGAAGTCGGCGCTGGGTGCCTATGAGGCGAACGCCAAGAAGCTCGGCGAGGACATCGGTCCGAAGAAGCCGACCATCTCGATGGTCCGTTACCTGCCGGACAAGATCCGCCTCTACGCCAAGGCCTCGTTCATCGGCACGATCCTCGACGACGCCGGCCTGCCGCGGCCCAAGAACCAGCAGATCAACGACCTGGCCGCGGAGATCAGCCCGGAGAAGATCGACGAGGCGGACGCCGACTGGATCTTCACGGGTGTGTACGGCGACGTGAAGGCCACCAAGCGCGACACCACCCAGGCCAACCCGCTGTGGAAGAACCTGAAGGCCGTCAAGGAGGGCCGGGCCAAGAACGTCTCCGACGAGACCTGGTACCTCGGCCTCGGCGTCACGGCCGCGAACCTGGTCCTCGACGACCTGCGGGCGGACCTCGTGAAGTAGTTCCCCGGCCCCGACGGCGCCGCCGCGCGGGCGGGAACGCGTCCGGGCGTAACGATTGATGACCGGCAGGCGGCCCAGGACCACGGGTCCGACCGGCCATGGGATGCGGGGCACGGAGGCCAGGTAGCCTTTCCTTCGTGCCCCGTCTGTCTGAAGTCATCGCCGAGCTCGACGCCCTGTGGCCGCCCGCGCGGGCCGAGGGATGGGACGCGGTCGGCACCGTCTGCGGTGATCCGGACGCCGAGGTCGGCCGGGTGCTCTTCGCCGTCGACCCCGTACAGGAGATCGCGGACGAGGCGGTCAGGCTCGGCGCCCAGCTGATCGTCACCCACCACCCGCTCTATCTGCGCGGTACGACGACGGTGGCGGCCGGCACCTTCAAGGGCCGGGTCGTGCACACCCTCATCAAGCACGACGTCGCGCTGCACGTCGCCCACACCAACGCGGACTCCGCGGACCCCGGCGTCTCCGACGCCCTGGCCGGCGCCCTCGACCTGCGCGTCGAGCGGCCCCTCGTCCCGGACCCCACGGACCCCGCGGGCCGCCGCGGCCTCGGCAGGATCTGCGCACTCGACCACCCCGAGACCCTCCGCGCGTTCGCCGCCCGCGCCGCCGCCCGGCTGCCCGCCACCGCACAGGGCATCCGCCTCGCCGGCGACCCGGAGTCCCTCGTGCGGACCGTCGCGGTGAGCGGCGGATCGGGCGACAGCCTCTTCGACGCCGTACGCGCCGCGGGGGTGGACGCCTTCCTCACCGCGGACCTGCGCCACCACCCGGCCTCCGAGGCCGTCCAGCACTCGTCGCTCGGCCTCGTCGATGCCGCACACTGGGCCACCGAGTGGCCGTGGTGCGAGCAGGCCGCGGCACAGCTCGACGCGATTTCCGACCGCCACGGATGGGACCTGCGGGTCCACGTCTCGAAGCAGGTCACCGACCCCTGGACCACCCACCACTCTTCTGGAGCCCCCAACTGAACGCCGCGCCCGCCGACCAGATCCGACTCCTCGACGTCCAGGCCCTCGACCAGCGTCTCTCGCAGCTTGCGCACCGGCGCAACTCCCTGCCCGAGCACGCCGAGATCGAGTCGCTCACGGCCGACCTCGCCCAGCTCCGTGACCTCCTCGTCGCCTCGACGACCGAGGAGAGCGACACCGCCCGCGAGCAGACCAAGGCGGAGCACGACGTCGACCAGGTGCGCCAGCGCGCCGCCCGCGACCAGCAGCGCCTGGACTCCGGCGCGGTCACCTCGCCCAAGGACCTGGAGAGCCTCCAGCGCGAGATCGTCTCCCTCGCCAAGCGCCAGGGCGACCTGGAGGACGTCGTCCTCGAGGTCATGGAGCGCCGCGAGTCCGCCCAGGAGCGGGTCACCGAGCTGACCGACCGGGTCTCCGCCGTGCAGGCCAAAGTCGACGACGCCACCGCCCGCCGGGACGCCGCGACCCAGGAGATCGACGCGGAGACCGCGACGGTCACCAAGGAGCGCGAGGTCGTCGCCGGTTCCGTCCCCGCGGACCTGCTCAAGCTGTACGACAAGCTCCGCGCCCAGCAGGGCGGGGTGGGCGCCGCCCGCCTCTACCAGCGCCGCTGCGAGGGCTGCCGTCTCGAGCTCAACATCACCGAGGTCAACGACGTGAAGGCCGCGTCCCCCGACACGGTGCTGCGCTGCGAGAACTGCCACCGCATCCTGGTCCGCACCGCGGACTCGGGCCTGTAATGACGCGGCCGCGCCGGTTCGTCGTCGAGGCCGACGGCGGCTCCCGGGGCAACCCGGGGCCCGCCGGCTACGGCGCGGTCGTCATCGACCCGGCGACGGGGGAGACCCTGGCCGAGGCCGCCGAGTACATCGGCGTCGCGACGAACAACGTCGCCGAGTACAAGGGCCTCATCGCCGGGCTCCGCGCCGTGCGCGCGCTGATGCCGGACGGACCGGCGGACGACGGACCCCAAGTCCGCGTCCGGATGGACTCCAAGCTGGTCGTGGAACAGATGTCGGGCCGCTGGAAGATCAAGCATCCCGGGATGAAGCCGCTCGCGGCCGAGGCGGCGGGCATCCTGCCGGCCTCCGCCGTCACGTACGAGTGGATCCCGCGCGAGCAGAACAAGCACGCGGACCGGCTCGCCAACGAGGCGATGGACGCGGGCAGGCGCGGCAGGCAGTGGGAACCGTCGTCCTCGGCGGCGGACCTCGACACGCCGCGATCCTCGGCGGCGGACCTCGACACGCCGCGATCCTCGGCGGCGGACCTCGATACCCCTCGCTCATCGGTGGCGGATCCCGGCGCCCCGCGACCCTCGGCGGCGGGCCCCCGTACCCCGCGATCCTCCGTGGCCGCCGCCCTGCCGCCGGTCTCCGGACCACCCGGTGACGCGGCCGCCGGTGCGGCCAGGGCCAGGGCGGCGCTGAACCGCCCCGCTCCGGCCACCCCGTCCGCCACGGCAGCCCCGGCCACCCCGCAGGTCGGCTGGGGCGCCGCCCCGGACCTCGGCGAACCCGCCACGTTCCTGCTGCTCCGCCACGGCGAGACCGCCCTCACCCCGGAGAAGCGGTTCTCCGGCAGCGGGGGCACCGACCCCGAGCTCTCGGCCGTCGGCCGCGGGCAGGCCCAGCGCGCCGCCGAGGCCTTCGCCGCCCGGGGGACGGTGCAGGAGATCGTCAGCTCGCCGCTGCGCCGCTGCCGCGAGACGGCTGCCGCGGTCGCGGCCCGGCTGGGCCTGGAGGTCCGGATCGAGGAAGGGCTGCGCGAGACGGACTTCGGCGCCTGGGAAGGGCTGACGTTCGGCGAGGTCAGGGAGCGCTACGGCGCCGATCTGGACGCCTGGCTCGCCTCCGCGAAGGCGGCCCCCACCGGAGGCGGCGAGAGCTTCGCCGAGGTCGCCCGCCGCGTTGCCGCCGCCCGCGACCGCCTCGTCACCCGCTACGCCGGCCGAACGGTCCTCGTCGTCACGCACGTCACGCCCATCAAGACCCTGGTCCGGCTGGCCCTGGGCGCACCCCCGGAGTCGCTGTTCCGGATGGAACTCTCGGCGGCCTCCGTATCGACCGTGGCCTATTACGCGGACGGCAACGCCTCCGTACGGCTGCTCAACGACACGTCCCACCTGCGGTAAGGCGCCAAGGCCCTTCGCCGGGACAGCACTCGGCCCCATCGGCGGGGGGAGTCCGATGGGGCCGAGGCGATTCCGGCAGGCCGGGGGATTGCCTGCCGGAACCCGGGGATCCCGGAGTCCGGGTCACGTACCTCAGGTCTCGTGCCCAGGTCGCCGGGTCACGTACCTACAGGTCTCGTGCCCCGCTTGCCGGGGAGTATGCAGAGGAAAGCGGGACGGTTCGCCGCCACGCCTTCTCAGCCGCTGCCTTCTCAGCCGCGCAGGGCCGCGGCCTCGGCGGCCAGCCGCTCCACCCGGGGCCAGTCCCGGTCCGCCACCGCGTCGCCGGGGAGCATCCAACTGCCGCCCACGCAGCCGACGTTCGGCAGGGCCAGGTAGGAGGGTGCCGAGGCGAGCGAGATGCCGCCGGTCGGGCAGAACCTGGCCTGGGGGAGCGGGGCGGAGAGGGCCTTCAGATACGCCGTGCCGCCCGCCGCCTCGGCCGGGAAGAACTTCATCTCGGTGACCCCGCGCTCCAGCAGCGCGACCACCTCGGACGTCGTCGAGACGCCCGGCAGGAAGGGCAACCCGGACGCCTTCATCGCGTCCAGGAGCGTGTCCGTCCAGCCGGGACTCACCAGGAACCGGGCGCCGGCGGCCACCGTGTCGGAGACGTTCCGCGCCGAGATCACCGTGCCGGCGCCGACCACCGCGTCCGGAACCTCCGCCGCGATCGCCTTGATCGCGTCCAGCGCGGCGGCCGTCCGCAGCGTCACCTCGATCGCCGGGAGCCCGCCCGCGACCAGGGCCCGGGCGAGCGGCACCGCGTCACCGGCGTCCTCCAGGACGACGACGGGCACGACGGGCGCAAGGTCCAGCACGGAAGGGGAGGTCATGTCCTCATCCTGCCCCGCAAGCCGCACCCCACGCAATGAGCGTTGCGCAGGGCGCAACGACCTATGGCCGGCTCAGTGGATCTCGGTCACCACCACATCGAGCTCCCACGTCCGCCCGGGCCGTGCGGGCGCCTCGGCCTCCACCACGTACCCCAGATCCCGCAAAGCCGTCACCAGCTCCGCCGGACCCTTCGGCCGGGCCCCCGCCCGCAGCAGATCGCGGACCATCCGCCCCTTCGTCGCCTTGTTGAAGTGGCTGACCACCGACCGCTTCTCCACGCCGTCCACCAGCTGGGAGTGCAGCACGCGCACGCTCGCCGTGCGCTCCGCCACCTCGCCCTTCGGCTTCCACGCCGCGGTGTACGCGGACGACCGCAGGTCCAGTACCAGCCCGTCACCCGCCGCCTCCGGCATGACCTCCGCCATTGGCGCGCGCCAGAACGCGCCCAGGGCGCCTAGCCCCGGCAGCTTCACCCCCATCGAGCAGCGGTACGGCGGAATGCGGTCGCCCACCCGCACCGCGCCCCACAGCCCGGAGAAGACCAGCAGCGACTTCCCGGCCCGGCGGCGGGCGGCCGTGTCCAGGGAGGCCAGGTCCAGCGCGTCGTACAGCACCCCGGTGTAGAGCTCACCGGCCGGACGCGCACCCGCGGTCCGCAGCTCGACGTTCTTCGCGACCTCGCCGCGCAGCCCCTCGCTGAGCCCCAGCACCACGCGGGCCTTCTCCTCGTCCGCCGCGCACAGCTCCACCAGCCCGTCCAGCACGGCGGCCCGCGCCCCCGCCAGCCCCGGCAGCGAAAGCGACTCGGGCTTCAGGGGTGCTCCGCGCCCCGAGGCGGCCTTTCCTTCGGAGGGCGGCAACAGCACGAGCACGGCGGTTCTCCTTCGTACGTACGGAAAAAGGGGGGCCGCTCTCGGCACGGCAGCGGCTCACCACCCTCTCGCCAGCGTACGGGTCACCGCCGGCCGCCCTCCCCGCCACCTGGGATGCCACCCGCCCCGCCCCGCCATACGCTCGGTCCATGCCCCGCCGCCATCTCCGCATGACCGGCCCAGCCGACACCCCGCTGCGGGCGGCCCTGAGCGCGCTGCGCACCGAGCTCGCGCTCCCCGACGACTTCCCGGCCGACGTGCTCGCCGAGGCGGCCGACGCGGCGCGGAACCCGGTGCTCTCCGGCCATGAGGACGCCACGGATCTGCCGTTCCTCACCATTGACCCGCCCGCCTCCACGGACCTCGACCAGGCGATGCACCTGGAACGCCGGCCCGGCGGCTACCGCGTGCACTACGCGATCGCCGACGTCGCCGCCTTCGTCCGCCCCGGCGGCGCGCTCGACACCGCGGCCCACCGGCGGGTGAACACCCTCTACTTCCCCGACGGCAAGGTGCCGCTCCACCCCGCGTCGCTCTCCGAGGGCGCCGCCAGCCTCCTGCCGGGCGAGACCCGCCCCGCCGTGCTCTGGCAGATCGACCTCGATGCCGAAGGCCGCGCCGTCTCCACCCGGGTGCGCCGGGCCCTCGTCCGCAGCCGCGCCAAACTCGACTACGCGACCGTGCAGCGGCAGATCGACGCCGGCACCGCCGAGACGTCCCTCGCCCTGCTCAAGGACATCGGCACCCTGCGCGAGCAGCAGGAGATCGCCCGCGGCGGCATCTCCCTCGACGTGCCCGAGCAGGAGATCATCGCGCGCGACGGCACGTACGGCCTCGAATACCGCGCCCCGCTCCCCGCCGACGGCTGGAACGCCCAGATCTCACTGCTCACCGGCATGGCCGCGGCCCGGCTGATGAAGGAATCCGGCACCGGCATCCTGCGTACGCTCCCGGTCGCCCCCGACGGCGCGGTGGCCCGCCTGCGCCGCTCGGCCGAGGCCCTGCACATCGACTGGCCGCACCACGTCCCGTACGCACAGGTCGTCCGCTCCCTCGACTCGAAGCGGACCAACCACGCGGCGTTCCTCCAGGAGTGCACCACGCTGCTGCGCGGCGCCGGCTACACGGTCTTCGAGAACGGCGAGCTGCCCACCCCGGCCGTGCACGCCGCGGTCGCCGACCTCTACACGCACTGCACCGCACCGCTGCGCCGCCTCGTCGACCGGTACGCCTGCGAACTCTGCGTCGCGGCCGCCGCGGACCGCGACCCGCCCGAGTGGGCCCTGACCGCACTCCCCGCCCTGCCCAAGGAGATGGCGGACGGGTCCCGGCGCGCCAACACGGTGGAGCGCGAGTGCGTCGACCTCGTGGAGGCCGCGCTGCTCAAGGACCGGGTCGGTACGGTCTTCGACGCGTACGTGGTGGACGTGAAGGAGCAGAACCCGACCACCGGCACCATCCACATCGACGACCCGGCCATCGTCGCCCGCATCGAGGGCGGCACCACCGCACTCCCCTTGGGGCAGCGGCTACGCGTCCGGCTCACCCAAGCGGACCCGGGGTCATCGAAGGTGCTGTTCGCCCCGGCGTGAGCGCGGCCACGACGGCGCGCGGATCATCGGCGTGAAACCGGACGGCGAGCGTCTGCCCGCGCCCACCGAGCGGCCGCACGAAGCCCAGCGGCGCGGTCAGCCGGACGGTCACCGTCGTCTGTCCGCCGACTGCGAGATCGAGCACCCCGTCCGCGCCGAGCTGGAGCAACCGGCCCTGGGGAAGCCGCCGTTCGACCCGCACGGCGGCGATCGCGGCAGCCGGTATCCGTAGATCGAACAAAGCCCCGTAACGAACGCGCAGCGACCCGTCCGGACCCACGACGTGCGGGCGGGTCACGCAGGCGGCGTGCAGGGCGAGCACCAGCAGGACCCCGTACACGTCCAGCACGAGCAGAAGCCCGTGCACGACCGGCCACGGGATCAGCAGGGCCAGCATCACCGTCTCCACCACCGAGACGAAGACCAGGCCGTACATCATGGCCGTCTGCGGTCCGGTGTACGGGACGGACAGCGCGCCCTCCGGCACGCCGTGGCGCCGCCGCAGTATCCACAGCGCCAGGCTGTGCAGGGCCCGCAGCTCGTGCACGACCAGCCGCCGCGCCGCCACCGGCACCACGGTCCGCAGTGCCGCAGCCGTCGCCGCCCGCCGCCTCGCACCCTCCCGGCGCGCTGTGCGCCAGAGCCGCCCCAGGACGACGGCCTCCAGGAAGAACGCCAGCAGGACCGCCGCCTCGGCGCCGGCCAGCACCGTGCCAGGTATGCGTACGCCGGCCACCAGGCACACCACCACGGCCAACTCGGCAGGCAGCACGGCCGCGGCCACTAACCGCGCACCCCTCACCCCTGTCATCACCGCGCCCTCCCCCTCATCCGTTCCGTCAGCGCCACCATCACCCGGCGCACCACCTCGGCCTGTGCGGGCGGATAGTCGGCGAGCAGAGCCTCCCCGAACCCCACCCTCGCCGGCCCGTCCTCAGGGATCGCGGCCAGCACCTCGTGGGGCACGAGGGCAGCCATCCGGACGGCCAGTGGCGCGATACGCGGATCGTCCACAGGCGCCGCCTCCAGCGCGTCCAGCTCCTCGTACAGCACGAGCACCGCCGGATCACCGGCCAGCTTCTGCAGCACGGCGTAGACCTCGCTGCCGCCGCCCGCCGTGTCCAGCAGTGCCAGATGTTCCCGGTCCTTGGCGGCGGCGGGGGAGCCGCCGACGGGCGCGGCGGCCAGCAGCTCGGCCAGGGCGGGCGACACGGGCCCGGCATCGGTGAGCGGCACCTCGAGCAATTGCGCCAGCCGCAGCCGCCGCTCCCGGACCTCCCGCTCCTGCCGCGCCAGATCGGCGTCCAGCTCACGCAGTACGTCCCCGAGCGGACGCCCGGCATCAGCGGCGAGCACCTTCCGCACCCCGTCGAGGCCGATCCCCAACTCGGTCAGCCGACGGATCCGGGCCAGCAGTACGGCGTCGCGCACGCTGTAGGAGCGGTAACCGTTGGCCCGGCGGGCGGGCTCGGCCAGCAGGCCGATCTGGTGGTAGTGCCGCACGGCCCTGGGGGTGAGCCCGACGAGCGCGGCGATCTCTCCGATGCGCATGAGGCCAGTAGAAACCCTGACGCTGCGGCAAGGTCAAGACGAGGCGCGACGTGCCCCCGGTCCCCGCCGCTTCCTCTCATCTCGTACGATCGCGCCTTCGGCCCCACACCCCGAGCTGGCAGGAAGAGGTGGACCGGGATGACCGATCCCGCGGCCCGGCCGGCAACCGACCGCGCCCGCCAGATCCTTGGCGCGGCGCGCACCCTGCTGGAGCGGGAGGGCCCGGACGCCCTCACGATGCGCCGCCTCGCCGGGGCCGTGGGCATCACGGCGCCCTCGCTCTACAAGCACTTCCCGGACAAGTCGTCCGTGGTCAACGCACTGGCGGACGCGATGCTCAGGGAGACCGCCGGAGTGCTCCGCGCGGCCGAGTCCGCGGACCCCGGCTCCTTCTCCGCCCTGGCCACCGCCTACCGCACCCACGCCCTGGCTCACCCCCACCTCTACCGCCTCACCACCGGCCGGCCCCTTCCGCAGGACCTGGAGGAGCATGCCGCGGCCCCACTCCTCCGCGCCCTGGCCGGCGACGAGGGGCGCGCCAGGGCGGCCTGGGCCTTCGCCCACGGCATGGTCGTGATGGAGCTCAACGGCCGCTTCCCCACGGACTCCGACGTCGCGGAGGCGTGGGCGGCGGGCATCGCGGCCTTCGCCCCGGTCGGCCTCTGACAACGGCGAGCGGTCCTGTGCCACGATCGGAGAAACATCCCCATCTCACGGACGGCGGATTCCCCGATGTCCCACGCTGGCGAGCGACCGAGGAAGGGGCGTGACATGTCTGCCATGCCGCACGAACCGCTCTCGCAGGGAGAAGTCCTGCTTGAGGGCTTCCTGGCGCTGGACACGCCGGAGGGCTTCCGGGCCGAGCTGATCGAGGGGGAGATCGTCGTGACGCCGCCGCCGGACGGAGATCATGAGGACTACATCAGTGTGATCATGAAACAGGTGATCAGGCAGGCGCGGACCGATATGGATTTTTCCGGGAACAAGGGCCTGAAACTACGCAGCGGCGGGGGGTGTCCCAAGAACCACGTCATCCCCGACGGCACCTTCGCCCCCACCGAACTGCGTCTGTACCGCGGAGCGGATCCCTGGATGCCGTGCGAGGGAGTGGCCCTGGTCGTCGAGGTCGCCTCGTCCAAGCCGGCCGCCGACCGCACGAGCAAGCGGCCCCGCTACGCCCGGGGACCCGTCCCCCTCTACCTTCTGGTCGACCGAGAGCAGTCATCGGTGACGTTGTTCAGCGATCCGCAGGGGGATGACTACCGCCAGCACTGCACGATTCCGTTCGGCAAGCCGATCCGCCTCCCGGCCCCCTTCGCGTTCGATCTGGAGACCGCGGCGTTCCTCTGAGCCGTCCACCCGCCCTGTCGGGCCCGCCGAGCCCGGGCGGGTAGCATGGGCCTACGGCAGACGAGCCGGGCGGACGGCCGCGTGAGGATCTTCGGACCCTCCCGAGGAACGTCCGGGCTCCACAGGGCAGGGTGATGGCTAACGGCCACCCGGGGTGACTCGCGGGACAGTGCCACAGAAAACAGACCGCCTGGGACTTCGGTCCCCGGTAAGGGTGAAACGGTGGTGTAAGAGACCACCAGCGCCTGAGGCGACTCAGGCGGCTAGGTAAACCCCACCCGGAGCAAGGTCAAGAGGGGCCGTCGCAAGACGGCTCTGCGCGAACGTTCGAGGGCGGCCCGCCCGAGTTCGCGGGTAGACCGCACGAGACCGGCAGCAATGCCGGTCCTAGATGGATGGCCGTCTCCCCGGCCGCCGCGAGGCGACCGGGCGACAGAACCCGGCGTACAGCCCGACTCGTCTGCCGCCACCTGCGGTTATGCCTGGGAAAGGGCCTCCGACCTGCGTCGGAGGCCCTTTCCGTTCGTTGCGGAGGGGGCCGGGCTATCCTCCGCACATGGGCGGACAGTTCGGCGGCTGGCCGGAGCAGGCCATGGATGTGCTGGCGCGGCTCCAGGGTGAACCGGCCAGGGAGACCAGGGAGCGGTGCCGGGCGGATCGTGAACGGCTGGTGCGGCAGCCGATGATCGATCTGCTCAATGACGTCGCGGACGCCGACGCCCGGTACGAGGACTTCTCAGTCTGGCACTACCGGACCAACTCGTGGTGGTGGCAGAACCAGGGCGCGGTGATCCGGCTCGGGCGCAAGGTCGAGATCGGACTCCGGTTCTCCCTGGAGGGCCTGCGGATCCAGGGGGCCTGGTGGTATCCCGACCGGGGCCAGGTCGACGCGTACCGCAGAGCCGTTGCCGCCGAGGGCAGCGGCCGGGAGCTCTCCGCCCTCGTCGACGCCGTGCGGAACAAGGGCTACGAGATCTCCGGGGACCTGATGAAACGCCCTCCGCGCGGCTACCCGGCGGACCACGCTCGCGCGGACCTGCTCGGCCACCGCTCGCTGATCGCCGCCCGCTCCTTCGGTGACGGGGAGTGGCTGCACACCCCCGAAGCGGTCGAGCGGGTCCTCGCGGCCGCCGCCGACCTGGACCCCCTGCTGACGTGGCTCGCCCGCCATGTCACGCGTACTCCGTGATCGGACAGGGCGGACGCGGTCGGGCCCATCGGCAGCGATGCGTCCGATTTCGGCCGTTGATCGCTGCTCCCCGGAGTTGGCTCCCGGCCTTGTGATCCCCGTCACCGGTTGCCGACGGTGCAGACGGTGTGTCACTTCGGTGCTGTACAAACGTTCCGCGTGCCCGACCGGGGTCGTGGCGGCGGGGGTGCCTGCTGGGTGTGTCGCGCCGCTGCACCTCGGCGCGTTCCTGGGACTGGCGGCGTTCTCCGGCCGCTACCAGCGACAACGGCCCGTACCGACCGCCGATGCCGTCGGATCCTTGCAACTGACGTTTCCAGGGGGAGCCTTGAACACCCGTACCGCAATCGCCGTCCTCACCGCCGCCGCCGCGCTTGTGCTCACCGGCTGCTCCGAAGACACCCCGGCGCTGTCCTACGGCGACACGGCGAAGAAGGACAACCTCGAGGTCAGCGTGGAGCGCGTGGACACCGGGACCTCCGGCGACCTGTCCTTGCTCCAGGATGCCTCCCGTTACCAGGGCCGCACGCCGTACTACGTCCACTACCGGGTGGCCAAGACCGGGACCGGGAGCGTGGATGGACCCTCCTTCGATCTCACGGCGGACGGCGACCTGCTGACGCGGCTGGACATCATGAGCGCCTTCCCGGAGCCGGTCGTGGGCGACGACGGGCAGCTCACCTACAAGGACGGGCCCAAGTTCGACAAGTGCCTCGACGAGCACGACTCCAAGAAGTTCGAGGAGGCAGCGGCGGGCGAGAGCTACGAAGCGTGCTCCGTCTACCTCTCCGAGGCGGGCTCCGGCGCTGCGCCCGAAAAGGTCGAGTGGGTCAAGGGCGGCCTGCTGCGACGCAGCGACGACAAGGCGTTCGCCGTATGGAAGTAGCTCGCCGGCCCTTGCGCCTCGCGGTGCTGTCGCGCGAGCCGTAGCCGGCACGGGCGAGGCGGGCGGCAGGCAGAAGCGTGGCCGGGCGGACGTAGTTGACTGTGCGGGCGCGGGCGTCGAAAAATGTCCCGCCCCGCACCCAGACACCAGGACGGCAGACATGCGGATCAACGACGACGACACCCTTCTGTTCATCGGTGACTCCATCACCGACGCGGGCCGCGACCGGGCCGACCCCGCCTCGCTCGGTCACGGATACGTCCACGAGATCGCGCGGACCCTGCGCGAGCGGGCGCACGACGGACCGGGGCCCCGGGTCATCAACCGGGGGATCGGCGGCGATCGCATCTACGATCTGGAATCCCGCTGGGCCGCCGATGTCATCGGCCACCGGCCCACCGTGGTCACCGTCAAGATCGGCATCAACGACACCTGGCGGTACCACGACAGCGGACTCCCCAGCCCGGTCCGGGAGTTCGAGGCCTGCCTCGACCGGCTGCTCGCGGACACGGCCCGGCGGCTCTCCGCACGGCTGGTCGTCATCACGCCCTTCCTGCTCCCGGTCACCCCGCACCAGGAAGGCTGGTTCGACGACCTGTCGCCCCGTACCGACGCCGTCCTGCGGGTCGCCGCGGACCACGGGGCCCAGCTCGTCCGCGCCGATCTCCTCCTGCCCCGCGCGGCGCAGGACCGGCCGGCGGCAGAGCTGGCCCCGGACGGCGTCCACCCGACGCCGCTCGGCCACCGGCTGATCGCCGACGCCTGGCTCGCCGCGGTCGGTGTCGGTGCCTCCGCGCCGCAGCCGAAGCGGTAGCCGCCCGTAGGACCCGGGTCAGGCATGGCTCAGGACGTGCCGCCCGGGTCAGGCATGGCTCAGGACGTTGACGACCCGCCCGTTCGGATCGCGTACGAAGAAGCGGCGCACGCCCCACTCCTCGTCGGCCGGGCCGTACACGATCTCCGCGCCGCTGCGGACCACCGCCGCGTGGACCGCGTCCACGTCCTCCACCTCCACGCTCAGGTCCGGGGTGACGGGGCCGGTCCGGTCGGTGGTCATGATGCTGACCTGGGCCGTGGGATGGGAGGGCGAGGCGAGCGTCATGATCCAGCCCTGGTTCATGACCTCCTCGAAGCCCAGGAGCCCGTAGAAGGCGGCGTTGGCCCGCATCGCTGCGGGGGCGGCCCCGGATTCGTCGACCGTGCCGGTGGGAATGTTCGGGACTACGCGGCGGACGGACATCGGCGGGCTCCTGTCGGTGAGGGACGCTGAGCCATCGAGCGTACGAGGCGGGTCATCTCTCACGTACGGACGCCGCCGAACGCGGACCGTACGGTCTGGTTCTGGGGGTCGCGAGGCGGCCGCGGGAGGTCAGTCGGACGTTCCGGCCTGGCTCGGTACGGTTTCGAGGCCGCGGAGCAGACGCTCACCGCGATCTTCGGCCATATCCAGCGTGGCCAGAACGGCCGGCGTCGAGATGCTCGGCAGCACGTAATGCAGCAGGACCGAGATGCGCCGGCCGAGGTCCTCGCGGTTGGACAGGACCTGGGACATCACCTGGATGCCCGAGAAGGAACCCGCCAGCATCTCGGCGGCCTCGCCCGGATCGACGTGGGGCAGCAGCTCGCCCTGGCCCTTGGCGGCCACCAGGATGCTCTCGAGCCGGTCTATCCAGCCGCGGAAGGGCGTGCCGCGGTCGAGGCCCTCCACGGCCTGGTCCATGGCCAGGCCCACGCTGGCCCGCACCAGCGGCTCATGGCGCAGCCGGTGGGCGAGGAGCATGCCCTGGTCCACCAGTTCCTGGAGCTTCGTCAGCTGGGGCGGCAGCGGATCGCTGTCCAGCTGTATGTCCATCACCCCGAGCGCGAGGTCTTCCTTCGAGGCGAAGTGGAAGTACAGCGCGCCCTTGGTGGCCCCCGCGCGCGCCAGGATCTCGCTGATGGTGGCGCTGCTGTAGCCGCGCTCGTCGAACACGTCGGCGGCCGCCACCAGGATCGACCGGCGGGTCTGGATCGCGCGCGCCTGCTGTGCCATCAGCTTCTCTCTAAAGGTGGCGTGGTTGGCGCCACAGGGGGTTGGCTGGAAAGGAAAACCGGGCTGTCAGTATCTTACTGCGGGGCAGCTCGGCCCATTCACTCGGATCCTCCTGGGGGAACTTCATGGTTCAGCTCACCTCACGCAGTGCTTCGAAGTCGGCGGAGAGCGTCGAGCAGGCCGGACACTCCGCGGGTGCCGAACGCGCCGAGGACTCCTCCGGCGGCCCGGAAGCGGCCGCCGCCTCCGCCGGCGAGGAGCCCGCCCGCAGAGAAGGACCGCCCGACCGGCTGAGACAGCTGGTCCACCGGACCGACCCGCTCGACGTCTTCCCCACCGGGCTCACCCGGCTCACCGACACCCAGTTCTCGGTGCCGGCCCACTGGCCGCGGTCCCATCGCTTCTTCGCCCCCGTCGACGGCCGCCACCAGGACCCCCTGCTCATAGCGGAGACCATGCGGCAGACGACGATGCTGATCGCCCACGCCCAGTTCGGGGTGCCGGTCGGCGACGCGTTCGTGATGTGGGAGCTGAGGTACACCACCGCGTCCGAACGGCTCGAACTGGGCGAGGACCTCTGGGACATCACGGTGGACGTTTCCTGCTCCCGGATCCGCCGCCGGGGCCGGAGCCTGGGCTCCATGCATCTCGAACTCCTCCTGCACCGCCGCGGCACCGTGCTCGCCACCGGGGGCGGCCGGATCAGCTGCACCTCCGCCGGGGCGTACCAGCGGCTGCGCGGTCACCGCAGTGCCGTGTTCGACACCCCGATACCCCTCCTGCCCGCCGTCGCACCGCGCACGGTCGGCAGGACCTCCGAGAACGACGTCGTCCTTTCGCCCGGCACGGCCCCGGGCACGTGGCTGCTGCGGCTCGACACCCGGCACACGACACTCTTCGGCCGCCCCAACGACCACGTTCCGGGCATCCTGCTGCTGGAAGCGGCCCGGCAGGCCGCGCACGCCGCCACCGGTTCGGTGTTCCTGCCGACGGAGATGCAGGCCGACTTCCTCCAGTACGTGGAGCTGGACCGCCCCTGCCACATCGAGGCCACCGTGCTCCCGGCCGGCGCCGGCTCGCCCGCCGGAGTGTTCGTACGTGCCGTTCAGGACGGCGAACCGGCCTTCACCTGCACCCTCCGCTCGCCGGGCCCGGCCGGGCCCGGCGAAGTCAGAACGGACGTCTCATGACCCCCCGCATCCTCGTCACGGGCGCGACCGGCTTCATCGGCAGCCGGGTGGCCGCCGCCGCCCGCGCGACGCCGGGGGTCCGGCTGCGGCTGATGACCCACCGCACCGCGCTCGACGCACCGGCGGACGGGCCCGGCCACGAGAGCGTCCACGGGGATCTCGCCGACCCGGAGTCGCTGCGCGGCAGTTGCGAGGGCGTCGACGCCGTCATCCACTGCGCCTCCCTGATCGGCTCCGACGAGCAGACCGCCCGAATCGTCAACGACCACGGAACCCGTGCGCTGGTCGACGAGGCCGTACGCAGCGGAGTCGGCCGGATCGTCCAGCTGAGCACCGCCTCCGTCTACGGCCGCGGCCCCTTCACCGGACTGCTGCCGGGCACGGCCGAGCCCGCACCCGCCTCCGCCACCAGCCTGACCCGGGTCGCCGCCGAGCAGCACGTCCTGGCGGCCGGCGGGGCCGTCCTGCGCCCGCACATCGTGCACGGCCCGGGGGACCGGTGGGCGATCCCCGGCCTGGTCGCCCTGCTGCGGTACCTGTCGGCGGCGCCGGCCGGCTGCGACGCCCGTCATTCACTGATCGACGTGGAGACGCTGGGCCGCGCCCTGCTCGGGGCGGCGCTCGCCCCGAAGCCGCCGTCCGGCGTCTACCACGTCAACCACCCCGAACCGGTGACCTGTTCGGACTTGCTCTCCGCGGTGCTCGGCGAACTCCGGCTGCCCTGGGCCGGAACGGAGATCGGCCTGGACGAGGCCCGCAGCCGGCTGGCCGGAGTCCCGTACGCCACACACCACTTCGAGATGCTGACCCTCGACCACTGGTTCGCCGACGACCGCGTCGAGCGGGAATTCGGCTGCGCCCCGGGCCCGGACTTCCGGACGTCATTCGCGGCGCACGCCCCCTGGTACCGGGAGTTCCTCAGCCGCTGAGGCCGGCCCTCACGCGCCCGCCGGGTCCGGGTCCGGGATGCGCGTCCCCGTCCCGCTGACCCGCACCCGCGGGTCCCCCGCCCGCAGGGTGACGGTCAGCGTGCCGGGGCGGCCCATGTCCTCACCCTGGTGCAGGGTCAGCGCGGCGGTCTCCGGGACCAGGGACAGGGTGCGCAGGTACGCACCGAAGGCGGCCGCCGCCGCGCCCGTCGCCGGGTCCTCGACCACTCCGCCGACAGGGAACGGGTCGCGGACGTGGAAGACGGTGTCCGAGGCGCGCCACACCAGCTGGAGCGTGGTGAGGTCCAGCCGGTGCATCAGCGCTTCGAGACGCGCGAAGTCGTAGGAGAGCCCGGCCAGTCGCTCCCGGGTCGCGGCGGCCAGCACCAGGTGCCGGGCGCCCGCGTAGGCGATCCTGGGCGGCAGGGCCGGGTCGAGGTCGGCGGCCGGCCAGTCCAGGGCGGCCAGCGCTTCGGCGACGTCCTCGGGAGCGATGTCCGCGAGGTGCGGCTCCACGCTGGTGAGGGTCGCCCGCAGTTCGGCCCCCTCGCGGACGACGGTGACCGGCACCGCGCCCGCCGCGGTCGCGAACTCCAGGTCCCCGGGGCCGTCCCGGTGGGCGAGGGCCAGCGCCGTGGCGACGGTGGCGTGACCGCAGAACGGGACCTCGGCCTTCGGGCTGAAGTAGCGGATCGCGTAACCGCGCGTACCGGGCTCCGAGGCCTCGGTCCGGCCGGTCAGGAACGCCGACTCGCTGTAGCCGAGTTCGGCCGCGACGGCGAGCATGTCCGCCTCGTCCATACCGGAGGCGTCCAGCACGACGCCGGCCGGATTCCCGCCCGCCGGGTCGGCGGAGAAGGCTGTGTAGCGCAGGACAGCGGTCCCGGAAAGATCAGTCATGCCCAGCACAACTCCGCCGCGGCCCGGGCCATTCCCCGATGATCCCGCCCGCTCCGGCGGCTGCCAGGCCCGGCCGCCCAGCCCCCTCCGGCCGCCGTCAGCCCCGGCCCACGTACGGCATCGCCGTCGCCATCACCGTGGCGAACTGGACGTTCGCCTCCAGCGGCAGCTCCGCCATGTGGACCACCGTCCGCCCCACGTCCGCGGCCGCCATCACCGGCTCCACGGCCAGTTCACCGTTGGCCTGCGGGGTGCCCGTTCGCATCCGTTCGGTCATCTCGGTCGCGGCGTTGCCGATGTCGATCTGCCCGCAGGCGATCCGGTACGGGCGGCCGTCCAGCGACAGCGACTTCGTCAGACCGGTCATCGCGTGCTTGGTCGCCGTGTAGGCGATGGAGTGCGGGCGCGGCGCATGGGCGGAGACCGAGCCGTTGTTGATGATGCGCCCGCCCTGCGGGTCCTGCTCCTTCATCTGCCGGTACGCCGCCTGCGCGCACAGGAACGCCCCCGTCAGGTTCACGTCGACCACCGCGCGCCAGTCGTCGTAGGCCAGATCCTCGACGGGTACGGCGGGCGGCCCGAACGTGCCCGCGTTGTTGAAGAGCAGATCGAGGCGGCCGAAGCACTCCCGTACGGAGGAGAACAGGGCGTTCACGTCGTCCGGGCGCGACACATCGGCGGGGACGGTGATCACCCGGGCGTCCGGCCCGGCCAGCGCCGCGGTCTCGGTGAGCGGCTCGGGGCGGCGGCCCGCGAGCGCCACCGACCAGCCGGCACCGGTCAGTGCCAGAGCCACCGCGCGGCCGATACCCGAGCCCGCGCCCGTGACCACGGCCGTCCTCGTCGCGGAATTCAACAGTTTGTTGCTCATGGTGCGGCAGCGTACGCCCCGGAGGTCCTCGCCGTCCTCGTCGGCCGGTTCGCGTCCCCGAGGGGGTGATTCCCGGTGCGGCACCGGCGATTCCCCGCGGATCGCGCCGGAAGTTGATGATCATGATTTTGCCGCGTACGCGGAGTTTGCCCCTGGGGATCCATTCCTGCCGCATTCCTCATCCAGGCGACGCCCGTGCGACGTGAGCACGCCAACCCCTGGATGCGCCGGCCCGGTGGACTTCCCCCGACATCACCAGTCACCAGTCACCAGTCAGGGGAGGGACAGATGACGCACTCAGCGCACCAGCAGGAGCTGCGCGAGGCGGCCCGGAACACCGGCCGCCGCCGCTTTCTCACCGTCACCGGAGCCGCCGCCGCACTCGCGTTCTCCGTAGGCCTGCCGGCCGCGGGAGCGGCGAGCGCCGCCGAGCTCGACGCCCGGCGCATCGGCGAGGACCCGTTCACCCTCGGCGTCGCCTCCGGTGACCCGCTGCCCGAATCCGTCCTCCTGTGGACGAGGCTCGCGCCCCGCCCGTTCGAGCCCGACAGCGGACTGCCCGCCGCCCGGATCCAGGTGGGCTGGGAGCTGGCCCGCGACGAGCGCTTCCAGCGCGTCGTGCGCCGGGGCACCGCCACCGCGCACCCGGAGTTCCACCACAGCGTCCACGTGGAGGTCAAGGGCCTCGCCCCGGACCGCGTCCTGTACTACCGCTTCCGCACCGGACAGTGGACCAGCCCCGTCGGCCGCACCCGCACCGCGCCCGCCCCCGGCGCCCACAAGCGCGAACTGAGCCTGGCGGCCGTCTCCTGCCAGGCGTACCACGACGGCTACTTCACCGCGTACAAGCACCTCGCGCAGGAGGACGTCGACGTCGTCTTCCACCTCGGCGACTACCTCTACGAGTACGCCGTCACCGCGACCGGCGGAGCCCGCAACTACACCGACCGCACCCTGCCCGCCCTCTTCAACCGGGAGACGACCACCCTCGAGGACTACCGGCTGCGGTACGCCCTCTACAAGTCCGACCCCGATCTGCGCGCCGCCCACGCCGCGCACCCCTTCGTCGTCACCTGGGACGACCACGAGACCGAGAACAACTACGCGGGCGACACCCCCGAGAACAGCGTGCCGCCCGAGGAGTTCCTGATCCGCCGGGCCGCCGCCTACCGCGCGTACTGGGAGAACCAGCCGCTGCGCACCCCGCAGCGGCCCGAGGGCCCGGACATGAAGCTCTACCGGCGCCTGCAGTTCGGCCGGCTCGCCCAGTTCGACATCCTGGACACCCGCCAGTACCGCAGCGACCAGGCGTACGGCGACGGCTGGCAGACCCCCGGCCCCGAGTCCGAGGACCCCTCGCGCACCCTGACGGGCGCCGCCCAGGAACGCTGGCTGATCGACGGCTGGCGCCACTCGAAGGCCACCTGGAACGTCGTCCCGCAGCAGGTCACCTTCGCCCGGCGGCGCGACGTCCCCACCGACGCGTACAAGCTGTCCATGGACTCCTGGGACGGCTACCCGGCCTCCCGGGACCGCGTCCTGAAGGGCGCCGAGGCCACCGGGGTGGACAACCTCATGGTGCTGACCGGTGACGTGCACGTCGGCTACGCCTTCGACCTGAAGCGGGACTTCGACGACCCCGCCTCCCGTACCGTCGGCACCGAGATCGTCGCCACCTCCATCGCGAGCGGCAAGAACGGCTCCGAGAAGCCGGCCAACTGGGCCACCGTCACGACCGCCAACCCGCACATGAAGTTCTACAACGGGCGTCGCGGATACGCCCTCGTCACGCTCCAGGAGCGCCAGGCCCGCGCCGACTACCGCACGGTGCCGGCCGTCACCACGCCCGGCGCCCCCGTGACGACGGCCGCCTCGTTCGTCACGGAGGTGGGCAACCAGGGCCTGACCCCGGCCTGATCCCGCCCGGACGTCAAGGCCTCAGGACGCCAGGCCGTCCACGGGATAGCGGACGCCGATGCGCTCACGTACCGCGTCGAGCGTCCGCATCACCGCGAGCGAACCGTCCAGCGGCACCAGCGGCGACTCCGTCTCGCCCGCCAGGACCGCGCGCATCACCTCGGCCGCCTCGAACTGCATCCCCGTCAGACCCTGCGGCCCCGGACCGGAGCTGATCTCCTCCGGCTCCTCGCCCGCCCGGTGCAGCACGAAGCTCTGCGGAGAGAAGAAGCCCTGCGGGAAGTCGATCCGGCCGGCCGTTCCGATGATCGTGGCGGCCGTCGGGTGGTGCCCGACGAGCGAGCAGGACAGCAGGGCGTTCGCGCCCGACTCCCAGCTCAGCAGCATGCCGGTGTTCAGGTCGACGCCCTCCGGCGACAGCAGCGCGTCGGCCAGCACCCGGTCCGGCTCGCCCAGCACCAGGTGCGCGAACGACACCGGGTAGACCCCGAGGTCCAGCAGCGCCCCGCCGCCCAGCGCGGGGTCGCGCAGCCGGTGCCCGGCGTCCAGGTCACCCGCGAAACCGAAGTCGGCCTGCACGGTACGGACTTCGCCGATCGCCCCGTCCCGTACCAGCTCCGTCATCCGCCGGATGACCGGGTTGAGGTACGTCCACATCGCTTCCATCAGGAAGAGACCGCGGTCCCGGGCGAGCTTCACGAGCTCCCGGGCCTCGCGCTCGTTGATCGTGAACGCCTTCTCGCACAGCACGTGCTTCCCGGCCTCCAGGGCGAGGGCGGTGGCCTCCCGGTGCGCGGAGTGCGGAGTGGCCACGTACACCACGTCGACCTCCTCGTCGGCGACGAGCGCCGCCCAGCTCCCGTACGCCCGCGGTATCCCGAACCGATCGGCGAACGCCTGCGCCGACGCGTCCGTACGGGAGGCCACGGCCACCACCTCCGCACCGGGCATCGCCTGCAGGTCAGCGGTGAAAGTCGCCGCGATCCCACCAGTCGCCAGCACGCCCCAACGGACAGTCCTGCTCATGCACGCTCCCACAAAAGGTGTCGACCATTCCGGCTGAGCTGAGAGCATAGAGGCGGATTCAACAATAATGGAGATGAGAATGCCGGAGAGCGGCGTCAGCCGAGCCCAGCAGATACCCACGCCCGACACCGGGGCCGGACTTCCCGTCAAGCCCGCCCCCCTTGCCCCCGGCCCCGCCGTCACCGCCCGGCGCACCGGACTCCTCGTCACCCTGGTCCTCGGCGGACTGACCGCGGTGCCGCCGCTGTCCATGGACATGTACCTCCCGGCGCTCCCCGCCGTCACCGACTCGCTGCACGCGTCCGCGACCACGGTCCAGCTCACCCTGACCGCCTGCCTCACCGGCATGGCGCTCGGCCAGGTCGTCGTCGGCCCGATGAGCGACCGCTGGGGCAGGCGCCGCCCGCTGCTCCTCGGGATGATCGTCTACGTACTCGCCACCGCGATCTGCGTCTTCGCCCCGACCGCCGAACTCCTCATCGGCTTCCGGCTCCTGCAGGGCCTCGCGGGCGCCGCCGGCATCGTCATCGCCCGGGCCGTCGTGCGCGACCTGTACGACGGCGACAACATGGCCAGGTTCTTCTCGACGCTGATGCTGATCTCCGGCGTCGCCCCCGTCGTCGCCCCCGTCATCGGCGGACAGGTCCTGCGGATCACCGACTGGCGGGGCATCTTCGCCGTCCTCACCGTCATCGGCGTCCTGCTCACCCTCGTCGTCTGGAAGTGGCTGCACGAGACGCTGCCGCCCGAGGAGCGCCACACCGGCGGCATCGGCGACGCGCTGCGCACCATGCGCGGACTGCTCGCCGACCGGGTCTTCAGCGGCTACATGATCTCGGGCAGCCTCGCCTTCGCCGCGCTCTTCGCGTACGTGAGCGCCTCTCCGTTCGTCGTCCAGGAGATTTACGGCGCCTCGCCGCAGACGTTCAGCCTGCTCTTCGGCATCAACTCGGTCGGGCTGATCACCGTCGGCCAGATCAACGGCAAGATCCTCGTCGGCCGGGTCAGCCTCGACAAGGCGCTCGGCTTCGGGCTCGCCGTCATCGTGCTGGCCGCGACGGCGCTGCTGCTGATGACGTCCGGTGTCTTCGGAGACGTCGGGCTCGTGCCGGTGGCGACCGGCCTGTTCGTGCTGATGTCGGCGATGGGCCTGGCGATGCCGAACACGAACACGCAGGCGCTGATGCGTACCAAGCACGCCGCCGGTTCCGCCTCCGCACTGCTCGGCACCTCGCAGTTCATGATCGGCGCCGTGGCCTCGCCGCTCGTCGGGATCGCCGGGGAGGCGACGGCCGTGCCGATGGCCGTGGTGCAGCTGGTGTGCGCGGCCGGCGCGATGGTGTGCTTCCTGGGGATGTGCCGGCCCTGGCAGCAGGCCGGTGACCGGTCGGCCGGTCCGTCCCCGTCCGCAGGTCAGTCCGCCCGCGGGTAGCCGATCAGGTGCAGCCGGTCCTTGTCGTCGGACCAGCGGAACAGTCCGACCCCCTCGGCGGCCTCCGCGCCGGGCATCCGCACATTCGGCGACAGCATCTGCGTCGACCCCGTCGAGACGTCGGCCTCGACGGGGAAGCCGCCCCCGGCCAGCGCGTCCGCCGCGTTGCGCACGCTCGTCGCCCCGTACGCCGTTCCGCTGTCGGTCACGGATGCCAGGGCGAGGGTCCTGGACCCCTCGGTGTCCTCGAAGCAGAAGCCCTTGCCGGCCTCCAGATCGAACGCGAGGTTCCCGGCCACCAGATAGCCGCCGGACGGTGAGACCACCGCCTGCGGGTACTGGCCCGGGGCGATCGCCGGCTTGTGGCACTGGACGGAGACGAGGGCCTTGCCCGTCTCCGTGTCGTGCACGGTCCACAGATCGTGGGTCGCGGCAAGCTTCGAGCCCTTGGCGAGCTGCCACTTCGCCAGCAGCACGCCGGGGGCCACGGACGTCGGGACGCCGCTCTGCCGGTCGGCGCCCCTGGGCGCCACGTTCCGGCTGAACCAGCCGCCCTGCACCCAGAACTCCCGTACCCCGCTCACCAGCAGGCCCTTCGACGTCAGCCCGCGCACCTCCGTGAACTGCTTGCAGGACCCGCAGCCCTTGGGGTACTTCAGCGCCTTGGCGGGGACCTTGGTGATCCTGCCGGTCGCCGGGTCCACCACCACGCTCGTCGTCCCGCCGTCGCCGATCACGATGCCGGGGCCGGTGGCGGTGACGGCCGGCGCCGTGGCCCACGGCACCTCGACGCGCTGCCGGCCGCCGTCCTCCACGGTGTACACGTCGAGGGAGACGATCCGGTCGGCGGGCGCCGGGGCGTTCTCGCCGACCTTCCCGTACGACCAGGTCACGAAGTACTCCTGGTCGTCCGTGGAGACGGTGAGCAGCCTCGGGAAGTGCATCGCGGCCGGCGGGCGCCAGGCGTCCCCGCTCCAGCCGGCCCGCCCGGTCTCGGAGTCGATGGTCCGCAGCCGGTACTCGCCCTCGGCCGTCCGCACCAGATAGGCGAGCCGCCCCGTCGTCCGGGAGAGCGCGTAGTCGGGAGAGGTGTCGACGAGCTCCCAGCCGCGCCGGGTCGTGTACGCGGGCGGGACGGTCAGCTGAGTCGCCGGGCCCGTGCTCTTCCTCACCGGCTTCTTCGGCGGGGCGGCGTCCTTCTTGCCGCCGCCGCAGGTCGCGAGCAGGAGCAGCAGGGCCAGTACCAGCACCCCGCCGACCAGAGCCAGGCGCACGATCCTCTGCCGCGTGGACCCGCCGCCGGCCGGAGCCAGGCGCGCGAACTTCAGTCTCATGGTCCCCCCGGTGAGCCGTGCCCCGTCCCCGCGCCGGTCAGCGTAGCAACTGGTGCGGGTGGCTTCGCCGTTCGGTTCCGTCGCCGTTCTGTCCCGGTTCCGCACGGAGCCCGGCCGTGCCCGTGAGGGAGCCCGGGCCGTGCGCGTCCGCCTACAATTCCTCGGTGAACGCCACCCTCCCCACCGCGGAAGCCCTGCGCGCGGCCCTGGCCGGACTCCTCGACGGGCTGCCGCCCAAGCAGGCCGCCCAGGCCGTCGACCGGCTCATCGCCAACTACCGGGGAACCACTCCCACCGACACCCCGCTGCTCCGCGACCGCTCGGACGTCGCCGCGTACGCCGCGTACCGGATGCCCGCGACCTTCGAGGCGGTACGATCCGCCCTCGACGCCCTGCGCGACGCCGCCCCCGACTGGGCGCCGGCCAAGCACACCGACGTCGGCGGCGGCACCGGCGCGGCGAGCTGGGCGGTCGCCGGGGCCTGGGACGGGCCGCGGACCACCGTCCTGGACTGGGCCGAGCCGGCCCTGGAGCTGGGCCGTGAACTGGCCGGGCTCTCCAGCCTGCCGGGACTGCGCGCCGCCCAGTGGCAGCGCGCCCGGATCGGCAAGGACCTCGCTCTGGACGCCACCGACCTGGTGACCGTCTCGTATGTGCTGGGCGAGCTCACGCCCGAGGCCCGCACCGCTCTCGTCGACACCGCGGCCGGTGCGGCGCAGGCCGTCGTGGTCGTCGAGCCCGGTACGCCCGACGGCTACGCGCGCGTCATCGATGCCCGGGACCGGCTGATCGCCGCCGGCCTCACCGTCGCCGCGCCCTGCCCGCACAGCGACGCGTGCCCCATCGAGCCGGGCACGGACTGGTGCCACTTCTCGGCCCGGGTCAGCCGCTCCTCGCTGCACCGGAAGGTGAAGGGCGGCTCACTGGCGTACGAGGACGAGAAATTCAGCTACGTCGTCGCCACCCGCTTCACCCCCCGGCCCGTGGAGGCGCGGGTCACGCGCCGGCCGCAGATCCGCAAGGGCCAGGTGCTGCTGGAGCTGTGCACCCGGGACGAGGCGCTGCGGCGCGCCACGGTCACCAAGCGGCACGGCGAGCTGTACCGCGCCGCCCGGGACACCGACTGGGGCGACGCCTGGCCGCCGCCCCCGCAGGACGACGCGCCCTAAGCCCGCAGCTCCTGCGTGCAGCACTTCACGCTGCCGCCGCCCTTGAGCAGCTCGCCGAGGTCCATCGGCACCGGTTCGAAGCCGCGCTCGTGCAGTGGATCGAACAGGCCCGTGGCGGCCTGCGGCAGCAGGACGTGGAGCCCGTCGCTCACCGCGTTCAGCCCGAGCGCGGCGGCGTCCGCCTCGTCGGCGATCAGCGCGTCCGGGAAGAGCCGCGCCAGCACGGCCCGGCTGCCCGGTGAGAAGGCGCCCGGGTAGTACATGATCTCGCCGGCCGCTTCGTCGAGGACGGTCAGCGCCGTGTCCAGGTGGTAGTAGCGCGGATCGACCAGATCCAGGCCGATCACCGGGCGCCCGAAGAACTCCTGCGCCTCGCCGTGCGAGAGCGGGCTGGACCGGAAGCCGCGCCCCGCCAGGACGTACGAGGAAGTGACCGCGAAGTCGCCCTCGCCCTCGTTGACGTGGACGGGCTCCTGGATCTCGGTGAAGCCGTGGCCGCGGAACCAGTCGCGGTGGGCGGCCGCCTCCGGGAACCGTTCCTGGTACGCGAACCTGGCCCCCAGGACCCGGCCGTCGACGACGGTGGCTCCGTTGGCGGCGAAGACCATGTCCGGCAGGTCGGGGTCGGGTGTGAGCAGCTCGACGGTGTGGCCGAAGGCACGGTAGCGGCCCAGCAGGTCCTCCCACTGGGTCTGCGCCAGCGGGAGGTCGACGGGTTTGGTGGGATCCATCCACGGGTTGATGGAATACGTCACCTTGAAGTGCGTCGGGGCGCACATCAGGTAGCGGCGAGGTGTGGCTTCACGAGGCAACGAGGGCTCCTCACGAATCGTCGCGGCGGTGTTGGTGGCCGCTGCGGCCGGTGCGTCGCACGGGTGTGTGCGTGAGCCCATGGTGCGCCGCTCGGGGCTCCGGGCACAGTGGACCGATCGGGTGGTTCCGTACAGCTGTGTGACGTAGGGCCGGCCCGTCGCCCCTGAGGGTGGCGGACACCCCCTTCCGGGCCTCCGATCACCTCACATTCATCCGCCATTTCCTGGCAATCAGTGTGATAACGGACACGACGGGTCATCGGTCACCGTACCCCGCTTCAGGACTCTGGCCACCCGAAGCGCAGGATGGTGGGACCATGGGCAGGGGCAACGCTTGAGGTAAGGGGATAGATGGGCACCGATTTCAGCCGTGCTCGCGGCTCAGAGAGCAGGTTTTCCCACTGGCTGCGCCGACGGCCCAAACCGCAGCAGGGCGATGCCGGCACCGCGCGAGTGGAGCTGCTCGTGGCCGTCGCCGAGGCCGGGATGCCGATCGCGCCCGCCGCCCACCCGGTCGGCTACCGATGTTCGTGCGAACGCGTCGGCTGTCCCACCCCCGCCCGGCATCCCCTCTCCTTCGCCTGGCAGACGCAGTCCACGACCGACCGCGCCCAGATCGAGCGCTGGGCCCGCAGCCAGCCGCAGGCCAACTTCATCACGGCGACCGGACTGATCCACGACGTCCTCGACGTCCCGCTGTCGGCCGGCACGCAGGCGCTGGAGCGGCTCCTCGCCGCCGGGATCGACGTCGGCCCGGTGGCCACGTCCGGCGACGACCGGATGCTCTTCTTCACCGCGACGCGCGGTACGCCGGAGGACGAGGACGAATGGTGGCCGTGCGAGCTGGACTGCCACCCCGAGACGATGGACGAGCACCCGGGGCTGCGGTGGCACTGCCGGGGCAGCTATGTGCTGCTGCCGCCGGCCAAGCTCCCCGGTGAGCTGGACGTCAGCTGGGTGCGCGGCCCGGAGAATCCGCTGCCCGACCCGCTGACCCTGCTGGAGACCCTGACGGACGCGTGTGCGCGGTTCGTGGGCTCCGCGGAGCAGAGCGACGTCGACCACGAGTCGGTGGCCTGGCCGCTGAGCAGGTAACCGGGGCCAGGGCCCCGGACCGGCCGCCCTCGGCCGGGAGACCGCCGGACGGCCCCGCAGGGCGGACCGAAGCCCTCAGGAGCCCTTCGCCGCTATCAGCCCCGGCACGCGGTTCAGCATGATCACCTTGCCTGTGCCGGCGCCCTTCTTCGGCACGTACACCAGCTGGCCGGAGACCCGCTCCTTCGTGAGCGTGCTCCGCACCTCGCCCGTCATCAGCGCCGCGACGTCCTGGGAAACCGTCGGTCGCAGCCCCTCCGCCGCGGTCTGCTGCTCGAAGTGCTTGCTGCTGAAGAAGACGAGCGCGCCGCCGTCGGCCGTCTCCAGTCCGAGCGGGCCGAACGCCCCGCTGTTCAGCGGCTGGTCGATGTACTGGTACGAGAACCCGGCCCGCCGGGTGTTCAGGCGCGTGTTGCGCCAGAGCGAGGTGGACGTTCCGGGGGCGAACACGTCCGGCGTGCCCTTCTGCAGGTACTGCGTGTACCGGGTGCCCAAGTCCTGCGGAGCCACCGCCAGTCCGGCGCTGTCCGCGGCCACCGGTGCGGCCCGCCCCTCGCCGTCCTTCGCGAAGTCGGGGAGCTGGGCCGGGGCCACGACCGACAGATAGGCGGCCTTCCACCCCGCGTCGGGACCCGGCTTGACGAACGCGAACAGCCAGCGGGTGTCCTGCTTCCCACTGTCCTGATCACGGTTGGAGTCCGTGTCCGCGACGAACCACCGCGGCCAGCCGGCCTTCTTCGGGATGACGTAGTGCGTGTCGGTCAGTTCCAGCGGCTGGTGGTTCGCGTTGCCGTTCGGATTGTTCTTCTGCCGGGCCCGTAGACCCGCCTGGTTGATCGCGCCCAGCGCACCGGTGACCCGGTCCGCGTCCAGCGCGGGATCGTAGGCCTTGTCCGCCGCGTTGTACGCGGCGGCGAAGTCCGCCAGGGCCCGCGCGGCCTCAGCCCGCGTCGCCGCCGGGACGACTTCCAGCTCGCCGTGCACCGTCACGCACCCGCTCGCCGTCATGCTCAGCATCGTCACTGCCGCGAGCACCGTCGCCGGCCGAACCGGCCTCAGGCTTCTCATCCGTTGCTTTCCGCGCCTTCTGATCCGTCGCCCCCACCGCAGGGCCCTCTGACCGTCCGAACCCTACCGGGGCGAGGAACAGCGCGAGGGTGGGGATCAGATACAGCGCCCACACCGTGATCTGCAGAACGGTCGGATCGGGCTGGAAGTTGAACGTCCCCTTCAGCAGCGTGCCGTACCAGCTGTCCGGCGGAATCGTGTCGCTGATGTCGAACGCCCGGTTCCGCAGGCCGCCGAGGAACTCTGCCTCCTGCAGGTCATGGACGCCGTACGCGAGCACACCCGCCGCGACGACCACCAGCATGCCGCCGGTCCAGGTGAAGAACTTCGCCAGGTTGATCCTCAACGCGCCCCGGTAGAACAGCCAGCCCAGCACCACGGCCGTGAGGATGCCGAGCAGGGCGCCGATCATCGGGTGCCAGCCGTCGTCCGCCGCGTGCACCGCGCGCCAGACGAACAGTGAGGTCTCCAGACCCTCACGGCCCACCGCCAGCAGCGCCGTGGCGACCAGGGCGCCGGTGCCCATCGCGAGCGCCGCGTCGAGCTTGCCGTGCAGCTCCGCCTTGAGATGCCGCGCGGTGCGCCGCATCCAGAAGACCATCCAGGTCACCAGACCGACCGAGAGGATCGACAGCGAACCGCCCAGAGCCTCCTGGGCCTTGAACGTCATCTCCTGTGAACCGAATTCGAGACCGGCGCCGAAGGCCAGGCTGACGACGACCGCGATGGAGACCCCGGTCCAGATCGGCAGCAGCTTGTGCCGGTTGCCGGTCTTCACCAGGTACGCGATGAGAATGCAGACGACCAGGCTGGCCTCGAGGCCCTCGCGCAGGCCGATCAGGAAGTTGCTGAACACGTTTCGGTTCCCTTTCCGCTTCGAGTCCCGTTACGAGAACAGCGCCCGGCCCCACCAGTCGTCCTTGTCACGGACGCCCGGCGGGACGGCGAAATGCGCCGAACCCACGTGCTGGATGTACTCGTTGAGTGCGTCGTGTGCCGCCAGGCGCCGCTGCAGCGGAATGAACGCCTTGCGGGTGTCGCGCTGGTACGCGAGGAAGAACAGCCCGGCGTCGAGCCGGCCCAGGCCGTCCGTCCCGTCGGTGAAGGAGTAGCCGCGCCGCAGGATCGTAGCCCCGTCGTTGGTGTCGGGGTGCGCGAGCCGTACGTGCGCGGTCGGCAGCATCGCCTTCAGGAACGGCTCGTCCCGCTCCTTGGCCTTGCCGACCGGGGCGCCCTCGCCCTTGTCGCGGCCGAAGACGTCCTCCTGCTCCTGGAGTCCGGTCCGGTCCCAGGTCTCGATGTGCATCCGGATGCGCCGGGCCACCAGGTACGACCCCCCGGCCATCCAGCCGGGACCGTCCTTCGCGCCGGCCCACACATGCTGGTCGAGGGCGGTGGTGTCGGTGCCGGAGATGTTCCGGGTGCCGTCCTTGAAGCCCATCATGTTGCGCGGGGTCTGGGCGTCGGGCGTCGTCGAGGAGGTCTTGCCGAAGCCCAGCTGCGACCAGCGGATCGCGGTGCGGCCCATGCCGATCCTGGCGAGGTTGCGGATGGCGTGCACCGCCACCTGCGGGTCGTCCGCACACGCCTGGACGCACAGGTCGCCGCCGCTGCGGGCCTTGTCGAGGTTGTCGCCCGGGAACTTCGGCAGGTCGACGAGCGCCTCGGGGCGCCGGTCCTCCAGACCGAACCGCCCCTTGGCGAACAGCGAGGGGCCGAAGCCGATCGTCAGCGTCAGCCGGGACGGCTTGAGGCCCAGGGCCTCGCCGGTGTCGTCCGGCGGGGCCTCGGGCAGGCCCCCGTAGGCGCCGTCGCCGACCGCGTGACCGGCCGTCATCCGTTCGGCCGCCCGGGTCCACTCCTTGAGCAGCGCGATCAGCTCCGCCCGGTCCTTCGTCGTCACGTCGAACGCCGCGAAGTGCAGCCGGTCCTGGACCGCGGTGGCGATGCCGGCCTGGTGCGCACCGTGGAACGGCACCGCCGCACCGCTGTCCGCGGCCGTCACGGCGGTGTCCCCGGGACGCACCGCGGCCACGGCACCGCCGGCCGCCACCGCGCCGAGCGCGAGCCCGGCGCCGCCCCAGCCGAGCAGAGCCCGCCTCGAGGGGGCGCCGCCCGGGCTCCCGGCGTCGTCGTCGGACGTCTGGCGGTTCTGCTCGGACATGACAGGAGTCCCTTTCCGGCCGGTTACTTCGTCACCGCGGCGGCGAGCCGCGACAGGGGCTCGGCCAGCGCGTTGACCGCGTCCGACAGCTCCTTGCGGTCCGCCTTGCCGACCTTCTCGTACGACGTGAACACGTAGGAGCTCTTGTCCGTGCGGTACTTGTCCAGCAGCGTGTTCAGCGCCGCGAACTGCTTGTCCAGGGTGGAGGTCAGCGCCGCGTCGTTCTTCGTGGCGATCGGCTTGAGCAGCGCGTAGGACTTCTCCGCCCCCTCGACGTTGGCCTTGAAGTCGACCAGGTCGGTGTGGCTGTAGCGCTCCTCCTCACCGGTGACCTTGCCGGTCGCGACCTCGTCGAGGAGCTCCTTGGCGCCGTTGGCCATCGAGGTCGGGGTGATGTCCGCCGTACCGACCCGCTTCTGCCAGTCGAGCAGGTCCTTGTACAGGGTGGGCGCCAGCGCCTTCTCCTCGGCGCCCAGCTTCTTGTCCTGCCACAGCGCCTTCTCCAGACGGTGCCAGCCGGTCCACTTCTGGCCGTCCTCCAGGCCGTCCTCGCGGACGTCGACCTTCGGGTCGATGTCGCCGAAGGACTCCGCGACCGGCTCGGTGCGCTCCCAGCCGATACGGGAGTCGGCGTAGGCCTTCTTCGCGGCCTCGATGTCACCGGCGGCGACGGCGTCCGTGAAGACCTTGACCTTCGGCAGCGTCTCGTCGGCCTGAGCCTGGACGTAGGTGCGGTAGGCGGCGACGGCCTTGTCCATCTCCGGGCTGCGCTTGGCCGCCTTGCCGCCGCTGACCTCGATCTTCTGCCGGATGCCGTGGCCCTTCATGCCGGGCTTGCAGGCGATCTCGTACGAACCGGCCTTGATCTCGGCGGTGATGGTGGCCTTGGTGCCCGGGCCGATGTTCTCGCGCTCGGCGACGATGCGGTCGTCCGGGAACAGGACGTAGACCTCGGTGACCTTGGAGCCCTTGTTCTCCACGGCCAGCTCGACGTGCCCGGCCGGCAGCTTCGTCTTCGAGACGTCACAGGAGTCGTCCTTGGCGACGACCTGAACGGCCCCCTCGCCCTTGCCGTCGCTCTTCTCGGCGCAGCCCGTGACAGCGGTCAGGGCGGCCACGGTGGCGGCAGCGGTGACGACGGAGAAACGAACGGCTCGCATGCGGGCTCCACTTGAGAACGAAGGATGAAGAGAGAAAGGGCCGGGCAAAGCCGGGTGAGGCGGACCTAACTTAACCGAGGCTTACCTAGCTCGTACCCACCCATGCAGTGATTCAGCTCTCACTGCGGACGCACAGGAACGGAAGGATCACAGCCGACCCATGAGCGAGCCCGTAACAGGTCAAGCGATGGTCAAGAGAGCCTGCCGGCCGGTCCCGGTGCTTGAATGCGCTCGTGAACGACTACGAAGACGTACCCGCCGGCGTCGATGTCCTGCGCGTGTTCTGCGGCCCCGACGGCCGTCACGGCAACGCCCTCGGCGTCGTACGCGAAGGGCATCACTACCCCGACGAGGACTCCCGGCAGGCGCTCGCCCGGAAGCTCGGCTTCAGCGAGACCGTGTTCGTGGACGACCCCGAGCGCGGCCATCTGGACATCTACACCCCGGGTCTCCGCCTGCCGTTCGCCGGGCATCCCGTGGTCGGCGCCGCCTGGCTGCTCGATCTGGAGATCCTGCAACTGGGGGTGGGGGAGGTCTTCGCCCGTCAGGACGGGGAGTTCAGCTGGATCGCGGCCCGCCCCGAGTGGGCGCCGCCGCGCACGCTTCAGCAGTACGGCACGGCCGCCGAGGTCGAGGCGCTGCCCGCCCCGCCGCCCGGTGAGGGCTGGCTCTACGCCTGGGCGTGGGAGGACGAGGCCGCGGGGCGGGTGCGGGCGCGGGCGTTTCCGCGCAGGGACGATGGCATCGCGGAGGACGAGGCGACCGGGGCGGCGGCGCTGCTGCTCAGTGCTCAGCTGGGCCGGGCGCTGAACATCACGCAGGGCTGCGGCTCCCAGATCCTCACGGCGCCCGCGCCGGACGGCTCGGTGGAGATCGGCGGCCGGGTGGTGCTGGCCTTCCACGGGTAGCCCGAACGGCCGCCTCTTCCCGGGGCGGCCGTTTTCCCGTCGGACGGGGCGGCGGGACTACGGAAGCGTCAGGATGTCCGCGCCCGTCTCCGTCACCACGAGCGTGTGCTCGAACTGCGCGGTGCGCTTGCGGTCCTTCGTGACCACGGTCCAGCCGTCGTCCCACATGTCGTAGTCGTGGGACCCGAGCGTCAGCATCGGCTCGATCGTGAACGTCATCCCGGGCTGCATCACGGTGGTGGCGTGCGGGCTGTCGTAGTGGGGGATGATCAGCCCGGAGTGGAACGAGGAGTTGATCCCGTGCCCCGTGAAGTCCCGCACCACCCCGTACCCGAAGCGCTTCGCGTACGACTCGATGACCCGGCCGATGACGTTGACCTGGCGGCCCGGCCGCACCGCCTTGATCGCCCGGTTCAGCGACTCCTCGGTGCGCTCGACGAGCAGCCGCGACTCCTCGTCCACGTCACCGCAGAGGTAGGTGGCGTTGTTGTCGCCGTGCACCCCGTTGATGTACGCGGTCACGTCGAGGTTCACGATGTCGCCGTCGCGCAGCACGGTGGAGTCCGGGATGCCGTGGCAGATCACCTCGTTGAGCGAGGTGCACAGCGACTTGGGGAAGCCCCGGTACCCCAGCGTCGACGGGTACGCGCCGTGGTCGCACATGAACTCATGGGCGACCCGGTCGAGTTCGTCCGTCGTGACACCCGGGGCGATGTGCTTCGCGGCCTCGGCCATGGCCTGGGCGGCGATGCGTCCCGCGATGCGCATGCGCTCGACGGTGTCGGCGTCCTGGACCTCCGGGCCGCTGTACGGCGTCGGGGCGGGCTTGCCCACATACTCGGGGCGCCGGATGCTTCCGGGCACGGAACGGACGGGAGTGAGCTCCCCTGGTACAAGCAGCGACTGGCCAGACATGCCAGCGAGTCTAACCAGCCTGTCTGGGGCAGCATGGCCGAGAGGAAAGGAGCCGGTGATGGCCCTGTTCAAGAAGCGCACGGTCGGCAAGCCGGGCGAGTGGTTCTACTGCCTGGAGCACAAGAAGGTCGAGGAGGGCCCCGAGTGCCCGGCCAAGGACCGCTTCGGTCCGTACGCCTCCCGCCAGGAGGCGCAGCACGCCATGGAGACCGCGCAGGAGCGGAATCTGGAGTGGGAGACCGACCCCAAGTGGCACGACCGCCCGGACCCGGACGAGAACACGGGCGGCTGAGGGCGGCTGAGGGCGGCCGAGGGCGGGGGTCCGGGGCCGCGCGCCCCGGACTCGGCCCGTCTCCCCGGCTCAGCCCGCCGGAGCGACCGCCCGCAGAGCCTCCTCGCTCTGCGCCCGCCTGCGCAGCGCGTCCTCGTCCGTGTCGGAGTCGTACGTGAGGAGCTTCGGCAGCGCCGCGGCCAGCAGCGCCACCGAGGCGACACAGGCCACACCCCCGGTCCAGACCGCCGACCGGGTCCCCGTCCACCCCGCCATGCCGCCGGCCCGCACCTGGCCCAGCTGCGGGCCGACGCTGTACGACAGCACCTCGATGCCCGCCAGCCGGCCCCGCAGCTCCTCCGGGATCGTCTGGTTCCAGATGGTGGAGCGGCCGAGGCCACTGAGCATGTCGCCCGCTCCGGCGACCGCCAGGCAGACCAGCACCAGCCACACGTTGCCGAACCAGCCGGCCGCCGCGATGGCCAGCCCCCAGACGGCCGCACCGCACACCACGAACAGCCCGTGCCGGCGCACCCGCGAGGTCCAGCCGCTGGTCAGCCCGAGGACGAGCGACCCGACCGACCCGGCCGCATACATCAGTCCCAGCGACCATTCGGCGTCGAGCTCGTCGGCGAGGAACGGGAAGATCGTGTTCGGGAACGCGAAGAACATCGCCGCCATGTCGATCGCGTACGTCCCGAGCAGCACCGGGCGGCTCCACGCGTAATGCGCGCCTTCCGCGATGCCCCGCAGTGACGGCTTCGTCCCCTTCTCCGCGGGCGGCGCCGGCGCGAGCCTGCGGCAGAGCAGGACGGAGACGGCGAACGTGACCACCGTGACCGCGTACGCGGTGGTGTGACCGGCGTACGCCACCACCAGGCCCGCCAGCGCCGGGCCCATGATGGCGCCGGCCTGCCAGCGCAGTGAGTTCAGCGCGGCGGCGGCGCCCAGCTGCTCGTGCGGCACGATGCGGGCCATCAGCGAGTCCAGCGCGGGCCGCTGGAGCCCCGCGAGCGCGGACACGCCGCCGGCCACCGCATAGAGCGGCCACAGCATCGGATCGGGCAGGGCCGCGTTCACCAGGAGGACGAGCGCGAGCAGGCCCAGCCCCGCCTCGGTGCCCAGGATGACCTTGCGGCGGTCCACGGCGTCGGCGAGCGCACCGCCGTACAGCCCGAACACGACCAGGGGCACCAGCTCGACCGCGCCCATCGCCCCGACGGCGAGCGGGGACCCGGTGAGGTCCTTGATCTGGAGGGGCAGTGCGACGAGCGCCATGAAACTGCCGAAGTAGGTGACGATCCCCTGCACCCACAGCAGGCGGAAGTCCGCCGAGGAGCGCCATGGCGAGAGATCGGGGAGCAGCGCGGCCAGCCTGGCGGCGAGGGAGGGGCGAGAGGTCACGAGGAGACATGGTCTGTTCCGGTGCACGCCCGGTGCAAACAGATTTCGGACAGGGGCGCTGTGCCGACCGCGCCGCCGCTCACCACCGCGCCGGCGGCGGCGCGGTCAGCTGGTCGGCGAGCCGGGACAGCCGGTCCCGGAACCGCCGCCGACCGCGCCGCACCGGCGCGCCGTTCTCCCCCGCCGCCGCGCTGACCAGGTGCTGGACCGTGTCCAGGTCCACATCGTCGCCACCCGTCACGGACAGCGCCTCATGGGCGAGACCTCGCACCTCCGGATCACCGTTGTCCAGGGAGAGGACCGTCGCCCCGGCCCGGCGGGCGTCGTGCACCCGCTCCAGCAGCCCCTCGCCCGGCTGCTCCGGCACCACCACGAGCAGCGTCTCGCCCCGCCCGGCCGCCTCGATCCGGCCGAGCCCCACCGCCAGGTGTGCCGGGTCGCCCGGCTCCACCCGGTGGCGCACCAGGGTCGGCGTCAGCTCCGGCAGCCCCGACCAGGCGGACTCGTCGACCAGATGGGCCGCCAGGTGCCAGGGCTCGTACACCTCGGTCCCCACCAGCAGCAGCCCGCCGCCGTGCGGCACGACGGACGAGCGCAGCGTCCCGGCGAACTGCCGGGCGGCCGTCGGCCACCGGGTCCCGGCCAGCACCTCACGCAGCAGCGCCACTCGTACGGCATCCATGGCCCGGCATCATGCACGACACCGGGAACCCGCACCGGCGAACGGGGCAGAACCATCCGTACGAGGCCCCGCGTGCGGCCCCGTCCCCTCCCCGTACCTGGCAGTAGTGTCGGGGCCATGACTACGAATGACAGCGGCAGCGCCCCCAAGCCCCCCGCCAAGGACCCCTGGGACCTCCCCGACGTGTCCGGGCTGACCATCGGCGTCCTCGGCGGCACCGGGCCGCAGGGCCGCGGACTCGCCTACCGGTTCGCCCGCGCCGGACAGTCCGTGATCATCGGCTCCCGTGCGGCGGACCGCGCACAGACCGCCGCCGACGAGCTGGGACACGGCGTGCGCGGGGCGGACAACGCCGCCTGCGCGCGCGACAGCGACGTCGTGATCGTCGCCGTGCCGTGGGAGGGGCACGCCAAGACCCTGGAGTCCCTGCGCGACGAACTCGCCGGCAAGCTCGTCATCGACTGCGTCAACCCGCTCGGCTTCGACAAGAAGGGCGCCTACGCCCTGAAGCCCGAGGAGGGCAGCGCCGCCGAGCAGGCCGCCGCCCTGCTGCCGGAGTCCCGCGTCACCGCGGCCTTCCACCACCTCTCGGCGGTCCTGCTCCAGGACGAGTCGATCGAGGAGATCGACACCGACGTCCTGGTGCTGGGCGAGGCCCGCGCCGACACGGACACCGTCCAGGCGCTGGCCGGCCGCATCCCGGGGATGCGCGGCATCTTCGCGGGCCGGCTGCGCAACGCCCACCAGGTCGAGTCGCTCGTCGCCAACCTGATCTCGGTCAACCGCCGCTACAAGGCACACGCCGGATTGCGTACCACCGACGTCTGAGCCGTCGCCTCGGCCGACGTCCGAGCCGACGGCTGCCGTCGGCGCACGGCACACCCTGATCCCGGCCGGCGGGGTCATGGGGGACACTGGACGGGACCGCGCACCATCCCCCGACAGGAGCCACCCCCATGCCCCGCCTCGCTCTCTACGCCATCGCCCTCTGCGTCCTCGCCGTCGCAGCGGCCGTGATCTCCTTCGTACAGGGCAGCTGGCTCCTCGGCGTCGTCTGGGTGCTGCTCGTAGGGCTCTCGTCGAACATGGCCTGGTACTACGTACGCCGTCAGCGCATCGCGAACACCCAGGCGTAGGCGCCGGGCCCCTACCCGTTCACCGCACAGACCGGATTCGGCGTCTGCCAGAACCGGTAGGCGTCCAGACCGCAGTACGTGTCGAACTCGCTGACGCCCAGCGACCGCAGCAGCGCGTCGACCGCGTCGAAGAACGCCGCGTTCACCTCGGGAACCCACAGCAGCCCGAAGACCGCGATCAGCCCGAACGGTGCGAACGGCTCCACCGAGCGCCGGAACGAGTGCGAGAGCCACGGCTCGATCACCCCGTAACCGTCCAGCCCCGGCACCGGTACGGAGTTCAGGATCGCGGCCGTCACCTGGAGCAGCGCCAGGAAGCCCAGCGCATACCGGAAGGCGGCCGGGACGCCGTCCAGCGCGTCCAGCCAGAACGGCGCGGTGCACACGAGCGCGAACAGGACGTTGGTCAGCGGGCCCGCCGCCGAGATCAGGCTGTGCCGCCAGCGGCCCCGGATCCGGCCCCGCTCGATGAAGACCGCGCCACCGGGCAGGCCGATGCCGCCCATGATCACGAAGAGCACCGGCAGCACGATGCTCAGCAGCGCATGGGTGTATTTCAGCGGGTTCAGCGTCAGATAGCCCTTGGCGCCGATCGAGATGTCACCGCTGTGCAGCGCGGTGCGCGCGTGCGCGTACTCGTGGAGACAGAGCGAGACGATCCACGCCGCGGTGACGAACAGGAACGTGGCGAAACCCGGCTGCTCGGCGAAGTCCGTCCACACCGCCCAGCCGGACACCGCCGTCACGGCGGCGATGCCGAGGAAGACCGGGCTGATCCGCCGGTCGCTACGGTCTGTTGCGGAGGTCATCGGCGGGCTCCTGGTGACTGCGGTGGCTGATGGGAACTCCGAGAGCGGGCGGGCGGCGAGCCCCGACCGTACAGGCGGCACGGGGAAAACGTCTCGCGCCGGGTCGGTGGTTCCGTGAGGGTGGAGCCATGACGGGCAGGGAGACGGGCGGGACGAGCGGGTACGGCCGGGCGGCTGTGGATGACCCCCGCCCCGTCACGGACAATGGGCGCGTGCGCTACGGCATCCTCGGTACCACCCAGGCACTTCGCGACGACGGCACGGCCGTCGCCCTCGGCGGGGCGCGGCTGCGCGCCCTGCTCGCCGTGCTCGCGCTGCGCGCCGGCCGGACGGTGCCCGTCGCGGTGCTCGTCGACGAGGTCTGGGACGGCGACCCGCCCGCCGACGCGCCCGGAGCCCTGCAGGCACTCGTGGGCCGGCTCCGGCGGGCGCTCGGCCATGCGGCGGTCGCCTCGGCGGACAGCGGCTACCGGCTGGCCGCCGAACCGGACAGCGTCGACCTGTACCGCTTCGAACGCCTCGCGGCGGACGGGGCGCGCGCCCTGGAGGCCGGCGATCCGGCGAAGGCCCTGAGCGTCCTCGACGACGCGCTCGGCCTCTGGCGGGGACCGGCGCTGGCCGACCTCCCCGACCGGCACGCCGTCGCCGCCCGCTGGAGCGCCCGCCGCCTCGACGCCCGCCGGACCCGGCTCACCGCGGCGCTCGCGCTCGGCCGGGCCGACGAGGTGCTGCCGGAGCTCGCGGCCCTCTGCGACGAGCACCCCATCGACGAACCGCTGCAGGCGCTGCGGCTGCGGGCCCTGCGCGACGCCGGACGCGCGGCGCAGGCGCTGGCCGCGTACGACGAGGTGCGCACCGTGCTCGCCGACCGGCTCGGCACCGACCCGGGGCCCGAGCTGGCCGCGCTGCACGCCGAGCTGCTCCGCCAGGAACCGGCCCGGCCGGCTTCCCGCCCTTCTGCCCCGGCCCTCCCGGCCGCCCCGCAGGGCAACCTCCGGGCCAGGCTCACCAGTTTCGTCGGACGCGAACACGACATCGACGCCCTGCGCGGCGACCTCTCCCGGGCCCGGCTCGTCACCCTGCTCGGGCCCGGCGGGGCAGGCAAGACCCGCCTCTCGCAGGAGGCCGCGGAGTCCTTCGACCCCGCGTCCTGGCCGGACGGCGTCTGGCTGGCCGAACTCGCGCCGGTCGACGACCCCGAGACGGTGCCCGAAGCGGTCCTCGGCGCACTCGGCGCCCGCGAGACAGTGCTGCGCGGCGCCGGTGCCGAGGAGCTCCGCGCCGCCGAGCGCAGTGCGGGCGACCGGGGCGCGGGTGAACCGCTCTCCCGGCTCACCGAACACTGCTCCCGGCGCCGCATGCTTCTGCTCCTGGACAACTGCGAGCATGTGATCGAGGCCGCCGCGGCCCTCGCCGACCATCTGCTGGCCCGCTGCCCCGGCCTCACCGTCCTCGCGACCAGCCGCGAACCCCTCGGCGTACCCGGCGAGTTCGTCCGGCCCGTCGAGCCGCTGCCGGATCCCACGGCACTGCGCCTGCTGGCCGAGCGCGGCGCCGCCGCCCTGCCGGGGTTCCGCGTCGACGCGGACGAGGCGACGGCGGCCGCCGCCGCCGAGATCTGCCGTCGTCTGGACGGTCTGCCGCTCGCCATCGAACTCGCCGCCGCCCGGCTGCGGATGCTCGGCCCGCAGCAGATCGCCGACCGGCTCGACGACCGGTTCCGGTTGCTGACCAGCGGCAGCCGCACCGTCCTCCCGCGCCAGCAGACCCTGCGGGCCGTCGTCGACTGGTCCTGGGACCTCCTCGCCGAGGACGAACGCACCACCCTGCGCCGGCTGTCCGTGTTCGCGGGCGGCTGCACCCTCGAAGCGGCCGAGGCGGTCTGCGCGGACGGGCCGCGCCACGCGCGGGACGTGGCCGGGCTGCTCGGCTCCCTCGTCGACAAGTCCCTGGTCGTCGCCGCACCGGCGGCGGACGGCCAGATGCGCTACCGCCTCCTGGAGACCGTCGGTGAGTACGCGACGCAGCGGCTCGACGAGGCGGGGGAGCGGGACGCCGTCGAACGCCGGCATCTTGTGCACTTCCGGGAGCTGGCCCGTACCACCGACCCCCTGCTCCGCGGCGCCGGACAGCGCGCCGCCATCGAGCTCTTCCAGCGCGAGTACGAGAACCTGCGCACCGCGCTGCGGCATGCCGTCGCCGCCCGCGACGAGCAGGAGTCCCTGTGCCTGGTGATCTCGCTCTCCTGGTACTGGCAGATCCGCAACCTGCGCGGCGACGCCCTGCACTGGGCCGACGCCGCGGCGGCCCTCGGGCCCGACCCGTTCGCCCCGCCCGTGCAACCCGCGCCCTCGATCCACGAACGCTGCACCGACGCGCCCCCGCCCATGGGACCCGAACTGCTCCAGGAGGCGCGGCGCCAAGTGGGACTCGTCCAACTGGTCAGCATGGACCACGCGATGGACGAGTGGACGAACGAGGCCAGCATGGTGCGGCTTCGGGGGGTCGCCTCCGTCTACCGGGCCGGCCAGCCGCAGACCTGCCGGAGTCCCGCGTCGCTCTGGTTCTTCGCCGTCATGCTGACCGGGGGTGTCGCGGACCTGCGGCACCTGCTGGACGAAACGGTGCGCGCCGCAAGGGATTTCGGCTTCGAGTGGGAGCTCGCCGCGGCGCTCCAGATGCGTGCCAACGTGCTGGCCAACCGCCCCGACTGGGCGGGCGGCGCCTATGTGGACGCAGTCGAGAGCCTGGAGATCTTCAGCCGTCTCGGTGACGACTGGGGCATGGCCGAGGCGCTGTCCTCACGCGGCGAGGCGAGCGAGAAGAGGGGCGACTACCGCCAGGCGGCCGAGGACTACCAGGCCGCGATCGGCTGCGCGGAGAAGCTCGGCGCCCTGGCCCAGGTATCGGTGCTCCGCACTCGGTACGCCTCCGCTCTCACCGAACTCGGCCGTGGAGCCGAGGCCGAGGTGATTTTGCGCCAGGTGATCGCCGACGAGCGGCATGCGGGGCACGAGGCGCGGCCGGCGGCCCGGCTCTTCCTGGCCCTGTGGCTGGGCCGCTGCGGCCGGACCGCGGAGGCGCGCGAGCAGTTCTCCGAACTGCTCGAAGAGTTCAGGTCGCAGACCATGGCGATCTTCGAGGGCTTCGTCCTGGGCGGCCTGGCCTGGCTGGACAACCAGGACGAGAACTACGCGGACGCCCTGGACCGCGGCCGGCAGGCCCTGCTGCGCCTGGGCGATCCGTTGACGCAGATGGTGGCGCCGCAGATGCCGGTGATCCATCTGGTCACCCTGGCCTGGGCGCTGGGCGGGCTCGGCGCGGCGCCCGGCGCGCAGCTCGGCGCCCGGCTGCTGGCCGCAGGCCGGGCGCTGCTGCCGGAGGGGCACTTCCTGACGTCGATGGAGCGGGACAACTTCGCCCGTGCCGAGGAGCTGGTGCGTGCGGCGCTCGGGGACGCCGCCTACGAGGCCGCGTACGCCGAGGGCGGCGGCCTCTGTCTGGAGGAGGCCACCGCCCTCGTGGACGCGTACCGGAACTGAGCAGGACCGAACCGCCGCTCCCGTCAGGACTTCTTGCGGAACTTCGACACCGCGAGCGGGGCCATGACCGCGGTGATGACCACGGTCCACCCCAGCGTCACCCAGACCGAGTGGGCGAGCGGGCCGCCCATCATCAGGGCGCGCGCGGCGTCGGCCAGGTTGGACAGCGGGTTGTAGTCAGTGAAGGTCTGGAGCCAGCCGGGCATCGTCTGCGTCGGGGCGAAGATCGAGGAGCCGAACTGGAGAGGCATCAGCACGAGCATCCCCATTCCCTGGACCGCCTGGGCGGTCTTCATGGTGAGTCCGAGCAGGATGAAGATCCACATGATCGCGGCGCCGAACGCGGCCGACAGGGCGATCGCCCCGATCAGCCCCAGCACCGACTCCTGCAGCTCCATGCCGAGGGCGAAGCCCATGGCCAGCAGGATGAGCGTGGCGACCATCATCCGCCCGAGCTCGACCACGATCTTCGCGATGAGCACAGAGGAACGGGCGATCGGCATCGTACGGAACCGGTCCATGACTCCCTTGCGGAAGTCGTCGTTGACACCGGAGCCGACCGCCATGGCGATGTTCATGCCCATCATCGCCATCAGGCCGGGAATCAGGTAGTTGAGGTACTCCTGCCGGCCGCCGCCCATGCTGCCGCCGACCGAGCCGCCGAAGACGTAGACGAACAGCAGGGTGAAGATCACGGGCATCAGGAGCGCGTCGAACATCGACTCCGGATCCTTCTTGATCTGGAGCAGATTGCGCCGCACCAGCGCCCCGATGTGGCGCAGGTTGTTCCGCAGCCCGATCCGGCCCTCGTCGTGGACCTTCGCGGCCGGGGCGGCCGCGGCCGCGTCGGTGGGGGTGGGCGTCAGAGTCGTCGTGCTCATGCCGCGACCTCCTCGGGGATCGTGTCGGTGACGGTGGCCTTGTCGCCGGTGATGGCGAGGAACACCTCGTCGAGGCTGGGCAGCGCGGTGGCGACGTGCGCCAGCGAGAAGCCCCGGGTGCCGAGCAGGCCGATGACGGCGGTGAGCTGCTCGTCGCTGAGGATCGGTACGTACAGCAGTCCCTCGTCCGGGACCGCCTGCGCGCCCGCCACGCCGTCGAGACCTGCCTCGCGGATCGCCTGGGCCATGGCGGCCAGCTCGGCGGGGTCGGAGGGGCGGATCTGCAGGGTGCGGCCGCCGACCTTGGCCTTCAGCTCGTCGACACCGCCGCGGGCGATGATCCTGCCCTTGTCGATGACGGTCAGCTCGTTGGCGAGCTGTTCGGCCTCTTCCATGTACTGGGTGGTGAGCAGCACGGTCGCCCCCTCCGCGACCATCCTCTGTACCTCGTCCCAGACCTCGTTGCGGGTACGGGGGTCGAGCCCCGTCGTCGGCTCGTCCAGATAGAGGACGGCCGGGCTGCCGATCATGGAGGCGGCGAGATCCAGCCGGCGGCGCATACCGCCCGAGTACTCCATCGCGGCCTTCTTCGCCGCTTCCGTGAGCGAGAAGCGCTCCAGCAGCTCGTCGGCGCGCGAGCGGGCCTTCTTGCGCGGCAGGTCGAGTAGCCGCCCGATCATGTAGAGGTTCTCCCAGCCGGAGAGCTTCTCGTCGACCGAGGCGTACTGCCCGGTCAGGCCGATGGTGCGGCGCAGCGCGCGGGGCTGCCTCACCACGTCGTAGCCCGCCACCATGGCGTGTCCGGCGTCGGGCTGGATCAGGGTGGACAGGACCCGTACGAGGGTCGTCTTGCCGGCGCCGTTGGGGCCGAGTACGCCGAGGACGGTGCCCTCGCGCACATCGAGGTCCACGCCGTCCAGAGCCTTGGTCGAGCCATAGTGCTTGACCAGCCCCCGTACCTCGACGGCGTTCGTGCCGTTCCTGGGGTTCTTGTCGATTCGCGTCATGCCCACCATCAGACCAGCCGCCACCGACAACGCACCGACAGTCCGCCGACAGCGGGCCCACATCGGAGCGACAGCCCGCCGATGGGGGAAGTCGGCGGGCTGTCGGTGGTGCGACAGTGGTCGGTCGGGTCCGGTGGCCGGCGTACCGGCGGGCTGCCTAGTGGAAGGTGTGCTCCGGCGCCGGGAAGGTGCCGCCGACGACCTCGTCCGCGTACGCCTTCGCGGCGTCGCCGAGGATCTGCCGCAGGTCGGCGTACTGCTTGGTGAAGCGCGGCACCTTGCCGCCGGTCAGACCGACCATGTCGGTGTAGACCAGCACCTGCGCGTCGGTGTCGGGACCGGCCCCGATGCCCACGGTCGGGATGTGCAGGGTGCGGGTGACCTCGGCGGCCAGTTCGGCCGGTACGAGTTCGAGGACGACGGCGAACGCGCCGGCGTCCTGCACCGCCTTGGCGTCGCGCAGCATCTGCTGGGCGGCCTCCTCGCCGCGGCCCTGCACGCGGTAGCCCATGGCGTTGACGGACTGCGGGGTCAGGCCGATGTGGGCCATCACCGGGATGCCGGCGTCGACCAGGAGCTTGATCTGCTCGTGGCTGCGCTCGCCGCCCTCCAGCTTGACGGCACCGACCCCGGACTCCTTGATCAGCCGGGTGGCGTTGCGCAGGGCCTGGACGGGGCTCTCCTGGTAGGACCCGAACGGCAGGTCGGCGACGATCAGCGCCCGCTTGGTGCCCCGGACGACAGCGGCGGACAGCATGGCGATCTCGTCCATCGTGACGGGCACGGTGGTCTCGTAGCCGAGGTGACAGTTGCCCATGGAGTCCCCGACGAGCATCACCGGGATGCCCGCCTCGTCGAAGACGGACGCGGTCATCGCGTCGTAGGCGGTGAGCATGGGCCACTTCTCGCCGCGCGCGGTGGCGGCGGCGATGTCGTGGACGGTGACGCGGCGGTTGCTCTTTCCTCCGTACAGCGCCTTGCTGCTGTCGGCGGGGGCTCCCGCGGGCGGGGTGGGGGACTGGTTGTGCGCAGCCTGAAGCGACATTGCCAACGGCTCCTTCGTCATCTCGAGGCGCCCTGACGGCGTCCCCGGACCGCTTCCATGGTGGCACCCCGGAGCCGTTCCCGGGAAGTGGGCCCGCCCACAACCGGCACCGAATCCGGTGAAACCGGGTCAGGACCGACGGAAACCTGGCCATGACTGACGCGCCCGGGCCCGGGGCGCGTGTGCCTGTTCTGTCACAGGCCGCCACAGACCCCCTGTGGCCGGAACCCGACGCACCGTTTGCGGCGTCCCCGTGGCAGAACGGCCGTCACCGACGGCAGGAAAGGCGGCGCGCATCCCCTAGGGTCGTGGGGCGCGGCGATGTGTACGGCAAGGCAGTGAGGACAGCGCAATGGTGCAGGCGTACAGGACGGACACCGGGAACGGCGGCGCGGGACCGCAGCGCACCGGATCCCGCTTCCGGGACCTGCGCTCCAGACTGACCAGGGACCCCGGCATCTGGCGGCGGGGCATCGTCCTGGCCGGCTGCTCGGTCCTGCTGACTCTCGTGATGCTCCTCCACGCACAGATCCCGAACACCATCGGCAACCTGGGCAGCCTCACCGAGACGTTCCTGCCGTGGTGCGCCGTCTTCGTCCCGCTGCTGCTGGTCCTCGGCCTGGTGCGCCGCTCGGCGACCGCGCTGGTCGCCCTGCTGCTGCCGGTCCTGGTCTGGTTCAACGTCTTCGGCGGGCTGCTCACCGACAAGTCGGGCACCGGTGGCGACCTCACCGTGGCCACCCACAACGTCAACGCGGACAACCCCGATCCCGCCGGCACCGCCCAGCAGGTCGCCGGTTCGGGCGCCGACGTCGTCGCCCTGCAGGAGCTCCCCAGCGGCAAGGTCGCGGCGTACGAGTCCGCGCTCGCCGGCCGCTTCCGGTACCACTCCGTCCAGGGGACCGTCGGCGTGTGGAGCAAGTACCCGCTCAGCGACACCCGCCCGGTGGACATCAAGATGGGCTGGGTCCGCGCCATGCGGACCACCGTCGCCACTCCCAAGGGCCCGCTCGCCGTCTACGTCGCGCACCTGCCCTCCGTACGCGTCAAGCTGCACGCCGGGTTCACCGCCAACCAGCGGGACCAGAGCGCGGACGCCCTCGGCGAGGCCATCTCCGACGAGCCGCTGGAACGGGTCGCGCTGCTCGGCGATCTCAACGGGACCATGAACGACCGCTCGCTCAACATGGTCACCTCCCAGATGCGCTCCACCCAGGGCGCGGCCGGTGACGGCTTCGGATTCAGCTGGCCCGCCTCGTTCCCCATGGCCCGGATCGACCAGATCATGGTGAAGGGCGTCGAGCCCATGTCGTCGTGGACACTTCCGGCCACGGACAGCGACCATCTCCCGATCGCCGCCCGCGTCAAACTCTGACGCAACGGCCCGTTTACCTCGAAGCACCAAACGTCTGAGAGACTTTGTTCCGAACGGGAACAAGGCCGCCGGCGAGGAAGCCGGTCCGTCACCGTGCGATCCGGCCCCGGCCGGCCGCGCCGGCGCACGTACGGCCGCGTTCCCCCCTGCCCCTCCCGCTCCCCGCAGGCCCTCCGGGCCCGGCAAGGCGCACGGGGCCCACTTCGGAAAGGTCTCTCCTCATGCCACTGGCTCTGCTCGCACTCGCTGTGAGCGCCTTCGGCATCGGTACTACGGAATTCGTGATGATGGGCCTGCTGCCCGACGTCGCGGACGATCTGGGCACCTCCGTCCCCACCGCGGGCTACCTTGTGTCGGCGTACGCGATCGGTGTGGTGGTCGGCGCCCCGCTGCTCACGGCCTTCGGCTCCCGCATCCCGCGCAAGCGGATGCTCCTGCTGCTGATGGCGCTCTTCACCCTCGGCAACCTCGCCTCCGCACTCGCCCCCACCTTCGGCTGGCTGATCGCCGGACGGCTGCTGGCCGGACTGCCTCACGGCGCGTTCTTCGGAGTCGGCGCGGTCGTCGCCACCCGGCTGGTCGCCGAGGGGCGCCGGGCGCGGGCGGTGGCGACGATGTTCCTCGGCCTGACCATCGCCAACGTCGTCGGCGTCCCCGCCGCCACCCTGCTCGGCCAGCACCTCGGCTGGCGTGCCACCTTCCTCGTGGTCGCCGCCATCGGCCTCTGCGCGATGGCCGCCCTCGCCCGCCTCGTCCCGCAGATCCCGGCCGAGGCACACCGCCACGTCCGCCACGAACTGCGGGCCCTGGGCAACCGCCAGGTCCTGCTCGGCCTGCTCACCGCGGTCTTCGGCTTCGCCGGGGTCTTCGCCGTGTACTCCTACCTCTCGGCCATGACGACCGAGGCGATGGGCTTCGGTGAATCCTCCGTGACGCTGGTCCTCGCGCTCTTCGGCATCGGCATGACCCTCGGCGCACTCGCCGCGGGCCCGCTCACGGACCGCGCGCTGCGCCCCACGCTGTACGGCTCCCTGAGCGCCCTCGCCGTCGTCCTGCTGGTCTTCCCCTTCGTCGCCCATGTGCAGTGGGCGGCCCTGGTGATGGTGGTGCTGCTGGGCGGGGTCGGCTTCATGACGACCACGCCGCTGCAGATGCTCGTCATGAACAAGGCCAAGGACGCCCCGACCCTGGCGTCCGCCTCCAACCACTCCGCCTTCAACCTGGCCAACGCGGGCGGCGCCTGGCTGGGCGGCATGTCCATCGCGGCAGGCTGGGGCTGGACCTCCCCGGCCCTGGTCGGCGCGGCCCTGACCCTCGCGGGCCTCGCGATCGCGGTCACGGCAGGCGTCCTGGACCGCGACCGCACCCCGTCGAGGATCGTCGCGCGCGCGGCGACGCCGGCCCCGCGGAGGTCCGAAGCGGACGTGCACTGAACTACGAAGCTCCGCCCGGCACGGTGGGGCCCGTGCCGGGCGCTTCGAGCCCGTCCGGCGATTGAGGACGAACCCCAGGCCGGAAGGCCCGCACAACCAAGCCCGTCCGGTGATTGAGGACAAGTGCCCTCGGCCGGACGGGCCAGAAACGCGGCGGGCCGGTACCCGGGGGAACCGCCCCCCCCGGCGTCAGCCGGACTCGCGCCAGCGGTTCGTGATCGGCAGGCGCCGGTCCTTGCCGAAGCCCTTGGGCGAGATCTTCGTGCCCGGCGGGTACTGCCGCCGCTTGTACTCCGCCGTGTCCACCATCCGCAGTGTCTTCGCCACCAGCGCCGCGTCGAACCCGGCCGCGACGATCGCGTCGAGGCCCTGGTCCCGGTCGACGTACATCTCCAGGATCCGGTCCAGTACGTCGTAGTCCGGCAGCGAGTCCGTGTCGACCTGACCGGGCCGAAGCTCCGCGCTCGGCGGCTTGGTGATGGAGGCCTCCGGGATCGGCGGCGTCTGCCCGCGTTCCTCGGCGGCCCGGTTGCGCCACTTCGCCAGGCGGAAGACCGACGACTTGTAGACGTCCTTGATCGGCCCGTACGCGCCCACGGAGTCCCCGTACAGCGTCGAGTAACCGACCGCCAGCTCCGACTTGTTGCCCGGGGCCAGGACGATCTGGCCCTCCTGGTTGGACACGGCCATCAGCATCGTGCCGCGCAGCCGCGACTGCAGGTTCTCCTCGGCGAGGCCGGTGAGCCCCAGTGACCCCATGTACGCGTCGAACATCGGCTCGATCGGTACGGTCCGGAAGTTCAGCCCGGTACGCCGCGCCAGCTCGGCCGCGTCGCCTTTGGAGTGGTCCGAGGAGTACTTCGACGGCATCGAGATGCCGTACACGTGCTGCGCGCCCAGCGCGTCGCAGGCGATCGCGGCGACCAGCGCCGAGTCGATCCCGCCGGAGAGTCCGATCAGCACACTGCTGAAGCCGTTCTTCGCCGCGTACGCCCGCAGGCCCACGACCAGCGCCGAGTACAGCTCCTCGTCGTCGTCGAGCCGGTCGGCGTAGCCTCCGGCCAGCTCCGCCTCGTACGCCGGCAGCGGCTCCTCGGAGAGGACCACGTGGTCGATCCGCAGCCCGTCGTTCACCACACCGGACGGCGCCTCGGGCGAGGCGGCCGGCAGGTCGAGGTCCAGGATCACGCTTCCCTCGGCGAACTGCGGGGCACGGGCGATCACTTCGCCGTTCGGGTCGACGACGATCGAGTCACCGTCGAAGACCAGCTCGTCCTGTCCGCCGATCATCGCGAGGTACGCGGTCGTGCAGCCTGCCTCCTGGGCCCGCTTGCGGACCAGCTCCAGCCGGGTGTCGTCCTTGTCACGCTCGTACGGAGAGGCGTTGATCGACAGCAGCAGCCCGGCCCCGGCGGCGCGTGCGGCCGGCACCCGGCCGCCGTCCTGCCAGAGGTCCTCGCAGATCGCGAGCGCCACATCGACGCCGTGCACCCGCACGACGGGCATCGAGTCGCCCGGCACGAAGTACCGGAACTCGTCGAAGACGCCGTAGTTGGGCAGGTGGTGCTTGGCGAAGTTCAGAGCGATCCCCCCGCGGTGCAGGACCGCGGCGGCGTTCCGCGGCGACCCGGCGGGCTGCCCGTACCGGGACGCGGCGGACTCGGAGCGGTCGAGGTAGCCGACGACGACCGGGAGTTCCCCGAAGCCCTCCGCGTCCAGGCGGGCGGCGAGCGCACGCAGCGCGTCCCGCGACGCCTCGACGAAGGATGACCGCAGGGCCAGGTCCTCGACGGGGTAGCCGGTCAGCGCCATCTCGGGGAACGCCACCAGGTGGGCGCCCTGTTCGGCGGAGTGCCGGGTCCAGTGGAGGATCGACTCGGTGTTCCCGGCGAGATCGCCGACGGTCGAGTCGATCTGATTCAGAGCGAGGCGTAGTTGAGGCACGCCGCCCAGTGTAATCGTCTGACTGACGCGATGTCCTGGCGGGCCGCCCGAAAAGTGGGGCGGTCCGCCAGGAGGCCGGTCAGCGGCGGTAGCCGAGGACCGTCATCATGCCCGCCTCCGCGTGGTACAGGTTGTGGCAGTGGAGCATCCACAGACCCGGGTTGTCCGCGTCGAGGTCGACGGTCAGCGTCTGCCGGGGCAGCACGATCGCGGTGTCCTTACGGGCCCCGGCCGCGCCGCCGGCCAGCGCGAAGGTGTGTCCGTGCAGATGGATGGGGTGCCACATCGCGGTCGGATTGCGGAACTCCAGCCGGACCCGCTCTCCGGCCTTCACCGGATGGCGCTGGTCGGCGGTGTACGGCTTCCGGTCGAAGGCCCAGTCGTACGCCTCCATGGACCCGGTCAGCCGCATGAGTACCGTCCGGTCGGGCTCGCGGGCGGACAGGGCCACGGAGGGGTCCGGGGACAGCCGGTCGGCCGTGACCAGTTCGCCGTCCAGCTCCTTCGGCCGTACGGAAGCGCCGGGTGCCGCGCCGCCCCCGGTCCGCAGCAGGGCCATCGCCGAGGCGTTCTTGCCTTCGGCGAGCGCGGTCAGCGGGAACACCCCGTCCCCGGCCGTGACCAGCACGTCGTACCGCTCGCCCATCGCGATCAGCAGGGCGTCCGTCGTGGTGTGCCGGACCGGGAAGCCGTCGGTGTGCGTCACCGTCATCCGGTGGCCGCCGAGTGCCACGCGGAAGGCGGTGTCGCCGCCCGCGTTGATGATCCGCAACCGGATCCGGTCGCCCGGCCGTGCGACGAAGGCGCACGGATCCTCCGGCACGCGGCCGTTGACCAGGTAGTACGGATAGTCCACATCCCCGGGGTCGCCGCCCAGCAGCTCACTGGTCGCGCCCCTCAGCATCCGAGAGGGCCCGTCGCCCTCGTCCGCCGCGGGCGACGCGGCCATCCCGTGCCCGCCGTGGCCGCCTCGGCCACCGGTGAGCTCCCGGAGCACCGAGTCGGGGGTGGAGCCGTCCACCCCGTCGACCCAGTCGTCCAGGACGAGGACCCACTCCTTGTCGTACGACAGGGGCTCCTTCGGGTCCTCCACGATCAGCGGGGCGTAGAGCCCGCGGTCCAGCTGGACGCCCGAGTGCGGGTGGAGCCAGTACGTGCCGGGGTCGGGCACCGCGAACCGGTACGCGAAGTCCGTTCCCGCCCCGATGGCCCGCTGGGTCAGCCCCGGCACCCCGTCCATGTCGTTGCGCAGGGCGAGTCCGTGCCAGTGCAGGGAGGTGGGGTCCGGCAGGTGGTTGGCGAGGGTGAGCGCGAGCGTGTCGCCCGCGGTGACCCGGATCTCCCGTCCGGGGAGCCGGTCCCCGTACGCCCACGAGCTGACGGTGAGTCCGCCGCCCAGGTCGAGCCGGGACGGGGTCGCGGTCAGGGCGACCCTGCGCTCGGGACCGGCGCCCCGCCGCTGCTCGGCCGCGGCGACCTCGGGCCCGTCGGGGGAGACGTACCCCTCCGGGACGGTGGTGGCGGAGGCGGCCGGATGATGCGCGGCGGAGGGGGACGCGGCGGCGCGGTCGGCGAGAACTCCCGTACCGGCAAGGGCGATCGAGGCGCCGAGCATGGCACGGCGAGAAAACTGAGCGGACATACCGGACAGATTACTCATGCCGGGCATGGGGGCGGTGATGGTCCGCCCCCTCCGCGCGGCGGACAGGGCGGGCCATCCGGGCCCGCCCGCGCGGCGGGGTGGCCTGCCGACTCCGCCGACGGCCGACGGCATCGTCATCCGGGCGCGTCCGCGCGGCGGGGGTGCCCGGCCGTCCGCGCGGCGGAGACGGCGGACCGTCCGCGCGGCTGGGGTGCCCGGCCGTCCGGCTGGGCAGAGAAGGTGGGCCGTCCGGTCGTACGGCGTGCCGGTCAGTGGCGGGAGTAGACCATCTCCGCCCAGCCGGCGATCTGGTCGTCCGACAGGTGCTGGGCCAGGTCGGCCTCACTGATCATGCCGATCAGCTTCTTGTTCTCGATCACGGGCAGCCGGCGGATCCGGTGGGTCTGCATCTCCTCCAGCACCTGGTCCACCCCGGCCTGCGCGTCGATCCAGCGCGGGGTGCCCTGCGCCAGGTCGCCGGCGGTCACCTTCGACGGGTCCCGGCCCGCCGCCACACACGCGACGACGATGTCGCGGTCCGTGAGGATGCCGACCATCCGGTCCTGGCCGCCGTTCTCCGAGATGGGCAGCGCCCCGACTTCGTGGTCGCGCATCATCTGGGCGGCGCGGTCGAGGGTCTCGTGCGCCGGGATCCAGGTGGCGCCGCTGTGCATGATGTCCTTGGCGGTGGTCATGAGGGATTCCTCCTGCGTGCCGATGGGCACTTCCGTACGACCCCGAGCAGCCAACCCATCGTCATGGGCCCGGTAGGGGCCCGCGACCGCTATCACCCATTCGGGTGAGGCGGTCCCGAGCCCCCGGAGCCGCAGGCAGTCGCCTCAGGGCACCTTCACGGGCCTGGGCGCGGCGCCCCGTTCCGACAGCATCGCGGCCATGGCCTGCAGCTCGGACTGCTGGCCCTCGACCATGCCCCGGGCCAGCCGCTTCTCCGCCTTCACGCTGCACAGGTCCGCGCAGCCGCGGGCCATGTCGACACCGCCCCTGTGGTGGTCGGTCATCAGCTGGAGGTACAGGATCTCGGCCTGCTTGCCGCCGGCCCTGCGGAGCTGTCCGAGCTCGGTCCGGGTCGCCATGCCGGGCATGAGGGACCCGTCATGGGCCTCGTAACCGCCGTCCATGCCCGGCATCCCGGCCATGTCGTGGCCCGCGTGGTGTCCGCCGGCCATCCAGGCCATCGGCTCCTGCCCGGCGGCCGCCTTCGGCAGCTCCCACAGGTCCAGCCAGCCGAGCAGCATGCCCCGCTGGTTGGCCTGCGTGTTGGCGATGTCGTACGCGAACCGGCGTACGTCCTCGTCGTCCGTGCGGTCGCGCACGATGAACGACATCTCCACGGCCTGCTGGTGGTGGACGGCCATGTCACGGGCGAAGCCGGCGTCCGCGGAATCCGTCCCCGGGACCTGCGCGGCGGAGGCGGCCGCGTGATGGTCCGCCCCGTCGCCCCGCGCGGAGGCGACGGTCGCCGCGCCCGCGAAGAGCAGCGCGAGCGCGACGGCGGAACCGGCGGTCCACCGGACGCGCCGCGTGCGACGGGCGGAGTCCGCGTCCTGCCCCACCTCCGTCACCTCGGTCGTGTCCATCACCTCCGTCGTCTCCGTCACGGAGCCGCCCGTCCGCCGGTGCACGCCGCGCCCGGCTCGGGCGTCTGCGGCCCCTGCACGTACTTGGCGAAGAACTGCGCGACCCGGCGGTCATCGGCACTGTCCACCGTGACCTGCTTGCCCCAGGCGCTCAGCATGATCGTGCCGGCCTGGTCCTTGTACGGGCTCATCAGCGAGTACGGCGTCTTCCCGACCCGCTCGGCGAGCTTGTCCACGTCGGCGGCCGGGGCCTTGTCCGTGTACGTCACCCACACCGACCCGTGCTCAAGCGCGTGCACGGCGTTCATGTCAGGAATCGCCGTCTTGTATACGTCGCCGTCGCAGTTCATCCAGACGGGGCTGTGGTCACCGCCGACCGGCGGCTTCATCGGGTACGTGACGTTCTCGGTGACGTGGTTGCGGGTCAGCTTCTTCGCGTCCCACGTCCTCTCGCCCTTGATCGGACCGTCGGCGAGTTCCTTCTTCTCCGCCTCGGACTGTTCGGCGTTCTTGGCGTCGGCCGCCTTCTGGTCGGCCGAAGCCTGCGACTTGTCGACCAGCGTGTAGGCGCCGAAGCTGACGAGACCTGCGACGACGACGGCGCTGATGCTTATGACCAGCACGCGGCTGCGGCGGTCACGCGCCCGGTCCGCCTTGCGCATCTGCTCTATGCGGGTCCTGCGGTCGAAGCTCATGTCGTGAGTCCTTCTGCGAAGGGGCGATGAGAGGACGGAACGGGGTCGGGAACCGGTGCGCGCGGGGCAGTCGTGAAGCCTCCGCACCCCGTACGCACCATGGCCGACGATCGTAGTGGGTGGCCGAGTGCTCCATCTCACGCCGGGTGCGTAATCTGGGTGAAATCCGGGGTCGTGATACTGGACTCTCCCCCTTACCCCGGGCGGTGGTGCACGGACCGTCTGAACTGCAAGGATGTGGCTATGGACAAGCAGCAGGAATTCGTCCTCAGGACGCTTGAGGAGCGCGACATCCGGTTCGTACGGCTGTGGTTCACCGACGTGCTCGGTTACCTCAAGTCCGTGGCCGTGGCCCCCGCCGAGCTGGAACAGGCGTTTGACGAGGGCATCGGCTTCGATGGCTCTGCCATCGAGGGCTTCGCCCGGGTGTACGAGTCCGACATGATCGCCAAGCCGGACCCGGGCACGTTCCAGATCCTGCCCTGGCGAGCGGAGGCCCCCGGCACGGCCCGGATGTTCTGCGACATCCTCATGCCCGACGGCTCGCCCTCCTTCGCCGACCCGCGCTACGTGCTCAAGCGCATCCTGGCCAAGACCTCGGACCTGGGCTTCACCTTCTACACCCACCCGGAGATCGAGTTCTTCCTGCTGAAGAACAAGCCGGTCGACGGCACCCGCCCCACCCCCGCCGACAGCTCCGGCTACTTCGACCACACCCCGCAGAACGTCGGCATGGACTTCCGCCGCCAGGCGATCACCATGCTCGAGTCCATGGGTATCTCGGTCGAGTTCAGCCACCACGAGGGCGCCCCCGGCCAGCAGGAGATCGACCTGCGGTACGCGGACGCGCTCTCCACCGCCGACAACATCATGACGTTCCGCCTGGTCATGAAGCAGGTCGCGCTGGAGCAGGGCGTGCAGGCGACCTTCATGCCGAAGCCGTTCTCGGAGTACCCCGGCTCGGGCATGCACACCCACCTCTCCCTCTTCGAGGGCGACCGCAACGCGTTCTACGAGTCCGGCGCCGAATACCAGCTCTCAAAGGTGGGGCGCTCCTTCATCGCGGGCCTGCTCAAGCACGCCGCGGAGATCTCCGCCGTCACCAACCAGTGGGTCAACTCCTACAAGCGCATCTGGGGCGGCTCCTCCCGCGCAGCGGGCGCCGGCGGCGAGGCCCCCTCGTACATCTGCTGGGGCCACAACAACCGCTCGGCGCTCATCCGCGTCCCGATGTACAAGCCCGGCAAGACCGGCTCGGCCCGCGTCGAGGTCCGCTCCATCGACTCCGGCGCCAACCCCTACCTGACGTACGCGGTGCTCCTGGCCGCGGGCCTCAAGGGCATCGAGGAGGGCTACGAACTCCCGGCCGGCGCCGACGACGACGTCTGGGCCCTCTCCGACGCGGAGCGCCGCGCGATGGGCATCGAGCCGCTGCCGCAGAACCTGGGCGAGGCGATCGCGCTGATGGAGAAGAGCGAACTGGTCGCCGAGACACTCGGCGAGCACGTCTTCGACTTCTTCTTGCGCAACAAGAAGCAGGAGTGGGAGGAGTACCGCAGCGAGGTCACCGCCTTCGAGCTGAAGGCGCTGCTGCCGGTGCTGTAGGCGCCGCTCGCGCCTGTGGGTATACGGATGGCATCGGGCCGACGGTTTCGTACCGTCGGCCCGAAGCTGTGTCAGGAGTGCTGGGCCCCTCGACGGTTCGGTGAGCGCCGAACCGTCCCGCCGGTAGCGTGCGAAGCCCTGTGCGGGAGATGCCCGCGCTCGTAAGCACCGGAGGCGCCCGATGCCGGACGCAGGCCTGGAGCAGCAGGTGGCCGAGCGGTTTCGTGAGGTCAACGGCGACCATCCGATGAGCGAAGCCGATGACGCCTATGTCAGCGCGCAGTTCATCACCCTGGAACGGCTGTGCGCAGTCCACGGCCGCGATGCCGATGCCGTCCGCCGGCTGATGCTGGAGCAGCGTCTGCCGCTCCCTGGGTATCTGCGCTCCGACGGTGCGGAGATGGTGCCGGCCGACTTGTTCGCTCTCGCCGACGAAGCGGGCGGTGTACATCTGCTCGAAGCGTGGTTCACCGCTCAGTGGGCCGACCCGGGCACCGGGAATTCGGAGTGGAACGCGTATCTCAGCGGTCAGTACGTGTGCCTGCACTCGGTGACCCCGGCCGCCATTCAGCGCAAGGAGCATCTGACGACCGCGATCGGTGTCTCGGAGGACGATCCGGATGCCGGGTCGGCCCAGTGGGTTGAGCGGCTGCACGCAATGGTTGACGACCTCGATGCGCTGGAACCGGACTTCACGGCTTACGACCGGCTTCGGTTCGGCGGACCCACGTCACGGGACATCTGCATCGACGCCGTGCGCGCTCGCTTCCCACGTCCTTGCCCCGGACAGGTGGGCGGCGTTCTGAGGGCCGGTTGCGATCCCTCGTGCCGCACGGGCTTCGGGAAGCTCGACGAGGTGGCCGCGCTCACCGCACGCTACCGCTGCTGGGCGGATTCGAACGGGCCGTTGCCTGCCGCGGCCGGGCGTCCTCGTCTTCTGCCCGTAGCCACGCCGACTGGGCGTCACTCAGTGGCGGATCGAATCCTTCGGGGAACATCAGCATGACCGGCTGGGGCCACATTTTCTCCAGTCCGTGCTCCTGGCAGTCCAAGGCGACGAGGTGCGGACCTTCCCCGCAGGAGTCGTGCAGGTAGGGGCGGTCATGCGACCGGCAGAAGTAGCCGAACACCTCGCAGTTGTCATCGCCCCTCGGTTCGTGGAAACCGGGATCACTGAGGATCACGGTCACCGGTTCCTGCCGGTTCAGCCGAGGGATGGGCCTGGGGTCACGCCAGAGCAGTCGAGGGGGAAGCACGCGTTCATTCTCTGCCGAGGCGTAAGCGCATGAGCGCTGCGATTGATCGAGGTTGGGCAGATCCGTTGGGCCTGCCGGAGCAGTAGCGGCAATCGAAACACTCGTCTCGACTGCGGCAGGAGCCGAGAAGGCGGCAAAATATTCCTTCATGGCAGCCTCCCGTGATCCAGCCGACCTGTATCCCGACATCGCAGTTGAAGGCAGTCTCGCTGCCGCGCTCCAGGCCGCAGCGGACGAGGAAGACCTCGACGTGCGGTTCGAGGCTTCCGATTCGCTGCGCCATGCCTCGGTCATGAGTGTGGTTCCGCATCGGACGGCTCTGGATATCGGTGCCTGGGCGGTGGAACGTCGTTGGTCGATCCGCGGCTGCGAGACGTTTCAGAACATGGCGCTCATAGAGGGCAACACGCATGATATCGCTCAGCTTGCTCGGGCCGCGTGTGCCTGGCACAACGGGGCAGAGCTGGCCGAGATTCGCCGCGTTGCGCCGTTTGTTCATCTCACGGGGCGGTTCGAGGTGCCTGACCACGATCCGGTGCACCTGACCGAGTCCGAGTGGCAGCACCTGCGTACAGAGGCCAGTGAGATGGACGGGCCGGAGTACCGCGCACTCATCGAGGCCGCGTACGCGGAACCGGCACTGCGGAGGCTCTACCCGTTCACCAGCCACTGGACACTGCGATTCTCCACCAGTACGCGCCCGCGCCTCACTACCGTCCCGCTGTGCCTGGACGCGCACCGGCAGAAGCCCTACTCCGTCAGCGCCCACTACATGGGCGAGGTCCTCGCCGAGGCCGCAACAGCGGAGGCAGCCGTGTCTATGGCCCTGCGTCATCTGCCCTCCGACCTGGTTGCGATGACACCCGGGGTGGATTGAGCGAGGAACCGTTCGGCCTGGGAGTGGGCGCCGCCGTCGACGAGCTGCCTTCCGCTGGATGGATCGGTGATCAGGAGATGCGCAGCGCGTCCTCTTCGGGGAGCGCTTCTTCCCAGGTGTGCTGGTGTGGGTGGCCGGCGAACAAGCAGCAACCGTCTCCATCGAGCCCTGGTGCGACGGCCGGGCAGTCCGGGAGCACCGTCAGCTCAACATCCGTCCCCTGCCACCGGAGCCACAGGGCGGCGGTGGGCCGCGTGTCTTCGAGAAGGCCGTAGTGCGGGCCCGCTTCGTGCCGGGGCAGCTGACACTGGACGGCGCTGTCGACGCACCCCGAGGCCGACGTCTGACGGGCGTCCTGTGCCAGGGCAGGCGGCAGACGGCGCCAGAGCGCACACCGCATTACGACACCGTCCGGACGAATTCGGCGGAGTTCCGTTCGCGGCCTGTGCAGCGTGGGCATGCGCAGGGCGGGAAGGCGCAAAGGCTGACCGGGACCACCGGGCCCGTTCCGATCCGCACTTCTGTGCGGAGCCCCCAGGTTCGTCCGGAGTCGCGGGAGACTCTGAGCGTCATGGCCACCCGCTCTCCCGTGCTGTCGACTTGCGTTCTCGTGACATGGCCCAGTTCTTGTGCCAGCTTTTTGCTTTTCGTGGTCACGACCGGACTCCTCCATGTGTCACTGCCTGCTGATCTCGATCAACACCTAGAAAAGCGCGTGGAGTTTCAGACCTCCACGGCATCGATGCGGCACTCTTGACGCAGAAATGGGCAGGGGTACCGCAGCGGCCGGAGCTACGGAAAGGCACGGCATGGGACTGGCGGAGCGACGCAAGGCCCTGGGCTACAGTCAGGAGGAATTGGCACAGCTGGTCGGCGTGGACCGCACGACGATCGGACGTTGGGAAAGCGGCCGGACCCGTCCTCAGCCGACCCAGCGGCGAGGCTTGGCTCTTGCGCTGGAAATCAGTCTCCAAGAGCTGGATGTCCTCGCGTCACCACCGTGTACCGCAGCAGGCCTGGAAGCTGCCGGACAGCAGCAGCCCAACGAGCTCCAGAACGCGGGAGACCCCGACGAGATGATCCGCCGCGAATTTCTGCGCATACTGACCATCAGCGGAGCCCTGGCCGCCCTGCCGGTGGAGGACGCCGAGGTGCTCGTCGAGGGCGTGAACAGGGGGACTCCTGCTGACTTCGCACTCATGAACGGGCACCTCTGGCAGGTCTACCAACTGGCGCGCTCCAAAGGTGCCGTCTACCCCGTCATTCAGGACCAACTGACAGCTCTGAGTGACGCACTTGCGGAAGGCCGGGGCAGCAACCGCCCTCTGTTGAGCGCGGCGGCGGACCTCTTCCAGTTGGCAGGCGAGGTTGCGTTCGACGGCAGCAGATACTCCGACGCCGCAGCTTCATACTCACTGGCGGCATCAGTCAGCAAGGACGCCGGAGCGTACGACCTCTGGGCGTGCGCGCTCGTCCGGCACGCCTACGTGGACCTGTCCGAGCGTCGCTACCGGCAAGCCGTGCAGATCCTCGGTGTCGCCGCACGGCTGGCCGGCAAGGGTGACACCAACCTCTCCACGCGCCATTGGGTGGCATCCGTCCAAGCTGAAGCATACGCAGGCCTCGGAGACCTGGATGCGTGCGAACGCGCAATGGATCAGGCAGAGAGCGTCGTCGATCTCGCCGCCGGAAGCGTCAAAGGCGGTTGGCTCAGGTTCGACGGAGCACGTCTGGTGGAGGAGCGGGGCTCCCGCTACGTACAGCTGGGCCGACTCGACCTGGCGGAGCGTGCCCTGCAGGATGCTCTGCATCAGCCAGCCCTGGCGTCCGGACAGTCGTACCGGCGACGTGGCGCGGTGCTCACCGACCTTGCGGCCATCGGCGCGAAGCGGCGGGACGCCGAACAAGTCGTCGCGTACGGAAATGAGGCCATCAGCCTGGCCCGCGCTTCGGGGTCGGGGTATGTCGCCCGTAGACTCCTGTCCCTGCGTGACGAGTTCGGTCCCTTGAGCCGAGATCATCGAGTGGCCGAGCTGGGGGCGGAGATTGCCGCGCTGAGCGCGCCATGACGAGGGAGAGAGACATGTCGCAGAGCGACGGTGCACGGCTGTTCCGGGAAACCTGGATTGCCGGAGTGCGCCGGCACTTCCCCGGCGAGCCGAAGGCGGGATACGTCACCCCGTGGGGCGACACACCCAAGTGGGAGCGCGAGGCAGCGGGATCGGTCTACGAACAGGTCCGGCAGTTCGTCGAGCTCAGCGACGGCCATGCGTCGAGGCTCTCCCGCGAGCAGAAGAGCCGCTTCGTCGCGACGTGTTGGACGGCCCAGATGTTCAAGCACTTCGAGGATCCGAAGCCCGGGTACGTGGCGGACTGGCGTGATCTGCCGACCTGGCAGCAGGAGACCGACGCCGATATCTTCGAGGCCATCGAGGCAATGTCGGTGTGACCGGCGTGTCTTCTTTCAGTCCGCTTCCGCAGGGAGCAGAGCCGATGGTTTTGCTCCGCGGGGTGGCTGCGGGGCGTCGAGCTGCTCGCCGCCTCCAGTGAGGGTGGCGGGGGAACACCGTCGTAGTCCGCGCGGCCCGGATCATCCGGCGCGATCCGGTGGCACTTGGGTGTATTCCCCGTTGCGGAAGACGAACACGACCGGTTCCGTGTCGAATTCGTGGCGCAGATGGCCGCCGTACCCGGGGAACGCGATGTGCGGCGCCAGCACTTCGAGCAGGGTGTCGACGTACAGCAGATTGTCGTCGACCCAGTAGTTCCGGGCGAAGAGTTCCCACAGGGGAAGACCCTGCTCGTCCAGCCTCTCCGATTCCCGCAGGACCGCCGCGTCGCCTCCGGGCAACCGGGATTGCGGGGACGGGATGAGCAACTGCCAAGGGTGGTCGTCCTCGTCGAGGTCTTCCGGGCAGTCGCGGGCCAGGCCCAGATGCCAGCGCAGCGTGGACAGGGCGGACTCCGGCGAGTCGTTGCGCATGAAGCAGGACAGGATCATCTCGTAGCGATCACTCATGGCGGGCAGTATGAAGGGGAAACAGACGCCGGCCGACACAGGTGCCTCGGGGACTGCCCGTCGCCACACGGAGGAGCACTACGGTAGGCCGATGCCACCGACCCCGCACCGTGCCGCGCTCCTCGTCATCGACATGCAGCGCGATATGAGGCCGATCATGCACCGCGCCGACCACGCCGTCGGAACCATCGCGGGGCTCAGCTCCCGGGCGCGCGCCGCGAGCGTTCCCGTCGTCACGGTCCAGCAGCAAGGGTGCGGCGATGTCTTGCCGGGACTGACACCGCGGAAGGGAGAGGCGGTGGTGACGAAGACCTGCGCCGACGCCTTCCTGAACACTGATCTCGACGAGACGCTCGTCCGGCTCGGCGTGACAGAGGTCCTGGTCACCGGCTTCGCCACCGAGAACTGCGTGGAGACCACGGCCCGCCAGGCCCTCAGCCACGGCTACGACCTGGTGCTGGTGGCGGACGGGCACACCACATCGCTCCGCCCCCAGCCGACGGACTTCGTCCCTCCGGACCAGTCGATCGCCCATCACAACGAGATCTACCGGCACATCGACTTCCCTGACCGCAGCGTTCGGGTCCTGGCCGCAGCAGAGATCGACTTCCTGGCGCCGAAGGTGAACGCGCCCGAGGGGTGAGGCCGGGGCGGGGCTGCACGGCTCAGGCGAAGCTCCGCCCCATCTCGTCCAGGATCTCGTCGATCACGTCGATGGGCTCCCGGGCCAGGTCCTCCTCGATCCACATGCGCATCGCGATCCGCAGCGAGGAGAGGAACGCCGCCGCGAGGACCAGAGGGCGGACCGGGTGTGACGAGTGGGTCGTGCGGCCGGCCACGGCCTCGGCCAAGTCGCGCTCCAGCGCCGCGTGGTTGGCGAGCTGACGGGCCAGGAGGGAGGGGTGCTGCATGGCGAGTCGGGTACGGACGGCCCATTCGCGTTCCGGGGGTGCGACGCGCTCCGCGAACTGGGTCATGGCCGCCCGCAGCGCCGCCCAGGCCCCCTCCTCGGCGGGGCGCTCGCGTACGGCCCGGACCAGCTCCCTGATCTGCTGCTCCTCGCCGTGGAGGAGGGCGTCCTCCTTGCCGGCGAAGTAGTTGGAGAACGTTCTGCGGGAGATCCCGGCCGCGTCCGCCACGGCCTCCACCGTGAGCTGCTCGAAGCCGTGCTCGACGGTCAGCCGCAAGGCCGCTTCGTGCACGGCCTGGCGGGTGGCTTCCTTCTTGCGTTCCCGTAGTCCCACAGCGCGCTCCATGCGGGCCATTATCCGCAGCCGGAACTTCCCGGGGGCAACGGCCGTACGGACTGGACCGGACCTGCGGGTCCCAGTGACAATGGCCGTACGGCTGCGGCGTCACCGTCGGCCGCGGACGGGGGGATGGGCGATGACCGAGGTCTTCGTGGTGTTCGGACTGCTGCTTTCAACGATCATCGCTCTGGTCGTGAAGCTGATGCTGAAGGAACGGCGGCGCCGTACGGAGAACTTCGACGGCCAGCAGATCGAGCGCCACCACAGCTCCGAGATCCGCAACATCAGGGCGGCGAACACGTCGGTCGCCGTCCACAACCGCCTCTTCGACGGGGGTAACGACCACGGGCCCAGGCGGCGCTGAGCCCTGGTCGGATCCGGCCCGGGGCTGGCTGCGGTAATGTTTCGCATCCCCGCACGGGGACGTACCGAAGGAGGTGGGACCCATTACCGCTGTATCAGGCTGGGTGCCCGCCTCACATGATCGCGTGGCCGACCGGACGTAGCCGGTCGCGGAGCACCCATCGGCGTTTCCCGAAAGGCTCCGCTCCATGTCCGTCCCGCTGTCACCGCTCGCCCTCTCCTCCCTCGTCACCACTCTCCGCTCCGCCGGCTGTGTCTTCGCCGAGGACGAGGCGGACCTGATCGCCGCCACCGCGGCCGGTCCCGTCGAACTGGCCGCCATGGTGGAACGGCGTGTCGTCGGCCACCCCCTGGAACACGTCCTCGGCTGGGCCGAGTTCAGCGGCCTGCGCATTGCCGTGGACCCCGGCGTCTTCGTTCCCCGTCGCCGCACCGAGTTCCTGATCCGCCAGGCCGCTCGACTGGCCCCCAGCCCGGCCGTCGTGGTCGACCTCTGCTGCGGTTCCGGCGCGCTCGGCGCCGCGCTTGCCGCGGCGCTGGAGGGGGTGGAGCTCCACGCCGCCGACGTCGAGCCCGCCGCGGTCCGCTGTGCCCGGCGGAACGTGGGTGACCTGGGCCGGGTTTACGAGGGTGACCTCTTCGCCCCTCTGCCCGGGGCCCTGTGCGGGCGGGTCGACGTGCTCCTCGCCAATGTGCCGTACGTACCGACCGACGATGTCGCCCTGCTGCCCGCCGAGGCGCGCGTCCATGAACCCCTCGTCGCCCTCGACGGGGGCGGCGACGGCCTCGACGTCATGCGCCGGGTGGCCGCCGAGGCGCCGCGGTGGCTCGCCCCGGGCGGCAGCCTGCTGGTCGAGACGAGCGAACGTCAGGCGGAACGGGCCGCGGAGGTGGTGGGTGGCAGCGGGCTCGTGGCGCGGGTGGTCACGTCCGACACGCTGTACGCCACGGTTGTCATTGGGACGCGGCCCTTTCCGGGGCGGGGGGTTTTGTCCTCAAGCGCCGGACGGGCTTGATGGGGCGGGGCCCTCGCGGAGTGCGGGTTCCCCTTGGCCCGGGTCTCTGTCCTCAATCGCCGGACGGGCTTGAAGTGGTGCGGGTGCTCCGCGTTGCGGAGGCGCGGTACGCCCCTGGGTGGGGGTCCGGGGTCCCTCCGGGGCGTCTCCTCGGACGACGAACGTTCGGCGGGTACGTGATGGACCCGGGTCGGTGTTCGTCGTCCTGCGGGGACTCCCCTGCACGCCCCCGGCCCCGGCCGTCTGGCGTCTGCGGCAGTCGATCCACCGGGCGTTCACACGCAAGACGGCTGGGTGGGGGCGTGCAGGGGAGTCCCCGCAGGAAATGGCGTACGACTCGGGTCGTTTCCGCACCCGGCCGCACATGCCATTTCTGAGGAGTCTCCCCGGAGGGACCCCACCCCCCACCCACCGGCGTGGCGCCCCGCACCCGGCGGGGGCACCCGCACAAACCAAGCCCGTCCGGCGATTGAGGACGGAACCCGCGCCCCCCAGCTAGGCTCGGAAGGCTGGATAGCTGATCGGCGGCGGGCAGGAGCGCGGAATGACGACGGTGCCGGGGCGCAGGAGCAGCACGTTCACCCGATTGCTGCGGCACGGCTTCACCGATCCGTCGGCCGCCGAGCGGCTGCTCGACCTGGACGATCTGTCCTCCGTACGGTCGGACCCCGTGCTCCTCGAAGCCCTCGGGGCCACCGCCGACCCCGATCTGGCGCTGCGCGGCCTGGTCCGGGTCGTCGAGGCCGAGGAGGCCGACGAGCGGCAGATCCTGCTGGACACCCTCGTCACCGCCAAGCCCCTGCGGGACCGGCTCCTCGGGGTGCTCGGGGCGTCCGAGGCGCTCGGCGACCACTTGGCCCGGCATCCGCGCGACTGGCAGGCCCTCGTCACGTACGAGGCGGCCGACCTGCACCCCGGGGTGCCGGAGTTCGAACGGGAGCTGGCCGGGGCCGATGATCCGGACGCCCTGCGGGTCGCCTACCGCCGGTGCCTGCTGTCGATAGCGGCCCGCGACGTGTGCGGCACGACGGACGTCGCCGAGGCCGCCGCCGAGCTGGCCGACCTGGCCACCGCCACCCTCCGGTCCGCGCTCGACATCGCCCGTGAGGCCGCGCCCGCCGACGCCGCGCAGTGCCGGCTCGCCGTCATCGCCATGGGCAAATGCGGCGGCCACGAGCTGAACTACGTCTCCGACGTCGACGTCATCTTCGTCGCGGAAGCCGTCGACGGCGCCGAGGAGAGCGCGGCCATGCAGGCCGCCACCCGACTGGCCGCGCACATGATGCGGGTCTGTTCCGACAACACCGTCGAGGGCACCATCTGGCCCGTCGACGCCAACCTCCGGCCCGAAGGCCGCAACGGGCCGCTGGTGCGCACGCTCAGCTCGCACCTCGCCTACTACCAGCGCTGGGCCAAGACCTGGGAGTTCCAGGCGCTGCTCAAGGCCCGCCCGGTGGCCGGCGACGAGGAGCTGGGCGCCGAGTACGTCGAGGCAGTCTCGCCGCTCGTCTGGCAGGCCGCAGACCGCGAGAACTTCGTGCCCGACGTGCAGAAGATGCGCCGCCGCGTCGTCGACACCATCCCGGCCGACCGGGTCGACCGCGAGATCAAGCTCGGTCCGGGCGGACTGCGGGACGTCGAGTTCGCCGTGCAGCTGCTCCAGCTCGTGCACGGCCGCAACGACCCCGCCCTGCGCAGCGGATCCACCCTGGAGGCCCTGGGCGCGCTCGCCCGGGGCGGATACGTGGGGCGGGTGGACGCCGCCCAGCTGGACGACGCCTACCGCTTCCTGCGCACCATGGAGCACCGCATCCAGCTCTACCGACTGCGCCGCACCCACCTCGTCCCGGTGGACGAGCCGGACCTGCGGCGGCTCGGCCGCTCCCTGGGGATGCGCACCGACCCCGTCGCCGAACTGAACCAGGCGTGGAAGCGGCACGCCTCCGTGGTGCGGCGGCTGCACGAGAAGCTGTTCTACCGGCCACTCCTCGACGCCGTCGCCCAGCTCGCCCCCGGCGAGTCCCGGCTCAGCACGAGGGCTGCCGCGTACCGTCTCGGCGCCCTCGGGTACGAGGACCCGGCGGCCGCCCTGCGGCATCTGGAGGCGCTGTCCTCCGGGGTGTCGCGCAAGGCCGCCATCCAGCGCACGCTGCTGCCGGTGCTCCTCGGCTGGTTCGCCGACTCCGCCGACCCGGACGCCGGACTCCTCGGCTTCCGCAAGGTGTCCGACGCGCTCGGCAAGACCCCGTGGTACCTGCGCCTCCTGCGCGACGAGGGCGCGGCCGCGGAGAACCTCGCCCGGGTCCTGTCCGCCGGGCGGCTCGCCCCCGACCTGCTGCTGCGCGCCCCCGAGGCCGTCGCGATCCTCGGTGACCCGCAGGGGCTGAAGCCTCGCAGCCGGGAGCACCTGGAGCAGGAGGTGCTGGCCGCGGTGGGACGCGCGGAGGACGCGGAGTCGGCGGTGGCGGTGGTGCGCGGGGTGCGGCGGCGGGAGCTGTTCCGTACGACGGCCGCGGACCTCATCGGCTCGTACGGCACCGAGGAGAACCCGGCCGAATCCGACCCGGGGGCGCTCGTGGACCGGGTCGGCTCCGCCGTCACCGATCTGAACGCCGTCACGATCGCCGGCGCCCTGCGCGCCGCCGTCCGCGCGGAGTGGGGCGACACCCTGCCCACCCGGTTCGCGGTGATCGGCATGGGGCGCTTCGGCGGCCACGAGCTCGGATACGGCTCCGACGCGGACGTCCTGTTCGTGCACGCGCCCCGGGAGGGCGTCGGCGACCAGGAGGCGAGCCGCGCCGCGAACCGGGTGGTCGCGGAGATGCGCCGGCTGCTCCAGCTGCCCACCGCCGACCCGCCGCTCCTCATCGACGCCGACCTGCGCCCCGAGGGCAAGAGCGGGCCGCTGGTGCGCACGCTGAAGTCGTACGAGGCGTACTACCGGCGCTGGTCGCTGGTCTGGGAGAGCCAGGCGTTGCTGCGGGCCCAGCCGATGGCCGGTGACATGGACCTGGGCCACGACTTCATCGAGCTCATCGATCCCCTGCGGTATCCGGAGGAAGGGCTGGGGGAGGACGCGGTCCGGGAGATCCGGCGGCTCAAGGCCCGGATGGAGTCCGAGCGGCTGCCGCGCGGCGCGGACCCGACGCTCCACGCGAAGCTCGGGCGCGGCGGGCTGAGCGACGTCGAGTGGACGGTCCAGCTGATGCAGATGCAGCACGGCTCGGCGGTGCCGGGGCTGCGCACGACGCGGACGCGGCAGGCGCTGGTCGCGGCGCGCGAGGCGGAGCTGATCTCGGGCGAGGACGCGCAGACGCTGGACGAGGCGTGGGTCCTGGCGACGCGGGTCCGCAACGCGGTGATGCTGGTGCGCGGGCGGCCGGGCGACACGTTCCCCTCCGGGCCGCGGGAGCTGACCGCCGTGGGGCGGTATCTGGGGTACGAGCCCGGGCATGTCGGGGACATGTTGGACGACTACCGGAGGATTACGCGGCGGGCCCGGGCGGTGGTGGAGGAGCGGTTCTATTCGGCGGGGGGTTAGGGCCTGTCCCTGCCGCAGGGCCAGGTGCGTCCCGCCGCTGCCTTCTCGCTCTTTGGGCGTCGCGTCACCGCGGTCAGGCGGGTGCGGGCGGCCGGCTTCGGGGGGATGCGTTTGGGGAGGTGATGCGGCAGCGCTCCGTACCAGGCGTACGACACCGCGTAACCGAAGGCCAGGCAGGCCATGCCGCCCACCGCGTCCAGCCAGAAGTGGTTCGCGGTCGCCACGATCACGATCAGGGTGGCCGTCGGGTAGAGCAGGCCCAGGATGCGCGCCCACGGGGCGGAGGCCAGGGCGAAGAGGGTGAGGCCGCACCAGAGGGACCAGCCGATGTGCATCGAGGGCATCGCCGCGTACTGGTTCGACATCTGTTTGAAGTTGCCCGAGGCCATCGAACCCCAGGTCTCATGGATCATGACCGTGTCGATGAAGTGGCCGCCGTTCATCAGGCGGGGCGGCGCCAACGGGTAGAGGTAGTAGCCGAGCAGGGCCACGGCCGTGGTCGCGAACAGGGCCAGGCGGGCCGGTGCGTAGCGGCCGGGGTGGCGGCGGAACAGCCAGATGAGCACACCGATGGTGACCACGAAGTGCAGGGTCGCGTAGTAGTAGTTCATCGACACGATCAGCCATGTCACCGAGTTGACCGTGTGGTTGACGGACCGCTCCACGGCGATGCCCATGAACCGCTCGACCGACCAAAGCCAGTCGGCGTTGGAGAGGGCCGCTGCCTTCTGTTCGGGGACGGCGTTGCGCACCAGCGAGTACAGCCAGTAACTGACCGCGATCAGCAGGATTTCGAACCAGAGGCGCGGCCGCCGGGGCGACCGTGGGGAACGGAGGCCTGCCACGCCGTGACCGAGCAGTGTGCCGATCCGGCCGGAGCCGCCGTCCTGCTTCGTATTCGCCTCGGGGGCCGCCTCGTTCACGATGGGTGACGGGGTGGCCTCCGTGCGGCCTTCCTGTGGTTTCACGCTCAATTCACCCATAGAACAGAGTCTGCCAGATTTGCACCCTCTGCCCGATGATCCTCCGGTGGAAAGCCGGTTGCACGTCCTGCGAGCTACGAGCGCGCGTGGGACGCTGGGACGGCTGGGGCGGTGGCCGTCGCGCCGGGGCCGGGGCCGGCGGCTGTCGAGCCGCGTACGACCAGTTCCGGCATGAAGACGAACTCGCTGTGCGGGGCGGGTGTGCCGCCGATCTCCTCGAGCAGCGTGCGGACCGCGGCCTGGCCCATCGCCGTCACCGGCTGCCGGATCGTCGTCAGCGGCGGATCGGTGAACGCTATGAGCGGCGAGTCGTCGTAGCCGACCACCGAAAGGTCGCGCGGCACCTCCCGGGAGAGCCGGCGGGCGGCGCGGATCGCGCCCAGCGCCATCATGTCGCTCGCGCACACCACCGCCGTGCAGCCGCGCTCCATGAGCGCCGAGGCGGCGGCCTGCCCGCCCTCCAGTGTGTACAGGGAGTGCTGGATCAGCTCTTCCACCTCGTCAGCGGTCAGGTTCAACTGCTCGCGCATCGTGGCGTGGAAGCCCTCGATCTTGCGGAGTACGGGGACGAAGCGCTTCGGGCCGACCGCGAGGCCGATCCGGGTGTGGCCGAGGGAGACCAGGTGGGTCACCGCGAGCCGCATGGCGGCCCGGTCGTCCGGCGAGATGAACGGCGCCTGCACCTTGGGAGAGAAACCGTTGACGAGGACGAAGGGAACGCCCTGGGCTCGCAGTTGTTCGTAGCGCTGCATGTCGGCCGAGGTGTCGGCGTGCAGTCCGGAGACGAAGATGATGCCGGAGACGCCCCGGTCGACCAGCATCTCCGTGAGCTCGTCCTCGGTGGACCCGCCCGGCGTCTGGGTTGCCAGCACCGGGGTGTAGCCCTGGCGCGTCAGAGCCTGGCCGATGACCTGGGCGAGCGCCGGGAAGATGGGGTTCTCCAGCTCGGGCGTGATCAGGCCGACCAGGCCCGCGCTGCGCCGGCGCAGCCGTACGGGACGTTCGTAGCCGAGCACGTCGAGCGCCGCGAGGACGGATTCGCGGGTGGTCGCGGCAACACCGGGTTTGCCGTTCAGTACGCGGCTGACCGTCGCTTCGCTGACCCCCGCCTGAGCTGCGATATCGGCAAGCCGTGCGGTCATGGGACTGGACTGTACCGGGCGGGGGTCGGATTGCCCACCATGCGCAGGAATCGGGCGAGAGCGCCCCCTGACGGCCGTGCGGACGGGTCCGCAGAGGGCCGGGGGAGCGGTCCGGCAGCAACGTCTTGCAAGGTCTTGCGGGACGGGTTTGCGGGGTGCGGTCAGATCGTCGCACTGCGGAATCGCACGTGGTTGCCCGGCCCTGCCAGGGATCAGGCGCTCCCGTCAAGAGGCTTGACGGCAACCGTGAGGACACGCGAATGTAACGATCGCCGGAGCTTGCAGAAATCTTCCGCAAACTCTTTCGGCCGTCTTTCATCCTTGTTACGTTCACGTCGACCCGGCGCCGCGACGGAGCGGTACGGCAGTTGAAGGAGTTCAGATGCGACGTGGCATAACGGCCACCGCCCTGGTCGCGGCCCTGGCGCTCGCGGCGACCGCCTGCGGCAGCGATGAAGACAGTTCCGGCAGCAACGGCACCTCCAAGGGCTCCGGCGAGCTCTCCGGCACCGTGACGTGGTGGGACACCTCCACCGCGGGCAGTGAGGACAAGGTCTTCAAGAAGATCGCCGAGGGCTTCGAGAAGGAGCACCCGAAGGTCGACGTCAAGTACGTCAACGTGCCCTTCGGTGAGGCCCAGAACAAGTTCAAGAACGCGGCCCAGTCCGGTTCCGGCGCCCCCGACGTGATCCGCTCCGAGGTCGCCTGGACGCCCGAGTTCGCGGACCTCGGCTACCTCGCCCCGCTGGACGGCACCCCGGCCCTGGTCAAGCAGGACGACTTCCTGAAGCAGGCCGCCGCGTCCACCAAGTACAAGGACAAGACGTACGCGGTGCCGCAGGTCATCGACTCCATGGGCATCTTCTACAACAAGAAGATGTTCAAGGAGGCCGGCGTCGAGGTTCCGAAGTCGATCGACGAGCTGAAGACCGTCTCGAAGAAGATCAAGGAAAAGACCGGCAAGACCGGCTTCTACCTGCGCGGCGACGACGCGTACTGGTTCCTGTCCTTCCTGTACGGCGAGGGCGGCGACATGGTCAACGCCGCCGACAAGTCCGTCACGATCGACAACGAGGCCGGCGTCAAGGCCATGAAGGTCGTCAAGGACCTGGTCGACTCCGGTGCCGCGAAGACCGACGCGACGGACGGCTGGGAGAACATGCAGTCGTCCTTCAAGGACGGCAATGTGGCGATGATGATCAACGGCCCGTGGGCCGTCGCCGACACGTTCGCCGGCAAGGAGTTCAAGGACAAGACGAACCTCGGCGTCGCCCCGGTCCCGGCCGGCTCCGCCGCGCAGGGCGCCCCGCAGGGCGGTCACAACCTGGCCGTCTACGCCGGTTCGAAGAACCTCGACGCCTCCTACGCCTTCGTCGACTACATGACCTCCGTCAAGACGCAGGCCCAGGTCACCAAGGAGCTCAACCTCCTGCCGACCCGCACCTCCGCCTACGCCCAGGAGGCCGTCGTCGACAACGAGATCGTCGGCTTCTTCAAGCCGGTCGTCGAGAGCGCCGTCGAGCGCCCCTGGATCCCGGAGACCGGCAGCCTCTTCGCCCCGCTCGTCACCGAGTACACCAAGGTCCTCACCGGCCAGACCTCCCCGGAGAAGGCCGTCAAGACGACCGGCGATTCCTACCGCAAGCTCCTCAAGGGCTGGAAGTAACTCAGGAAGGCAGGCCGACTGATGGCTGTCCACACCAGCCAGTCGGTGGCGAAGGCCGCGGGCGACGTCGTCGCCCGCGGCCGGAGCCGCGGTACTGGTAACCCCCCGCCTCCGAGCAGGCTCCGGCGGGCCCTGTCGACGCACTGGTACGCCTGGACGATGGTGGCCCCGGTCGTCGTCGTGATCGGCGTGATCATCGGTTATCCGCTGGTCCGCGGCATCTACCTGTCGCTGACCGACGCCAACGAGCGCAACGTCGCGCGGTCCATCGGTGTCAACCACATGCCCGCCACGTACGAGTTCGTGGGCCTGGACAACTACACCGACGCGCTCACCGGCGACCAGTTCCTCGGCACGCTCGGGTGGACCCTGGTGTGGACGGTCTCCTGTGTGGCCATCACCTTCGCCCTCGGCATGGCGCTCGCGAACATCCTCAACCGCAGGATCGCCGGGCGCTCCGCCTACCGCATGGCCCTCATCCTGCCCTGGGCCATCCCCGGTTTCGTCTCCGTCTTCGCCTGGCGCTTCCTCTACAACGAGGACCGCGGGCTGCTCAACAAGATCCTCTCCGGCGGCGGCTTCGACGGCATCGCCTGGCTCAACGACCCCACCTGGGCGAAGGTCTCCGTCATCGCCGTCAACGTGTGGCTCGGTGTGCCGTTCATGATGGTCGCCCTCCTCGGCGGCCTGCAGTCCATCCCCAGCGAGCACTACGAGGCCGCCGAGATGGACGGCGCCACCGCCTGGCAGCGCTTCCGTCACATCACGCTGCCCGGACTGCGGCCGGTCTCCACGACCGTGATCCTGCTCTCCACCATCTGGACCTTCAACATGTTCCCGGTGATCTTCCTGCTGACCCGCGGCGGACCCGGTGACGCCACCCAGATCCTGGTGACGCAGGCGTACAAGTTCTCCTTCGAGATCAGCCCGCGCGACTTCGCGCAGTCCTCCACGTGGGGCGTCCTGATCCTCGTACTCCTGCTGCTCTTCGCCGCCGTCTACCGGCGAGTCCTCCGCACCCAGGGAGACGACTGGTGACCACCGCACCCACCCCCACCGCGCGGCACTCCGCGACCAAGGTCCGGCTGCGCGGCGAGCGTTCCCCGCTGGCGTCCACCGCACTGCACCTGACGCTGATCCTCGCGTCCGTGATCGCGGTCTTCCCCGTGCTGTGGGTCCTGCTCACCTCGCTGAAGCCCGCCGAGTTCGCGACCACCACGGACTTCTTCAAAGAGACGACCTTCGAGAACTACACGAACCTGCTCCAGAACACGAAGTTCCTGACCTGGTTCGGCAACTCGGTGGTCGTCGCCGGGCTCACCACGCTCCTCGGAGTGATCGTCTCCGCCTCCACCGGCTACGCCGTCAGCCGCTTCCGCTTCCCCGGCAAGCGCGGACTGATGTGGACGCTGCTGATCACCCAGATGTTCCCGGTCGCCGTCCTCATCGTGCCGATCTACAACATCATGGCCGGTATGGGGCTGCTGAATAAGCCGGCCGGTCTCGTCATCACCTACCTCACCATCTCGGTGCCGTTCTGCGCCTGGATGATGAAGGGCTTCTTCGACACCATCCCGCGCGAGATCGACGAGTCGGGCCAGGTCGACGGCCTCACCCCGTTCGGCACGTTCTGGCGGCTCATCCTGCCGCTGGCCAAGCCCGGCCTTGCCGTGACCGCGTTCTACTCCTTCATCACCGCCTGGGGCGAGGTGGCGTACGCCTCCGCGTTCATGGTCGGCGAGGACAACCTGACGCTCGCGGGCGGACTCCAGCTGTTCGTCAACCAGTACGGGGCCCAGTGGGGTCCGATGACCGCCGCGTCCGTGCTCATCGCGATACCCGCGGCCCTGGTCTTCCTGTTCGCGCAGAAGCACCTCGTCACCGGCATGTCCGCCGGAGCCGTCAAGGGCTGAGCCGGGAGGCACGGCCGTACGACCCGCACGCACCAGTCACGGTGGCGCCGGCATCCCGACCCGGTCCCGGCGCCACTCCCCACCAGACACCCAGGGACGACATGACCCAGCACCTCGCTGCCCCCTCCACCGGCACGTCCGACGACGCCCCGGGCCACCGCACCGGCTGGTGGCAGGACGCGGTGATCTACCAGGTCTATCCGCGCAGCTTCGCCGACGGCAACGGCGACGGCATGGGCGACCTCGCAGGCGTCACCGCCCGGCTCCCGTACCTCAAGGACCTCGGCGTCGACGCGGTGTGGCTCAGCCCCTTCTACGCCTCCCCGCAGGCCGACGCGGGCTACGACGTCGCCGACTACCGGGCCATCGACCCCATGTTCGGCACCCTGCTGGACGCCGACGCCCTGATCCGGGACGCCCACGCGCTGGGCCTCCGCATCATCGTCGACCTGGTGCCCAACCACTCCTCCGACCAGCACGAGTGGTTCAAGCGCGCCCTGGCCGAGGGCCCCGGCTCCGCACTGCGCGAGCGCTACCATTTCCGCCCCGGCAAGGGCGCGAACGGCGAACTCCCGCCCAACGACTGGGAGTCCATCTTCGGCGGCCCGGCCTGGACCCGGACCACCGACGCGGACGGCACGCCCGGCGAGTGGTACCTCCACCTCTTCGCGCCCGAGCAGCCCGACTTCAACTGGGAACACCCGGCCGTCGCCGACGAGTTCCGCTCGATCCTGCGCTTCTGGCTCGACATGGGCGTCGACGGCTTCCGGGTCGACGTCGCGCACGGTCTCGTCAAGGCCGAGGGGCTGCCCGACCTGGGCGCGCACGACCAGCTGAAGCTGCTCGGAAACGATGTCATGCCGTTCTTCGACCAGGACGGTGTGCACGAGATCTACCGCAGCTGGCGCACCATCCTCGACGAGTACCCGGATGCGATGGGGCCCGAAGGGCCTTCCTCGGAAGGGCGGCGGCGGGTGACGGGTGGGCGCATCGCGGTGGCCGAGGCATGGACCCCGACCGTCGAGCGCACCGCGAACTACGTGCGTCCCGACGAGATGCACCAGGCCTTCAACTTCCAGTACCTGGCGACCGCCTGGGACGCCGCCGAGCTGCGCGCCGTCATCGACACCTCGCTGAACGCCATGCGTCCGGTCGGCGCCCCCACCACCTGGGTGCTCTCCAACCACGACGTGACCCGGCACGCCACCCGCTTCGCCAACCCGGCGGGCCTCGGCACCCAGATCCGGACCGCGGGCGACCGCGAGCTGGGCCTGCGCCGGGCCCGCGCGGCCAGCCTGCTCATGCTGGCGCTGCCCGGCTCCGCCTACGTCTACCAGGGCGAGGAGCTCGGCCTGCCCGACGTCACCGACCTGCCCGACGAGGCCCGCCAGGACCCGTCGTTCTTCCGCGCCGAGGGCCAGGACGGCTTCCGCGACGGCTGCCGGGTCCCGATCCCGTGGACCCGCGAGGGCAGCAGTTACGGCTTCGGCGACGGCGGAAGCTGGCTGCCGCAGCCCGCCGGCTGGGGCGAGCTGAGCATCGAGGCCCAGAACGGCACGGCCGGCTCCACCCTGGAGCTGTACCGGGCCGCGATCGCCGCCCGCCGGGCGCACCCCGGGCTCGGCGCCGGCACCGAGGTGGAGTGGCTGGACGCCCCTGAGGGACTCCTGGTCTTCGCCCGCCCCGGCTTCGTCTGCACCGTCAACACGACGGGCGCCCCGGTCCGCATCCCCGTACGCGGCACCGTCCTGCTGTCCAGCACCCCGGTCGTCGCCGACGGCGCCGAGATCGAGCTGCCCGCGGACACCACGGTGTGGTGGACGGTGTGACCGTCCCCCCGCCCAGGACCGGCAGCGCGCTGAGGCTCTCGGACATCGCCGGGCAGGCCGCGGTCAGCGAGGCGACCGTCAGCCGGGTGCTCAACGGCAAGCCGGGCGTCGCGGACACCACGCGTCAGCGGGTGCTCGCGGCGCTCGACATCCTCGGCTACGAACGCCCCGTGCGGCTGCGGCAGCGCAGCGCCGGGCTGATCGGACTGGTGACGCCCGAGCTCACCAACCCGATCTTCCCGGCGTTCGCGCAGTCCGTCGAGCAGGTCCTGGCGGGCCATGGCTACACCCCGGTGCTCTGCACCCAGCTGCCCGGCGGCGCCACCGAGGACGAGCTCGTCGAGCAGCTCGTCGAACGGGGCGTCGGCGGCATCGTGTTCCTCTCCGGACTGCACGCCGACACCTCGGCCGACCCCGCGCGCTATGCCGCGCTGACCGACCGCGGCGTGCCGTTCGTGCTGATCAACGGCTACAACGAGCGGATCAGCGCCCCGTTCGTCTCGCCCGATGACAACGCTGCCGTGCGGATGGCCGTGGGCCACCTCGCCGAACTCGGCCACCGCCGGGTCGGTCTGGCCATCGGACCGCAGCGCTATGTGCCCTCCCGCCGCAAGCGGGACGGGTTCGTGGACGCCGCGGTCTCGTTGCTGGGTCTGGGCCGCGCCGACGCCGAGAGTCTGGTCTGCTCCACGCTGTTCAGCGTCGAGGGCGGACAGGTGGCGGCCGGCGCGCTGCTGGACCAGGGATGCACGGGCATCGTCTGCGGCAGCGACCTGATGGCGCTGGGCGTGGTGCGCGCCGCCCGGGACCGCGGCCTTCACGTGCCGCGTGACGTGTCCGTGGTCGGCTTCGACGACTCGCAGCTCATCGCCTTCACCGACCCGCCGCTGACGACGGTGCGCCAGCCCGTGCAGGCCATGGCGGCGGCGGCGGTGGGCGCGCTGCTGGAGGAGATCGGCGGCAGTCCCGTACAGCGCACGGAGTACGTGTTCCAGCCGGAGCTGGTCGTACGGGGATCCACGGCGGCGCTCCGCGGCGCCTGAACGAGCCGGGGAATGAACGAGCCGGGGAGCGGGGCCGCGTCCGGAGGGGGACGCGGCCCCGTTGTTCCGTACCCTCAGCCCTGCCCGTCGCCCTCCTTGAAGAGCCGCACGGTGCTGAGGATCTTGCGGATGGTGGTGTCGGGCACCTCGTCCGGCACCCCGTGCGCCCCGATGTACGTCCACGACACGAACTTGCCGTCCGCGTTCTTGAAGGCGAACGTCACCGCCTTGCCGGCGCTGTCGCACTTGCCCGTCTTCGGCGTCCCGGAAGAGGTGACCGTCACCAGACTGCCCTGGATCCCCGACTTCGTGCGGTACGACTCCGGCTCACCGATCGTCAGACGGGTGCTGTCGGGCTGCGTGTAGGCACCGTAGACCCAGGTCCTCGCCGTCTCCTCGGCGGCCTCGGCGGCGCTCGTCGCGCCCTTCTCCCCGGTGGTGCCCGTGGAGGCGAGCGAGGTGTTCTCCTTGTTGCCGTCCTTGTCGTCGTCGGACGTGCACCACTTCTCCTTGAGGACCGCGGGCGCCATCATCGCGACCAGCGGCTTCTCCTCGGGGTCGCCGTCCTTCGCGACGTAGCTGACCCAGCTCGCGGACTGCCGTGCCCAGGAGGCGGGCACGTCGAACGTGATGCCGCGCTTGGCGTTGACCACCGTGTTCCAGCCGGGGACGAGCGGGCCCGAGCCGCCGGCCGCCGACCGGGCGGTGCCGCCGGGGCTCGCCGCCGCGGTGGCCGAGGACTTCGCGCCGGCCCGGTCCTTCCCGTCGTCGGCGCCGCCGTCGTCGCGGAGCACGAGGAAGCCCGTCACCCCGCAGGCCACGACCACGGCCGCGGAAGCGGCCACGGCGGTGAGCGCGGTCCGGTTGCGAGGGCGGCGGGGCGGTTCGGGAGCCGAACTGACGTAGGTGTCCTGCTGGTTCGGCTGTCCGGGGGGCGACTGCTGTCCTTGCCACATGGGTGATCACTCTAATCGGCCCCGTCGGGCCGTAGGCGGAGCCCGCCGTGTACGTCAGTCCAGCAGCGCGGAGGCCTGCTCACGAGCCTCGCGCAGCCAGGACGCGCGGGTCTCGTCGGAGGAGTCGGAGACCGTACGGAAGACGAACCGGCGCACGTCGCTCACTCCCACGTACGGCAGGACGCATGCCGACCAGATCCTGTCCAGGGGGTCGCCGAACTCGCTCGTCTCCCGCGTGGCGGGGGTGTCGGAGGTGTTCAGGACGAGGGCCCGGCCGGCCTTCAGCAGCGCCTGCGGCTCTCCGTCCGAGGTGCCCAGCTTGTAGGCGACTCCCGGCACCATCACGCGCTGCACCCATCCCGTGAGGACGGCGGGCGGCATGCCCCACCAGTTGGGGTGGATGAACACCATGGCGTCGAGGGTCGCCACCTCCGCCCGGTGCGCGGCCAGTTGCCCGTCCGGGGTGTCCGCGGCGGACCGGACCGTCTCCGTCTCGCCGGCGGTCAGCCCGGGGGTGAACCCCTCCGCGCAGAGGTCGTGCGCCAGCACCTCGGAACCCCGGTCGCGGAGCTCCCGCACCACTGCGTCGAACAACGCGTGGTTGAAGCTTCCGGGCCGCGGATGGGCGAGGTAGACCCCGGTACGTGCCATGCCGATTCCCCCAAGGACGTCAAACGTGTCGTCAGCCGCGGGGAGTTGTCGAGCAACCCCCGCCCTGTGCCCATCATGACGGGTGAGGCCGCGGGCCGGGGGAGCGGCCCTCGGGCGCGCACATGAGGGGCACCGGGAGTCGACCCAGGGCGGGTCGGCGGGGAGTGTGACTCCCGGGTGCCCCTCTTGTACGTGACCGGCCCGGCCGGCCGGGCGCGTGGGGCCCGGGGTAACGGGACCCCCGGCCGGCCGGACCGGAGTCGGGAGAAACGTAACAGCGCTGCAATGTCTTGCGTAAGGCCTTGCAGGAAGAAATCTCCAGTATTTCGAGGATGTGAGCAGCTGATGTCCAAAGGGTTGACCGGAACCTGACGGGCTCGTACGGTCTCCCCGCGGCAAGGTTTGCATTCTTGCAGCAAGAACCTTCAGAAGCCTTCAGGGCAGGGCGCGTTGCCGTATGAGGCTGTGAGGCCTGCGGGATTCCTCCGAGAACCGGGCAGCCGCGCCCGGCCGGAGGGGACCCGCGAGTCTCTGCACCGTCACCCGCGTTTCCCCCACCGCAGGAGGAAAAGATGGTCCGCAGACCCCTGTCTGCCGCGCTCGCCCTCATGGCGGGCGCCGCCGCCCTCGTGGTCCCCGCCACGCACGCGCAGGCCTCCGCCCCGGGCACCAAGGACGTCACCGCCGTCCTCTTCGAGTGGAAGTTCGACTCCGTCGCCAAGGCGTGTACGGACTCCCTCGGCCCGGCCGGCTACGGCTTCGTACAGGTCTCGCCGCCCCAGGAGCACATCCAGGGCGGGCAGTGGTGGACCTCGTACCAGCCGGTCAGCTACAAGATCGCCGGACGGCTCGGCGACCGCGCCTCGTTCGCCCGCATGGTCAGCACCTGCCACAGCGCGGGCGTCAAGGTCGTGGCCGACTCCGTCATCAACCACATGTCGTCCGGCTCCGGTACGGGCACGGGCGGGTCCTCGTACAGCAAGTACGACTACCCGGGCCTCTACTCGGTCAACGACATGAACGACTGCCAGGCCAACATCACCAACTACGGTGACCGCGCCAACGTCCAGAACTGCGAACTCGTCGGGCTGGCCGACCTCGACACCGGTGAGGAGTACGTCCGCGGCAAGATCGCCGGATACCTCAACGACCTGCTGTCGCTGGGTGTCGACGGCTTCCGCGTCGACGCGGCCAAGCACATGCCCGCCGGCGACCTCGCCAACATCAAGTCCCGGCTGAGCAACTCCGGCGTCTACTGGAAGCAGGAGGCGATCTACGGCGCCGGCGAGGCCGTCTCGCCCGACGAGTACGCCGGCACCGGTGACGTCCAGGAGTTCCGCTACGCCCGCAGCCTCAAGCAGGTCTTCACAGGCGAGAACCTCGCCAATCTGAAGAACTTCGGCGAGGGCTGGGGCTTCATGTCCTCCTCGAAGGCCGCGGTCTTCGTCGACAACCACGACACCGAGCGCAACGGGGAGACGCTCAACTACAAGAACGGCGCCTCCTACACGCTCGCCAACGTCTTCATGCTGGCCTGGCCCTACGGCTCGCCCGACGTCCACTCCGGATACGAGTGGTCCGACAAGGACGCCGGTCCGCCCAGCGGCGGCACGGTGAACGCCTGCTACAGCGACGGCTGGAAGTGCCAGCACGCCTGGCGCGAGATCTCCTCCATGGTCGGCTTCCGCAACACCGCGCGCGGCGAGTCCGTCACCAACTGGTGGGACGACGGCGGCAACCGGATCGCCTTCGGCCGAGGCTCCAAGGCGTACGTCGCCATCAACCACGCGAGCTCGTCGCTGACCCGTACGTTCCAGACCTCGCTGCCCGCCGGCGACTACTGCGACATCCAGTCCGGCAAGGGCGTCACGGTCAACGGCTCCGGCCAGTTCACCGCCACACTCGCCGCCGACACCGCCCTCGCCCTCCAGACCGGCGCCCGCACCTGCACCGGCGGCGGCACCGTCCCGGCCGATCCCGGTACGGGCACCTCCGGCGCCTCCTTCGGCGTCAACGCCACCACCCAGCTCGGCCAGAACATCTACGTCACCGGCGACCAGGCCGTCCTCGGCAACTGGAACCCGGCGTCCGCGCCGAAGCTGGACCCGGCCACGTACCCCGTCTGGAAGCTCGACGTGAGCCTGCCCGCCGGTACGACGTTCGCGTACAAGTACGTCCGCAAGGACGGATACGGCAACGTCACCTGGGAGAGCGGCGCCAACCGCACCGCCACGGTGCCGTCCTCCGGCAAGGTCGCGCTGACGGCCGATGTCTGGCGGAACTGAGGTCGCTCCGTGGGCCGCGCGGTCTCCGGCCGCGCCGTGTCCTCAATCGCCGGACGGGCTGCGTCTCGCCCGTCCGGCCCCGTACCCGTACCCCTTCGAGGAGAACCCGAGTGATACGTCCGTCCCCGCGCGTGCCCGCGAGAAGAACGGCCACGGCCGTCGTCGCGGCCGCCCTGTGCGCGGCTCTCGTGCCCGCTCTGCCCGCCGGCGCCGCGGTAAGGCCGCCCGCCGCGCCGTCGGACGCGAAGCTGGCCGCGCAGCCGGCCCGCCACGACCTGACCCGCGAGCAGTTCTACTTCGTCATGCCCGACCGCTTCGCCAACGGCGACACCGGCAACGACCGGGGCGGGCTGACCGGTTCGCGGCTGGAGACCGGGTACGACCCCACCGACAAGGGGTTCTACCAGGGCGGCGACCTCAAGGGGATGACCGACCGGCTCGACTACATCAAGGATCTCGGCACCACCGCCATCTGGCTCGCCCCGATCTTCAAGAACCGCCCCGTCCAGGGCACCGGCAAGGACGCGTCGGCCGGCTACCACGGCTACTGGATCACCGACTTCACCCAGGTCGACCCGCACTTCGGCACCAACGCCGACCTGACGAAGCTGATCGCTCAGGCCCACCGCAAGGGCATGAAGGTCTTCTTCGACGTCATCACCAACCACACGGCCGACACAGTCGACTACGCCGAGAAGACCTACGGCTACAAGCCCAAGGGCGCCTACCCCTACCTCGACCGGAACGGCCGCCCCTTCGACGACGCCGCCGGCATGGCGAACACGGACGCCGGCTCGTTCCCGTACAAGCCGGTCACCACCGGCGGCAAGACGCCGTCCTGGCTCAACGACCCCACGATGTACCACAACCGCGGTGACTCGACCTACGCCGGCGAGTCCACCACGTACGGCGACTTCTCCGGGCTCGACGACCTGTGGACCGAGCGGCCCGAGGTCGTCTCCGGCATGGAGAAGATCTACGAGAAGTGGGTCCGCGACTTCGACATCGACGGCTTCCGGATCGACACCGTCAAACACGTCGACCTGGACTTCTGGACCCAGTGGGCCACCGCGCTCGACACCTACGCGGCCCGGCACGGCCGCAAGGACTTCTTCATGTTCGGCGAGGTCTACTCCGCCGACACCGCGATCACCTCGCCCTACGTCACCCAGGGGCGGCTCGACGCGACGCTCGACTTCCCTTTCCAGGAAGCGGCCCGCCAGTACGCCTCGCAGGGCGCCCCGGCCTCGAAGCTCGCCGCCGTCTTCGGCGACGACTACCGGTACACCACCGACAAGGCCAACGCCTACGAGCAGGTGACCTTCCTCGGCAACCACGACATGGGCCGCATCGGCACCTTCCTCAAGCAGGACAACCCGAAGGCCGATGACGCCGAGCTGGTCAAGCGCGCCGAACTCGCCAACGAGCTGATGTTCCTCAGCCGCGGCAACCCCGTCGTCTACTACGGCGACGAGCAGGGCTTCACGGGCGCCGGCGGCGACAAGGACGCACGGCAGACCATGTTCGCCTCCAGGACCGCGGACTACCTGGACGACGACGAGCTGGGCACGGACCGCACGCACGCCTCCGACGCGTACGACACGAGCCACCCGCTCTACCGGAACATCGCCGCCCTCTCCGAGCTGACCGCGAAGAACCCGGCGCTGCGCGACGGCGTCCAGACCGAGCGGTACGCCGAGGGCTCCGTCTACGCCTTCTCCCGTACGGACCCCGAGCGCGGCAACGAGTACGTCGTCGCCACGAACAACGGCACCGGGGCGAAGACCGTCGAGCTGGCCACCGAGTCCGCCGGCATGGACTTCCGTACGCTGTACGGCGGTTCCGGCACCGTCCGCAGTGGCGCCGACAAGAAGATCACCGTCACCGTCCCGGCGCTCTCCAGCATCGTGCTGCGCGCCGCGAAGACCCTGGCCGCCCCCGCCGCCAAGCCCTCGATCACGCTGAAGGCACCGGCCGCCGGCGCCACCGGCACCGTCGAGCTCACCGCCGACGTCGACGGCGGATCCCTCAACCGGGTCGTCTTCGCCGCCCAGACCGGCAACGGCACCTGGACCACCCTCGGCACCGCCGACCACGCCCCGTACAAGGTCACCCAGACCATCGGCTCCGCCACAGCCGCCGGAACACCGCTGCGCTACAAGGCCGTCGTCGTCGACCGCGCCGGCCGCACCGCGAGCGCGCTCGCCACCTCGGCCGCCGGACACGCGCCCGCCCCGGCGAAGCCCGTCGCCGTCGAACGCGACTACGCCGTCGTCCACTACCGGCGTGCCGACGGCGACTACGACGGCTGGCAGGCCCGCTCCGGCGACACCACCGCCGCGTTCGCCGGGCGGGACGCCTACGGCGCCTTCGCCTGGATCAAGGTGCCCGAGGGCGCGTCCGCCGTCCCGTACACCGTCGAGAAGTCCGGCACCGCCGACGGGCCGGAGCGCACCGTCGACCTCGCGAGGACCGGACAGGTCTGGATCGAACAGGGCAAGGACGGCCAGTCCGACACCGCCCCCGACGGCGCCTACCCCGCCCCGGACACCACCAAGGCCGTCCTGCACTACTACCGGGCCGACGGCGACTACGACGGCTGGGGACTGCACACCTGGACCGGCGCCAAGGAGCCCACCGACTGGTCCAAGCCGCTCCAGCCCGTGAAGGAGGACGCCACCGGCCTCACCTTCGAGGTGCCGCTCGCCGACGGGGCCACCGCGCTCAGCTACATCCTGCACCGCGGCGACGAGAAGGACCTGCCCAGCGACCAGTCGCTGGACCTGGCCACCTACGGCCACGAGGTCTGGATGCTCGGCGGCACGGCCGGCTACCTGCTCCCGCAGACCGGCGGCGTCCCCACCCCCGACCTCACCAAGGCCGAGGCGCAGTGGATCGACTCCGACACCGTCGTCTGGAAGGTCAAGGCCACCGGCGCCACCAGCCAGCAGCTCGTGTACGCACCGGGCGGCGGGATCTCCGTCGTCGACGGCGCACTGACCGACGAGGGCCAGTGGCTGCGGCTCACCCCGTCCGCGCTGACCGACGCGCAGAAGGCGAAGTACCCGCACCTGCGGGACTACCCGGCCTTCACCGTCGACGCCCGTGACCGGGACAGGGTCCGCGAGGCCCTGCGCGGCCAGCTGATCGCCACCCAGCGCGCCGCCAACGGCGCCCTGCTCGCCGCCACCGGCGTACAGAGCGCCGGTGTGCTCGACGACCTCTACGGGACGAAGGCGAGCAGCGCCTCGCTCGGCCCCGTCTTCCGTAACGGCCGCCCCACGCTGTCCGTCTGGGCGCCCACCGCCAGGACCGTCTCCCTCGAACTCGACGGGAGGACCGTCCCGATGCGGCGCGACGACCGCACCGGCCTCTGGTCCGTCACCGGAAACAGAAGCTGGAACGGCAAGCCCTACCGGTACGCCGTGAACGTCTGGGCGCCCACCGTCCAAAAGCTCGTCACCAACAAGGTCACCGACCCCTACTCCACCGCCCTGACCACCGACTCCGCCCGCAGCCTCGTAGTCGACCTCGACGACCGGGGGCTCGCGCCCAAGGGCTGGAGCTCCCTGGCCAAGCCGCCCGCCGTGCCGCTGCGCGACGCACAGATCCAGGAACTCCAGATCCGCGACTTCTCCATCGCGGACCCCACGTCCAAGCACCCCGGTGAGTACCTCGCCTTCACCGACACCCGCTCGGACGGGATGAAGCACCTCAAGGAACTCGCCGGCTCCGGCACCAACTACGTCCACCTGCTGCCCGCCTTCGACATCGGCACCATCCCCGAGAAGAAGTCCGACCAGCACAAGCCGGCCTGCGACCTGTCCGTCTACGCCCCCGACTCCGAGGAGCAGCAGGCCTGCGTGGCCAAGGCCGCCGCGAAGGACGCCTTCAACTGGGGCTACGACCCGCTGCACTACACCGTCCCCGAGGGCAGCTACGCCTCCGACCCCGACGGCACCAAGCGCACGGTCGAGTTCCGGCAGATGGTGCAGGGACTCAACGGCGCCGGACTGCGGACCGTCATGGACGTCGTCTACAACCACACCGTCGCCTCCGGCCAGGACGACAAGTCCGTCCTCGACAGGATCGTGCCCGGCTACTACCAGCGGCTCCTGGAGGACGGCACCGTCGCCACCTCCACCTGCTGCGCCAACACCGCGCCCGAGAACACCATGATGGGCAAGCTCGTCGTGGACTCCGTGGTCACCTGGGCCAAGGAGTACAAGGTCGACGGCTTCCGCTTCGACCTCATGGGACACCACCCCAAGGCCAACATCCTGGCCGTCCGCAAGGCACTCGACGCGCTGACGATCGCCAAGGACGGCGTCGACGGCAAGAACGTCATCCTGTACGGGGAGGGCTGGAACTTCGGCGAGATCGCCGACGACGCCCGCTTCGTCCAGGCCACCCAGAAGAACATGGCCGGCACCGGCATCGCCACCTTCTCCGACCGGGCCCGCGACGCCGTGCGCGGCGGCGGCCCGTTCGACGAGGACCCCGGCGTGCAGGGCTTCGCCACCGGCCTCTACACCGACCCCAACACCTCCGCCCACAACGGCACCGAGGCCGAGCAGAAGGCCCGGCTGCTCCACTACCAGGACCTGATCAAGGTCGGACTCACCGGCAACCTCGCCGACTACACCTTCACCGACAGCTCCGGCGCCACGGTCAAGGGCTCGGGCGTCGACTACAACGGAGCCCCGGCCGGCTACGCCGCCGCCCCCGGTGACGCGCTGGCCTACGCCGACGCCCACGACAACGAGACCCTGTACGACGCCCTCGCCTTCAAGCTCCCGGCAGGCACCTCGGCGGCCGACCGGGCCCGCATGCAGGTCCTCGCCATGGCGACGGCCACCCTCTCCCAGGGCCCCTCGCTCTCCCAGGCCGGCACCGACCTGCTGCGCTCCAAGTCGCTGGACCGCAACTCCTTCGACAGCGGCGACTGGTTCAACGCCCTGCACTGGGACTGCCGTGCCGGCAACGGCTTCGGCCGCGGACTGCCGCCCGCCGCGGACAACAAGGCCAAGTGGTCCTACGCCAGGCCGCTGCTCGCCAACGCGGCGATCAGCCCCGGCTGCGCGCAGATCGACGGCGCCTCGGCCGCGTACCAGGACCTGCTCACCATCCGTGCCACGGAGAAGGACTTCGACCTCTCCACCGCGGGACAGGTGCAGTCCACGCTCTCCTTCCCGCTCTCCGGCAGGGACGAGACGCCCGGTGTGATCACGATGCGGCTCGGCAAGCTGGTGGTCGTCCTCAACGCGGCCCCCGGCGCCACCACCCAGAAGATCGCCGCCCTGGCCGGAAAGGACTACGCCCTGCACCCTGTCCAGGCGGCGGGCGGGGACCTCACCGTCAAGCGGTCGGCGTACGAGAGGGAATCCGGAAGCTTCACCGTTCCGGGACGCACGGTGGCGGTGTTCTCGCTGCGCTGACCCGCAAGGGCCACCTGGGTCCCGGCCCCCGCGTGCGCGCGGGGGCCGGGACCGGCCCACATAGTGAATCGCTGTTGTGCGCTCTCACCGGTCCGGGGAAAGCTGGGCGGCGTCCGTCGCCCGTACCCCCTCCTGGAGGCCACCATGCCGCAGATCACCGTCGACTACTCCGCCGAACTCGACGACGTCTTCGACCGTCCCGCCTTCGCCCTGGCGCTGCACCCACTGGTCGCCGAGGCCGTCAACACCAAGATCGCCGCCTGCAAGACCCGCTTCCGGCGGGCCGAGGAGACCGTGGTGGCGGACGCCCCGGGCGGGGACGCGCTCGTGCACGTGGACATCTCGCTGCTGGCCGGCCGCACCCCGGAGGCAAAGGCCGGGCTCGCCGAGTCCGTCCTGGAACTGCTGACCGGCCATCTCCGCACGGTCACCGGGACGGCCCTGCACCTCTCCGTCGAGACACGGGACCTCGACGCCTCCTACCGCAAGGCCTGAAGGAAACACGCCGCGCTGCAACCTGCCGGCCGGACCAACGCACTTACGGGGTGAGACCGCCTCCGGAAGGAATCCCCGTGCCGAAGTCCAGCCGTCGTCGCACACTGCTCCGGGCCGCCGTGGCCACGGCCGCTCTGTCCGTCGCCGCGTCCACTCCCTTGCCCGCGTCCGCCCTCGACGGGGCCACCGCGCCCGCACCCGGCTGGGCGAGCGAGGCGGCGCCGTTCAGCGACGCCAACCTCGTCGACGTCGTCAACATGGGAGGGGGGAAAACCTGGGCGGCCGGATTCACCCTGCGTTATGAAGGCAAACTGATGCGGTTCCGGCCGGTGGTCGCCGAGCGTTCCGAGCCCGGGGCCGCCTGGACGCCCGTGGCCTCAGCCACCGCGGCCGCGGGAGAGGTCAACAGCCGGATCAACGCCGTGGACGCGAACGGCTCCCGCGACGTGTGGCTGGTGGGTGATGACGCCTCCGCCCTCGATGGGCGGATCTACACCCAGCACTTCGACGGAACCCGATGGCAGGTCGTGCCGGTGGATCCGCCGGAGAAGGCGGAGACGGCGTCCCTGTTGGACGTGGACGCACGCCCGGGAGGCGCCTGGGCCGTCGGCTTCACGCAGATCGAAGTTTCGCGGACCTGGAACGAGGTTAAGGGCGGCTGGATCATCGAGTCCCGGGACGCCGGAATCGCCCGGCACTTCGACGGGACCGCATGGCGCGACGTACCGCTCCCGGAACTGGACAGCGACTACTGGTACCTGAACGGAGTGCAGGCGGTCGCCGACGACGACGTCTGGGCGGCCGGTTACGACGGCGCAAGTGGCAGCCCGCTGCTGATGCACTACGACGGCTCCTCCTGGCAGCGCGTCGACGCCCCCGGCGTCACGGACATCCCCGGCCAGGCCCAGAAGCTCGCCGTGACCGAGGACGGCGAAGCGTGGCTGGTGGGTGAGGACTGGTCCCCCGAGGACGGGTCCACCCGCGCCCTGGTCGCCCGCCACGACGGCGCGGGGTGGCACAAGGTCGCCGTACCGGACGTGCCCGCCCGGCTCTACGGCCTGACCCCGCGTCCGGGAGGCGGGATCGCCGTCGTGGGCCAGACGCTCGGCGAGCAGCGGAAGGCGCTGGCCTGGGCGTGGAGGCCGGACCACACGGGCAGCGGGACCGCGCGGGGACGCTGGCAGGACCTGGGACTCCCGCAGCCCACGGCGACACTCCCCACGGATAACTCGGCGAGCGGAGTGGTCGGCGGACGGGGCGGGCTGACGGTGGTGGGAACCTCGGCCGCCGAAGACGCGTGGCCCCAGCCGTTCGTGGCCGTGCGGCCCGGCAACCACTGAGGCCGCGGGGGCCTGCGTCGCGGCCGCCCGTCCGGGCGGGAAGCCGCACCGCAGGCCCCCGTGCCTTACCGCATCCGCTGCGCAGGCACGGCCGGCACGGCGGGCGCCAGGGAGGAGAGGCGTGCCAGCAGGTCTCCGAACGGCCCGTCCACCGGCTCCTGCGCGAGGACCCGGAGCACCACGCCCGCCATCTCCTCGTTGTACGCGGCACTCACGGCGGCAAGCGCGGCGAAGTCGTGCACCAGCTGCAACTCCAGCTCCGCACGCGGGATGCGCCGCCCGTCCAGCCACATCAGGGCCGTCGACTCGGCGAGCGACACCCACGACCGTACGACCAGCTCCAGCCGCGCCGGAGGTTCCTCGACGCCCAGATGGGCCAGGATCTGCTCGCAGGCCGCCCGGCGCACCTCGTCGATCATCGCGTTCGCCGTCGAGGAACCCACCGCGGGACCGCCCCGCATCAGCGCGGCGAACCCGGGTCCGTGGTCGTCGACGAAGTCGAAGAACCGCCCCATCACCCGCAACAGGCGGGCTCCCAGGGGGCCTTCGCGCGGCTCCAGGAACCGGGCCGCCAGCTCGTCCGCCGCCCGCCGCAGCGCCGCCTCGTACAGGCTCTGCTTGCCCGGGAAGTAGTGGTAGACGAGCGGCCGGGAGATCCCCGCGGCAGCGGCGATCTCATCGATCGACACCTCGTCCGGAGACCGGTGACCGAACAACTCCAGCGCGACACCGATCAACTGCTGCCTGCGCTCCTCGACGCCCATCCTGCGCCGCACCACGGTCGTCATGAGGAACAGCGTACCGACCACCGGCGCGGCGCGGCCGGTGCCGCGGGCACAACGGCCTCTCGCGTTCCGCTGCCAGGACCCGGCCCGAAGCGGCACGATGGCCGGATGGTGAAGCGGAACGGTAAGCGAAGGGCGTCGGTGGACGCGTGGCGCGCGGCTGCCGGACTGGTCTGCTGCGCCGGCCTGGTCCTGCTCACCGCATGCAGCGGTGGCGGGGACGGGGACGACACCCCGCCGACCGCCACCGGCACGCTGGAGGAACTCGCCGCGAAGGCGCACTGCGAGCCGAAGCTCCAGACCGACGCGCAGGAGCTGCGCCAGGCCAACTGCACCACGGAGGACGGACATTATGTGCTGGCCACCTTCGCCACCGACCGGGGTCAGCGCGAGTGGATCAACGAGGCCAACGACTACGGCGGCTCGTATCTGATCGGCCGCAGGTGGGTCGCCGTCTCGGACGCCACGGTGATCGCGGCACTGCGCGGCCGGCTCGGGGGGACGGTGGAGGACGCCTCGCCGCACCAGGGGCATGAGGGGAACGAGGCAAAGGACTCCGGTCACCACGGGAGCTGACCGCGCAGCGTGCGCGGGGCGGTGTGCCTTCAGCGGCACTTGCGCCCGTCGTTGATGCAGCTCACCACCCTCCGCATCAGCTTGGCGTCGAAGACGTTGATGAAGTCACCGTGGTCGGTGACGGGCTTGTGCAGCTGCTCAGGAAAGGAGTCGACGGCGAACCCGGGGCCCGGCGGCACGTCGTACACGATCCGCTGGACCAGCTGCGGAATGGCCCGGAACCCGTTGGGGCACCGTCCGTCGTCCTGCGCGAAGGCCACATGCGTGCGGTGGTTCGCGCTGTCGGTGTTCCGCCCGTCCCAGCAGCTCTGGAAGGCGAAGGAGCGGACGACCTGACTGCCCTCGGGACAGATCGGGTACTTGTCCTCGAGCTGCCGGTCCTCGAACCCGGTGCAGCTCCAGGAGGCGTTGGCGTTGGCGTCGCCGTTGGTCAGCGCCTTGGCGTCACCGGTGATGATGCGCAGGAAGCGCGGCATGGCCGTCACCTTCCCGGTGGGGTTCCCGACGAACTTCAGCGTGACCTGGGACGGGGTCTGGATCTCGCCGATGTTCTGGTCCTTGCCCCCGCCGTCGGCGTCGGCGTCGTTCTCCGCCTCCCCGTTCTGCAGGCGGAGCACGGGCCAGTAGTACGTGGACCGGTCCCCCTGGTTGCGGCAGGTGGTGTCGCCGGCCGCCAGGTCGTCGTCGCCCGAGAAGGCGTCCGTGGCCTGGTTGCCGACGTAGTCGTGCATGTGGTGGGCGCCGTTGCCGACTCCGGGCGCGGCGATGACGTTGTCCGGGTTGAACTTCCCGTTCTGGTTGCGCCCGCACTCGGTGGTGAAGGTGCCGCGCGAGGCGCCGCGGAGCCGGGCCGGCTTGTCGACGTTCGGCTGGACGGACTGGATGTCGACGAAGTCGGAATCCTCGGGACCGTTGCCGACCTGTTCCTGTCCGTCCTGGTCCTGGCCGTCCTGGTCCTGACCCTGGTCCTCTCCGCCGGCGTCCTGGCCTTGATCCTGGCCGTCTCCACCGTCGTCCTGGCCGGGGTCTCCGCTCGGGCCTCCGCTCGGGTCTTCGCTCGGGTCTTCGCTCGGGCCCCGGCCCTCCGCTTCGTCGTCCGCGCGCAGGCTGCACGGGGCCAGTGAACCGAGCCCCTCCGGGCGCCGCGCACTGCGCCCGATCGCGGTCGCGATGCGGTCGATGCTGGCGGTGCGCCGGGCCTTCAGCGGATCGAGTACGGCGTTCTGCGCGAGCTGCGGATCGCGGGCCATCCTGTCCCGGCGGTCGGCGAACTCCCGGTAGGCGTCAGTGATCTGGGTATCCATGGCGGCCAGTTCACGATCGACCTCCGCCCGCGCCGGGTCGGGCACCTCGGGGATCTCGTTGACCACTTCGGGGCAGTCGATGGTGGACGCCTGGCGGACCGGCTGCCAGGTCCGGCCCCGGGCCGGGCCGGACGACGAGCCCTCGCCCGCAGAGGCGTAGACGTTGACCGCGGCCAGCCCACCCCCGCCCAGTATCAGTGCGGCCGAGGCGATGATCGCCCGGTTGGCCAGGGTGGAGCGTTTCTTGCGCGATGTGCGTCCCATGGAACTCCTCGGACTCCTCAGGCTTCGCGGGGGAGAAGCGTGACGTTCCATACGGGGCCGGCGCGCGCCCCGTTCAATGGGACGCGGAATTCCTGAGGCGGATGCGAGGCAAGTGTCAGACGAACTCGGCCAGTTGGGGATCGACCGGAGCGCCCGTGAGCCGGTTGGCCAGGGTGGAGAGGGTGTAGGCGCCGATGCCCAGGACCACCTCCAGCGCGTTGCGGGCGCTGTACCCGTGCCCCAGGAACGACTGGAGCGTGCCGTCGTCGACCGCCCCGCTCGTCGTGATGACGGCCAGGGTGAACTCCCGTACCGCCTCCAGCCGTTCGTCCGGCAGTGGGCTCCCGTCGCGCAGTGCGGCGATGACTTCGGCGTCGGCCCCGAGGGCGGTGAGCTTCGCGGTGTGCATGGCCACGCAGAGATGGCAGCCGTTGCGGGCGGCCACCGTCATGATGAGGGTCTCCCGGGAGAGCGGGTCCAGGGTCGTCGACTCGAAGAGCGCGCTCATCTTCAGGAAGCCGCCGAGAAGCTCCGGGGACGAGGCGAGCCGGGCGACGGCGGCCGGCAGGTATCCCTGCTTCTGCGCCACGGCCGCCATGGCGGTGCGGGCGGCGGGGGGAGCGGATTCGAGGGTGTGGTCGGGGAAAGCGGTGGCGGTCATGGAGGGCCTCTCGCGATAAACTCGACAACGTGATTGACGAAAAGGTAAACCAGGTTGTCGAGTTTCGCAATGGCTGAGCGTGCGGAGGGTGCCCCCGGTGAGGCCGGAGCGGGCTTCGAGCTGCCCGTTCTGCTCTTCGCCGGATTCCGTTCGATCGTCGACGCGCTGCACCGCGAACTGGCCGAGCAGGGCCACCCCGACCTGGGCCCCGCCTACGGGTACGCACTCCAGTCGGTGGGCCGGGACGGCTCGACCGCCAGTGAGATCGGCCGACGGCTGGGTGTCTCCAAGCAGGCCGCCGGGAAGACCGTCGAGAAGCTCGAAGCCCTCGGGTACGTCGAGCGCGTCGACGATCCGCAGGACGGCCGGCGCAAGCTGGTCCGGCTGTCCCCCCGCGGGATCGACATGCTGGTGCGCTCCGCCGAGGGCTTCGACCGGCTGCGCGCCGAGTGGGTGCGGGTGCTCGGGGCCGACCGCGTCCGCGCCATGGAGGCCGACCTGCGCACCATGGCCGCCCCGGACGCCTTCAGGCTCGATATGGCCGCCTGGTTCAACGGCTGAACCGGCCGGGCCGGGCCGGGCCGCCTGGTTCAGCCCCTAAGGGCTGTCCCGCAATTCCTGGCGGGCGCACGACGACAGCTACGGCACCTCGCCGCGTTGTCGAAACACCCGAATACATCCAGTATGCGGGCGCCTCTCCGCCTTGCGATGCACCGCATCTGACGCCGCGCGCTGATCCACCAGGAATTGCGGGACAGCCCTTAGGGCCTTTCGCTTGGATCAGACCCCGCGAGCCCGGCATGATCCAAACGAGAGGCCCTAGCCCCGGTCCAGATAGGCCAGCACCGCGAGAACACGGCGGTTGTCGTCGTCGGAGGGCGGCAGGCCGAGCTTCCCGAAGATGTTCGACGTGTGCTTGGCCACCGCCCGCTCCGTGATCACCATCTGCGAGGCGATCGCCGCGTTCGAACGGCCCTGCGCCATCAGCTCCATGACCTCCCGCTCCCTGGGTGTGAGCCCGCCCATCGGCTTGTCCTGGGCCCGCCGCGACAGCAGTTGCGAGATCACCTGCGGGTCCATCGCCGTGCCGCCCGCCGCGACCCGGCGCACCGCGTCGATGAACTGGTCGGCGTCGAAGACCCGGTCCTTGAGCAGATAGCCGATCGCCCCGTTGCCGTCCGCCAGCAGCTCGCGCGCGTACAACTGCTCGACGTGCTGGGAGAGTACGAGCACCGGCAAGCCGGGCCTGACCCGCCGTGCCGCCAGGGCGCACTGCAGCCCCTCGTCCGTGTGGGACGGCGGAAGCCGGACGTCGACCACGGCGACGTCCGGCTCCAGCTCGGCGAGGGCCCGGGTGAGTTCGGGCCCCGTCTCGACGGCGGCCGCGATCTCGAAGTCGTAAGCCTCCAGCATGCGCACCAGGCCGTCGCGCAACAGGAAGAGATCTTCGGCTAGGACAACTCGCAAGGGATCTCCATGGTCACCATGGTGGGACCGCCCGCGGGGCTGCTGACGGCCATGATGCCGTCGAATGTACCGAGTCGGCGTTCGATACCGCTCAGGCCCGAGCCCCTTCCGGTCACCGCACCGCCCTTCCCGTTGTCCGTGACCGAGATCCGCAGCATGCCGGCGGCGTGGTGCAGATCCACCCAGATCCGGTCCGCGCCCGAGTGCTTCGCCGCGTTCGTCAGGGTCTCGCTGACTGCGAAGTACGCCGCCGACTCGACCGGCGCCTCGGCCCGGCCGTCCAGCTCCACGTCCACCTCCGACTGGATCGGCATCCGCAGCGCCAGCGCCCTGACCGCGTCCCCGAGACCGCGCTCCGCGAGGACCGGCGGGTGGATGCCCCGTACGAGATCGCGCAGTTCCGTCAGCGCCTCGGCCGAGGACGCGCGGGCCATCGCCAGGAGCTGCTTGGCCTGCGCCGGGTCCTTCTCGATCAGCGCCTCGATCGTGCCGAGATTCATGCCCATGGCGACCAGCCGGGCCTGCGCCCCGTCGTGCAGATCCCGCTCGATGCGCCGCAGCTCGGACGCGGCGGTGTCCACCGCCTCGTGCCGGGTCTCCGTGAGCCGGTCGACGCGCAGGGCCAGTTCCTGCTCCTGGGTGGGGGCCAGCACCGAGCGGGCGAGCAGGAAGTGGGCCCGCAGCAGCCGCTCGCTCAGGGCCACACCCGCCGCGAAGAACATCACGCCGACCGCGGCGGCGACCAGTGCCGTCGCCTGGCTGTCGACGGGGACGAACGCGTACCAGTACCGGTCGTCCGTGAACACCCGCCACAGACCCGCCGCCAGGACGACACCCTCCACCGGATAGATCATCAGCGCCGCCGCCAGGGTCGCCACCACATAGCCGGCGGTCATGTCGACCAGCATCCACCGGATGTCCCGCCAGGTCGCCGGGTCCTTCAGCATCAGCGTGGTCCGTTCCACCTGACCGGTGAACCCGCTGCGCACATCCTTCGGCAGTGGCCGGTACGGAACAGGGATGCGGACGTCCGACCAGGTGACCGCCAGCAACCGGCGCTGATTGGCGTGCTGGCGGACCGCCGTCAAAATCAGGGGGGTGGTGACGAGGCCGAGGCCCAGCGGGATGAAGGCGATGGAGAGCACCGTCAGCACGAACAGCGTGACCGAACCTGCGATCGAGGCCAACGACAGCAGCAGCCCGCGTCCCGCGGCCAGCAATGCGGCCCTTATCCGTCCGGTCGGCCTGTTCATAACGGTCCCTCTTTCTTCGCCGGGCACTCGTGGCAGCCCCCGTTTCCCGCCCCAGTCTGACCTTCCGCCGACCGCGGCGTCAGCCGTTCCGCCACCCGGTGGGGGTGTACCTACCACCACCCCGTGACCTCGCCCTATGTCACGGGAAGAGGGGGGTTCGGCGGCTGGGGTGACGGGCCGGGAATTCCTAGATTCAGCGGTGTCAGGTCCGACATCTATCCCAGGGGGCGAACACGCCATGAGGCGTAATCTCGCGGCACGTATCGGTGTGTGGAGCGCACACCATCGCAAGACGGCCATTCTCGGCTGGCTGCTCTTCGTCGTTCTTGCCGCGGGCATCGGCGGCGCGTCGGGCATGGTCGAGATGACGAACGCGGAGAACGGCGCCGGTGACTCGGCCCGCGCCGAGCAGATCCTCTCCGACGCCGGCCTCAGCCACCGGGCGGGCGAACTCGTCATGGTGTCGTCGGCGGAGCCCGACGGCTGGCGGACGGCGGCGGACGAGCTCTCCGCGGCCCTCGCGAAGACCGGCGAGGTGACGGACCTCGCGGCGCCGGTCCCGTCCAAGGACGGCAAGGACGCGCTGATCACCTTCGGGATGAAGGGCGACCCGGCCACCTCCGCCGACCGGGTCCAGCCCGTCCTGGACGCCGTGGCCCGGGTCCAGGGCGACCGGACGGACGTCACGGTCCACCAGTTCGGCGAGGCCAGCGCCGGCAAGTGGCTCGGCGACCTGCTCTCCGAGGACTTCAAGAAGGCCGAGTTCACCGCCGTGCCCCTGGCACTCGGCATCCTGCTGGTCGCCTTCGGGGCCGTCGTCGCGGCCCTGCTGCCCGTCGGACTCGCCCTGACCGCGTGCATGGCCGCCTTCGGACTGCTCTCGCTCGCCAGCCACCAGCTGCACCTCTTCCAGACCACGTACTCCGTGATGTTCCTGATGGGCTTCGCCGTCGGCGTCGACTACTGCCTCTTCTACCTGCGCCGCGAACGCGACGAGCGGGCCGCCGGGCGCGACGCCGAGACCGCGCTGCGGATCGCGTCGGCGACCAGCGGCCGCTCCGTGCTCGTGTCCGGGCTGACCGTCATGGTCGCGATGGCCGGCATGTTCCTGTCCGGACTGATGCTGTTCAAGGGCTTCGCCCTCGCCACGATCATCGTCGTCTTCATCGCCATGATGGGCTCCGTGACGGTCCTGCCCGCGCTGCTGTCCTGGCTGGGCGACCGGATCGACGCCGGACGCGTGCCGCTGCTGAACCGGCGCAACAAGCGCGGCAAGAAGGAGAGCGGCCGGATCGCCGGCAAGCTGCTGCGGCCCGTCCTGGCCGCGCCGAAGTTCTTCGCCGCCGCCTCGGTCGTCGTCCTGCTCGTGCTCGCCGCACCGGCTGTCGGCATGAAGACCGAATCGCTCGGCCTGGAGAAGCAGTTCGGCTCCGAATCCGCGCTGTCCGTCGCCTACCGGCACATCCACGACACCTTCCCCGGCGGCCCCGCCCCCGCCCAGGTCGTCGTCGAAGCGGACGACATCCAGGCGCCCGCCGTACGCAAGGCACTCGCCGGCTTCGACAAGGTGACCGTCCACCGGGCACAGAACATCGCGGAGATCGAGGTACCGCTGCCCGGCGGCAAGGCCGCCCTGAGCGAGCTGAGGGAGGACCGGCTGCCCGCCGCGTTCGACGGCACCGGCGCCCGTACCTACGTCACCGGTGAGGTGGCCGGGTCCGTGGACTTCAACGACCAGCTCAAGCGCGGCATCGTGCCCGTCTTCCTCTTCATCACGGCGGTGACCTTCCTGCTCATGCTGTTCTGCTTCCGCAGTTACGTCATCGCCGTGACGTCCATCGTGCTCAACCTGCTCTCCGTGGCCGCCGCCTACGGCGTCATGACCGCCGTCTTCCAGCACGGCTGGGGTGCCTCGCTGATCGGCTCCGAGGGGGTCGGGGCGATCGAGTCCTGGATGCCGCTGTTCGTCCTCGTCGTCCTGTTCGGACTCTCGATGGACTACCACGTCTTCGTGGTCTCCCGGATCCGCGAGGCACATGGCCGCGGTCTCTCCACCCGCGCCGCGATCGACGAGGGCATCCGGCGCACGGCCGGCGCGGTGACCGGCGCTGCCGTGATCATGGTCGCGGTGTTCTCGGTCTTCGGAACGCTGTCCATGCAGGACATGCAGCAGATGGGCGTCGGCCTGGCCGTCGCGGTGCTGCTGGACGCCACGATCGTACGGATGGTGCTGCTGCCCTCCGCCATGTTGCTGCTGGGCGAGCGGAACTGGCGCACCCCGCGCGGGCTCTCCCGCCTGCCGGAACCGGACCACGGCGAACCGGAGCCCGCTCCCGTGGCGGCCCCGGTGATGCACGGCTGACCCGGAACGAACGAGGTGGGCCCCGGCCGCGGTACGTACCGCCGCCGGGGCCCACCTGTGCGCTCAGGGCGTGTACTTGTAACCGACGCGCCGCACCGTCTGGATCGAACGGCGGTGCTCGGCGCCCAGCTTGCGGCGCAGCCGGGCGACATGGACGTCGACGGTGCGGCCGTCGCCCACGTGCCCGTAACCCCAGACCGTCGTCACCAACTGGTCGCGGGTGTGCACCCGGTGGGGATGCGCCACCAGATGGGCGAGGAGCTCGAACTCCAGGTAGGTGAGGTCGAGCGTGTTCCCGTTCACCGCCGCCGTGCGCCGGACGGAGTCGATCCGCACCGGACCCGGCCCCGGCGCCGTGTCCTCCAGGATTTCGGGCACCACGTACTGGGCCGTCGCGGCCGCGATGGCGGGCTGCTGGTCCGCGGGGACGAGCACCAGGTAGCCGACCATCGGCGGCCGGCCCGGCAGCGACGGCAGGGTGTGCTGGGGCGCGGGCAGCCAGGTGGCGCCCGGTGTCAGGAACGCGGAGACATCGGCCGGCCGGACGACCTCGTCCGGGGCCACGGCTCGCAGCCGGTGACGGTTGGGGGAGGGGGGACGGGCGGAAGCGGTCGCAGCGGTCGCCGTCGGCGCTGCGGTGGCAGCGGCTGCGGCGGAGAAGGTACGGGCGTTCGCCATGAGGGTCAGCTCTTTCGCGCGAGGGAGTCGTCTGTGGACGGACTTGCTTCGTGCGCGCGGACCGAAGACCGGGGTGAGCGGTGTTAGAGGGCCTGCGCGTTCGTCGCGCGGCAACACACCCGGTCGAAGTCGTGATGCTGACGGGAAGGCCAGAACGGCTCGAGGTCGCTGCGACCCGTCGAGGTGTGCTGGATGCTGGCCATACCCCCATTGAACCAGAGAACAGGGCGCCTGCGCAGACCCCTCTCACCCGTCGATACGGACCCTTTGCCTTGGACGGCGCCCCTTCCTCAGCCCACCAGCCTCTTGCGCCAGTCCAGGGCCGGCAGTCCGATCGCCTGATCCGGTGAGCCGTCCCATTCCACCGTCAGTCCGGCTTCCGCCAGCACGGCCACGACCTCGCGGCCCACCGCGGCCGTCGTCTCCGCGGACTCGTCGAACCCGCCGTAGTACAACGTCAGTCCGTGCCCGGCCGCAGCACTCTCCGTACCCTGAAGGTGGAAGAAGACGAAGCCCCGTGCGTCGTCCCGCCCCTCCGCGTGGATCTCGCCGACTCCGCACGACCGGCAGCACGTGAAGTGCTCCCGGGCGGTGATTCCCCGCCCGTCCAGCACGGCGAACGCCCGCTCCAGCCGGTCCGGATCGGTCACGTCCGACCACAGCCGCTGCTCCTCGACACGCTCCAGCCACAGCCGCTCCACCAACTGCCGCGCCTGCGCGAGGGTCACCGGATGCACGCCGTCCTTCACCAGGTAGTCCTCGGCCGACTCGGCGAGCTCCTCCACACTCCCGTACCCGCCGCGGAGCAACTCTCGCACCCGCGCCTCGAGTTGCTCATGGATGTCCGCCGCGATCTCCGGTACGGGCTCCGGCTCCGGCAGGCCCAGGCCCTCCCAGCTGATACCGGCGTCCCACCCGGACTCCTGGCGGGCCCAGCGGACCATCAGCGCGGCGACCTGCTCGGGCGCCTCGACGACAGCGCGGACGTGGGTGGCGGCCCCGCCGACGCGGTGCTCCACGTCGTACGCCCCGCCGGCCTCGTGCCACACCTGGATGAACGTGCCCGGGATGTCCGGTATCCGTTGCACGACCAGGAATCGGTCCCCGGTCGTGCCGATCCGGTGCACCAGGTCGCCGAACTCCTGGTCCGGGACGCGGGTGTGTGTCTGCTGGTTCTCGGTCACGATCTTGATGTCGAGCATGCGACCAGCCTGGCACACCGCACCGACAGTCTCCCGGGCACGCGTAAGGGGCGCCCACCGAACCTGCCGGTGGGCGCCCCTTACGAGCGGTGCGGCCGGATCAGATCTGGCCGGCCTTCTCCAGCGCGGTGCAGCAGGTGTCGACGATCAGCCGCGTGACGAGGTACGGGTCGACGTTGGCGTTCGGACGGCGGTCCTCGATGTAGCCCTTCTGGTCCTGCTCGACCTGCCACGGGATGCGGACCGAGGCGCCGCGGTTGGAGACGCCGTAGCTGTACTCGTTCCACGGGGCGGTCTCGTGCAGGCCCGTCAGGCGGTCGTCGATGCCGGCGCCGTAGTTCTTGACGTGGTCCATCGGCTTCGAGCCCTCGCCCAGCGACTCGCACGCGGTGATGATCGCGTCGTAACCCTCGCGCATCGCCTTGGTGGAGAAGTTGGTGTGCGCGCCCGCGCCGTTCCAGTCGCCCTTGACCGGCTTCGGGTCGAGGGTCGCGGAGACGTTGAAGTCCTCGGCGGTGCGGTAGAGCAGCCAGCGGGCGATCCACAGCTGGTCGGAGACCTCCAGCGGGGAGACCGGACCGACCTGGAACTCCCACTGTCCGGGCATGACCTCGGCGTTGATGCCCGAGATGGCCAGGCCCGCCTTCAGGCAGTTGTCGAGGTGCTTCTCGACGATCTCGCGGCCGAAGATCTCGTCCGCCCCGACGCCGCAGTAGTAGCCGCCCTGCGCGGCCGGGAAGCCGCCCACGGGGAAGCCCAGCGGCCGGCTGCCGTCGAAGAAGGTGTACTCCTGCTCGATACCGAAGATCGGCTCCTGGGCGCCGAACTGCTCGGCGACCGGGCGCAGCGCGGCCCGCGTGTTGGACTCGTGCGGGGTCATGTCGATGTTGAAGACCTCGCACAGGACCAGGACGTCGTCACCGCCGCGGATCGGGTCCGGGCAGGTGAAGACCGGCTTCAGCACCCGGTCGGAGGCGTGGCCCTCGGCCTGGTTGGTGCTCGACCCGTCGAAGCCCCAGATGGGCAGCTCGGCCACGTCGGACGACGGGGAACCGGGCATGATCTTGGTCTTGGAACGGAGCTTGGCGGTCGGCTCGGTGCCGTCGATCCAGATGTACTCAGCCTTGAACGTCACGGAAGCCCATCCTTTGCGGGTGCTGCGGTCTATGCAGCGCAGCTTCGCAAGACGCGATTTCCCGACCGTTGCCCTTATGTGAACCCCGTGTTACCGACGTTTCCCGCGTGAGACGGCCCGGCGGTGGGGTGGGGCGGGGCGGGGCGGGGTGAGGTGAGGGGGATGAGGTGCGGGTCATGGGGTGCGGGTCATCCGCTCGGGTCCCGGAGCAGGGACTCGAAGCCGGCGGCCCGGATTCGGCGCATCAGCTCGGCCTGGCTGGCGGGCAGCGACGCGGCCGCCCGCGAGAGGAGCCAGTCCGCGTCGGCGAGCAGCCGCAGCAGGTGCCCGCGGCGGATCTGCGTCTCGGACAGCCGGAACGTCTTGAGATAGGCGACCTGCCCCTTGTGGTCGGTGATCGTCTCGCCGATGTGCTGCCCGCCCCGGTTGCGCAGGAACGGCGGCAGGAACCGCCACAGGTTGAACGAACCCATCCGGTACACCCGGTCGAAGCCGTACGAGGTCTCCAGCAGGTCCCGCGCGAAGAGGGTGTCGTGCGCCTCGCTCCACTTCCGCCCCTGCCGCAGCGCGGCCGCCCGGAGATCCGCGAGCGTCCGCAGTTGCGGCCCGTCCGGGATCCGCGCCCCGAAGTCCGCCACCGGAGCGCCGTACATCGCGTACTGGTGGACCAGCTCCCCGTACAGGTCCTGGACGAGCGACGGGTGGAGCAGGCGGTAGTCGTCGGGGTGAGGCACCACGAAGGCGGCGGCGAGCACGTCGGCCGCGTACACCATCACGCCGCACTGGCCGGGATGGATCTCGAACGCCCGCAGCGCGTCACCGAGCCCGCGCACCGACCACCCCAGATACGCGTCCTCCGCACGCGGCGACAGCCCGTCCCGCAGCGCCTGGCGCGACCACTCCTCCCAGGCGGTCGAGGGACCGCCGAAGTGCAGCGCGAGATAGCCCTCCATCGCGAGATGCAGCGGCAGGAAGCGCAGCCGGTTCCCGGGCTGCCGTTTGGCCAGGCGGTGGTGCCGGTGACGCGGCAGCGTGAGCGTCCTCGGCGGATCGCCCCCCGAGCCGCTTCCGAACTGCGTGCCGTACGCCGCCGTGTTCGCGCCCTCGCCCGTCCAGTCCGCGACGAAGCCGTGCGGGATGTACGAGGTGTAGTGCGCGCCCGGACCCACCTCCACCGTGCCGGTCATGCCGTACCCCTCGTACACCTCCCGGTGCAGGCGCAGCCCCTCGACGGGCTTCTCCCGCACCAGCGGCACCAGCCGGATGCCGCCCCAGACCTGCGACGGGCGGGCGGTCAGCCCGGTCAGTTCGAGCCTGGTCACCGCGGTCCTCCCAACGGGTCATCGACGAACCGGGCGACCTGCCGGTCCAGATACGCGTACAGCTCCGCAAGGCCGGTGCGCCCCTCGGAGAACTGCGCGATCTCCACCAGCGCGGCCAGGTCCTCCGCGTCCCGGATCCCGGCCGTCGGCACGCTCGGCGACAGCCGCCGGACGTCGAAACCGTCCGCGTCGTATACAGGGTTCACATGGATTGCTGCCGTGCGCCGCTCCGGATCGAGACGCGTCCGCCACACCCGCAACACCTCACCCGCCAGCCCCGGTGGCGCGTTGTCCCAGCCGTCCGAGACGATGACCAGCCGCTCCGGACCGTGCTCCAGCGCGTCCAGGACGCGGATGCCGAGCGGCGTCGGCCCCCACGGCCTGACCAGCAGCGGATCCCTCGCACCGGTGGTCCACAGCGCGGTGTACGCGCCGGGTGCGGCGAGCGCCTCCAGCAGGAAGTGGCAGGCCAGCGCCACCGCGAGCGGACGACGCCGCTTCTCGCCCGAACCGGACGACGAGTAGCTGTCGTCGAGTACGGCGGCGACCCGCCCCCAGCTCCCCTCGTGCGGCCCCACCGCCCGGCGGGCAGCGGCGCGCAGGGCCGCGGTCAGCTCCGCACGGTGACGCACGCGCAGCTCCGTGCCGAACGTCAGGACGTACAGCGCGAGCCGGGTCAGTGGCATCACGGTCAGATCGACATCCGCCGGAAGCTCCGAAGGGGCGGCCTTGCCGCGCTGCCCCTGGGTGCGCAGCCGCTCCAGCCGAGTCATCCGGGGAACCATCCGCTCCAGGAACGCCTCGCGCTTCATGCCGTGCCGGGCGGCGAAGCCCTCGGCGACGGTGAACGGCAGCTCGTCGACGGCGCCCTGCTCGTAGTGGGCGCGGCGCCAGGCGTCGAGCAGCCGGTGCCGGTAGCGCGGCAGCCGCCCCGGCCGGAAGAGGAAGGCGCCCAGTTCGGTGTCGCGCGGGCCGCCCGCCGCCCCGCCCGGCGCCGCGTCACCGTCGTTCAGCCGGAGATGGGCGTGGCGGACCGCGGTCTTCAGCCCCGCGCGGTACTTCACCGCGTCATGCGCCGGATCCGGCCGCCCGGCCACCCAGTCCCTCATGATCGCCCGGGTGCGCCGGTTGTTGACCTTCGCGGCGCGCAGCCCCCGGAACAGCCGGTAGACCCGCTGCGGCGGCAGCTTCGACAGCCGTGCCGCGATCAGGCGGCCCTCGGTGGCCTTCTCCTCGGCCGAGGCGTCGGCGGCGTACTCCAGCAGACCGTGCACGATGCGCACGGCATTGTGGTCGTTGATGTCCAGGGCGAGCGAAGCGGCGTACACCCGGCGGTAGTTGACCCGTACGTACGCGTGCAGGAAGTCCAGCGAGAGCTGCTGCCGGTACGCCCCCGAGTGGAATTCGCGCTGCCCGGTCGCGGTGATCGCCGCGTTGACGAACAGCAGCACGTCCTCGGCGGCGACGAGGCCGGCCCGGGTCTCGGTCGTCATGATGCACCCCCCCCGTGGTGTTCCGCGCGGCGGTACGCGCATGCGGAAGCCGGCCGGGGAATGAGGGGGCGAACAGCGAAATGTTTGCTTTAGAGGCAAGTCCCGGAAGTCGCCCCGGAGTCCCGCGGCCGGCTCGGTCAACATAACGGCCTCCTCCCGCGCCCCGCCATCGGATTCGAATGCCCAGGACGACGCACCGGGCACACTGGTCCCATGACGACACCCGAGGCACCCCTGCGTATCGGCCTGGCCGGTACGGGCCCCTGGGCCCGCATCACCCAGGCCCCCGCCCTCGCCGCCCACCCCGGCGCCGTGCTGAGCGGGGTGTGGGGCCGCAGGGCCGAGGCGGCCCAGGAGCTGGCCGCCGCACACGGCACCACGGCATACACCGGCGACGCGGGGCTGGACGAGCTGTTCGCCGCGAGCGACGCCATCGCCTTCGCCCTGCCGCCCGACATCCAGGCGCCGCTGGCCGCCCGGGCCGCGGCCGCCGGCTGCCATCTGCTGATGGACAAGCCGGTGGCCACGACCGTCCAGGGCGCCCGCGAGGTGGCCGAGGCGGCGGAGCGGGCCCGGGTCGCCTCGATCGTCTTCTGCACGCTGCGGTTCGCGCCGGAGACCGCGGCATGGATCGCCGAGCAGCAGGCGACGGGCGACTGGTTCACCGCGCACGCCGAGTGGATCGGCGCCCTGTGGGCCCCGGGCGCGGACAGCGAGTACGCCGCGTCCCCCTGGCGCCGCGAGAAGGGCGGCCTGTGGGACGTCGGCCCGCACGCCCTCTCGGTCCTCATCCCGGTGCTCGGCGACGTCACCGCCCTGACCGCGGCCCGCGGCCCCGTCGGCACCCACCACCTGATCCTGCGCCACACCTCCGGCGCCTCCAGCACGGTGACGCTCACCCTGGCGGCGCCGCTCGCGGCGGCCGGGGTGGGCATCGAGCTCAGGGGTGAACACGGCATCGTCGGCCTGCCCCGCTGGGACGGCGCCGTCGGAGCGTTCGCCGCGGCGGTGGACGCGCTGATCGCATCGGTGCGTACGGGCGAGGCGCACCCCTGCGACGTACGGTTCGGGCTGCGCCTGACGGAACTCCTCGCGGAGGCCGAGGCACAGGCGGGGCAGTAGCGGTCAGCCGCCGGTCTCCTTCGCATCGCCCGGGGCGCCGGCCGCCGCCCCGGGCTCCGGCGCCCCGGGCTCCGCCGAGAGCGCGGCGAGGAAGCCGTGCAGGAACCGCCGGACGGCGGCGGTCTCCGCCTCGTCGAACTCCCGCAGCAGCGCCACGGCACCTCCGATCGCCGCCCCGAACGCCGCCCACCCCAGCTCCACCGCGTGCGGGGTCACGCTCAGCAGCACCCGCCGCCGGTCCCGCTCGTCGCGGGTGCGCGTCAGATGCCCCAGCCGCTCCAGCCGGTCGATGAGCGACGACGTGCCCGCCGAATTGAGCCCGAGCTCCGCGCCCAGCCGCCCGGCGGTGACGTCGGTACGGCTCCGCTCCGCGTCGAGCAGACAGATCAGAGCCCGTACATCGGTGGGATGCATCCCGTTCCGGGTCGCGAACTCCGCCTGCCGCAGGCCGAACACGACCGTGACCTGACGCAGCAGATGGACGATCTCCAGTCCGGGCTCCTGCTCGCTCATCTCCGACTCCTCGCTATTATCTCGCTCAGCGAGATAATATTCCACGCGTATGGATCCCAGGGAGCGCGCCCCATGACCTCCACCCCGCCCGCTACCGGCAGCACGGCCTTCCTCGCCGCCTACGACCAGGTCCTCGCGGCCAACTGGCCCGCCGGAACCACCTCCACGCAGGTCCCCACCCCGTGGGGCAGCACCTGCCTCAACAGCTACGGCCCCCAGGACGCCCCGCCCCTGCTCCTGCTGCCCGGCGGCGGTGCGACGTCCACCGTCTGGTACGCCCAGGCCGCCGAGCTGGGCCGCACCCACCGGGTCCACGCCGTCGACCTCGTGGGCGAGCCGGGCCGCAGCACGGCGGGGGAGCGGCCGGTCCGTACCGTGGACGACCTGAACGGCTGGCTCGACGCGTTGCTGGACGGTCTGGGTGCCGGGCCGGTCGCGCTCGGCGGCCATTCGTACGGCGGCTGGATCGCCCTGCACTACGCCCTGCACGCACCCCGCCGGGTCCGCAAGCTGATCCTCCTCGACCCGACCGGCTGCTTCGCCGGATTCCGTCCCGGCTATCTGCTGCACGCGCTGCCGATGCTGCTCCGCCCCAACGCCGCACGGACGCGCGCCTTCCTGGAGTGGGAGACGGGCCGTGCCCCGCTCGACGCGGACTGGCTGAGGCTGCGCGAAGCGGCGGCCGGCTTCCCCTCCGCCCGCCCGGTCACCAGCCCCCGCCCGTCACCCGGGGCCCTGCGCGGACTCGACGTACCGGCCCTGGTCCTCCTCGCCGGACGGGGGCGCGCCCAGGACGCGACCCGGGTGGCCGCGGCCGTGAACCGGCTGCTGCCGCACGCGGAGACGGCCGTGCTGCCCGGCGTCTCCCACCACGCGCTCCCCGCGAACGGCCCGGCGGTGCCCGAACTCAACCGCAGAATGGGGGAGTTCCTCGGCGCCGACGCGAGGTCCTAGGGTCTCCCGCGCCGCTCAGCGCCCCAGCGCGTCCCGGACCGCCTCGTCCGTGCGCCCGACCACGGCCGTGCCGTCCTCCGCCGTGATGATCGGCCGCTGGATGAGCCTCGGGTGCCCGGCGAGGGCCGTGATCCAGCGCTCCCGCGCATCCGCGTCCCGCGGCCACTCCTCGAGCCCCAGCTCCTTCGCCTCCGCCTCCTGCGTCCGCGTGATGTCCCACGGCTCCAGGCCCAGCCGGCCGAGCACGGCCCGGATCTCGTCCGGCGACGGCACGTCCTCCAGGTACCGGCGGACGGTGTAGTCGGCACCCTCCGCGTCGAGCAGCGTCAGCGCGCTACGGCACTTGGAACAGGCGGGATTGATCCAGATCTCCATGGGGTCAAAGGTACGCGATGGACCGCCCGAAAAGCCCTCTGGCCAGGGCCGATTGTCAGTGGGGGGCAGTAAAATGGGGGGAGTTCGTGAGGGTTCCACCACCGCGCCCGGGAGGTTGCCAATGGCCGTAGCCGCAGTCACGACCAAGCCGCTCCACATACCCCTGAAGAAGAAGCCGCTCCCCGCCGGACGGCCCCGTGAGTGGTACGTCTCCCACAATCGCCGGCTGAAGGCGATGCGCCTGGCGATCGCCCTGCTCGACACGGGCGTCTACCACCCGTCGAGCGCGAGCAACGCCCGGATACGTACGACCGCCGAGCGCCTCGCCATCCACCCGCCGTCCGACACCACCTGCCGCATGGTCCGCGCGCTCATCCGCTACGGCCGCTGACCGACAGCCGGCCCTAGGACCGCGCCCCCGGATTCAGCAGGAATCCGGGGGCGCGGTCGCGTCGTCAGAACCCGCCGCACGTGGCGGTGGCGAAGGCGCCCGAGGCGCTGGCGGTGCGGTGCGTGCCGTCGTCCACCGTCACCGAACAGGCCACGTCCCCGCCCGACTTGCCGAGGCTGACGACGAACGTACCCCCGTTCATGAAGCCCTTGGTGTCCAGCTCCCCGGTCCACGGCAGACTCCGCAGGGTCAGCCGCGCGGTCGACAGCTCCTCGCCCTTCCACGTGCTGTAGGTGAGCGTCACGTCCCGGGCGGCGCCGGTGACCTCGTACCGGATGTGCACCGTGCGCGCACGCTCCGCCGAGACCTCGCGGGCCAGCACCGCGGAGACCGCGCCGGCACCGAGGGCGAGCACCACGGCGATCAGCAGCAGCACCCAGGGCCACAGCCGTCGCCGCCTCGGGGGCGGCGGGACCGGTGGGCCGGGGGCGGTCTGCTCGCTCATCCCCCCAGCCTCGGCCGTCCGCGCCCGGCCCGCGACCCCACCGCCTCCGCCCCCTCACCCGTCCGGCCGACGCCACGTGCGCACCGGTCTGCCGCCGCCTTGACTTGAGCCGGCGGGCGAGTGCTGGGAGGCACGATGACGAGGCAAGGCGTACGCGGCGTGGGCGCGGTACTGGTGGCGATGACCGTGGCGTTCACGGCATCGGCGTGCTCCGACGACGGGGACGGCGCGTCCAGCACCGTATCCAAGGCGGCATCGGCGGCGTCCTCCGTCGCCTCCGAGGGGTCCGACGCGGTCGCCTCGGCAACGGCCGCCGCCGAGGACAAGCTGAACAGCGTCAAGGACGGTGTGAACGCGGGCGGAGACGTCAAGGCGGGAGCCCCCACCACCGACAAGGACGGCCATGCCACCTCGAAGATCACCGTGGAGAACGGCACCGGATCGAAACAGTCCTACGTCGTGCAGATCAACTTCGATGATCCGGACGGCAACCTGCTCGACACGGTCGTGGTGACGGTCGACGACGTGGCTTCCAAGAAGACCAAGGACGCCACGGCCCGCAGCAACCGCAAGCTCGAAGGCGACGTCAAGGCCGAGGTGGGCAAGGCGCTGCGGCACTGATCACGAGGGGGCGGCCGCGGATCTCTTTGATCGGGGCCGACCCGGCCGCGTACCGTGCGCGCCATGAACGACACCCACGCACCGGACACGGCGAGACGGCTGAGGGCGATCACCGGTGAGCTGTCGGAACTGTTCTACGAACGGGACGAGGTCGTACGGACGCTGACGCCGGCGATGCCGGCCGGTCAGCACGCACTCGTACTCGGCCCTCCCGGCACCGCGAAGTCGGAACTGGCACGCGAGCTGACGGGCCGGATCGTGCACGCGAGCTACTGGGAGATCCTGCTCAGCAAGTTCACCGCTCCGACCCGGATGTTCGGCCCGGTCGACGTGGGCGCCCTGAGCCGGGGCGAGTACCGGCAGATCTTCGACGGCCGGGCCACAACAGCGAACATCGCGTTCATCGACGAGATCTTCAAATGCTCCACGGCGGCCCTGGACGAGACCCTCGGTCTGCTCAATGAGCGCGTCTACCACCCGGAGAACCGAGCACTTCTTCGGCGGCGGCACCGAGTTCCGCACCCCGCTCGCGGCGGCCGTCCGGCTGCTGGACGAGGAGTTCGACACCGACGGACGCCGGCGCGGTGACATCGTGATGATCACCGACGGGGAGTGCGGCATCGGCGAGCAGTGGATGCGCAGCTGGAACGAGGCCAGGCACACACTCGGGCTCCGCACCTTCGGTGTGGCCGTCGGCGCCCCGGAGGCCACCGGACCAGGCACCGTCCTCGACGCCCTGTGCGACAACCTCCGCAGCATCGGCGATCTGACCGGCACGCACGCGGCCGGCGACCTCTTCCGGCTCATCTGAACAGCCCCCGCGCCCGGCCCGGGTGCCGGTGGCTGTCGCGGCAATGCATGATCGGAGCACCGGCCCCGCCCGGGCCGGACGCAGACCGAACGCTTGGGCCGACACACCGGAGAGCACCATGAGGATCCACCTGACCAGCGTCTTCGTCGACGACCAGGACAAGGCCCTGCGCTTCTACACGGAGGTGCTCGGCTTCGTGAAGAAGGCCGAGGTGCCGATCGGCAAGGACCGCTGGCTGACGGTCGTCTCGCCGGAGGACCCCGACGGGACCGAACTCCTGCTGGAGCCCGACGGCCATCCGGCGGTGAAGCCGTACAAGACGGCCCTGGTCAGGGACGGCATCCCGGCCGCCTCCTTCGCCGTGGACGACGTCCACGCCGAGTTCGCCCGGCTGCGCGGACTGGGCGTCCGCTTCACCCAGGAGCCGATGGAGGCCGGTCCGGTGACCGTCGCTGTCCTGGATGACACCTGCGGCAATCTGATCCAGATCGTGCACAGCGCGTAGACCCCGGAGCCCGGGACAAGGGCCGGGATCCCGGAAGCACCGACCACCCCCGACGGCAGCCGCGCCCTCAGGCTTCGGCCTGAAGGCGGAGGCCCGCCAGAGTCAGCTCCAGCCCGGCGAGGAACTGCTCCTTGTCGTCGTGCCCGTCGAACTCGTCGACGATGTCGTGCACGAACGGAAACGCCGCAGGGTCGAGCGCACGCCATGTCTCGGCGTACCGGCCCAGGAATTCGTAGCGGTCCACGGAGCCGTCGAGCACCTCACGGGGCGGCTCCTGCCCCAGGTCGGCGGCGTTGCCGATCACCACGGCCACGATCGCCGACACGGCGTGGAACCGCTGCCGTGGCGTGAGACCGAGCCGGAGCGTCTGCTGCCCCAGTTCCTCATAGAGCCGCAACGAGTTGCCCTGGTCGTTGATGTTCTGCATGAAGTGCGACCCCAGCCACGGGCGGTCCACGATCGCGTCGAACAGGGTGACGGCCATCATGCGCAGGTCATCGATCGGGTCCTCGCTGCGGGCCTGCCCCTCGATGGCGGTCAGCACCCCGCCGAGCACGTGGTCGATGGCCCGGTCGAGCAGGTCGTCCTTGCCGGAGACGTACCAGTAGATGCTGCCGACGCCGGTGCCGAGCCGGGCCGCGAGGGCGCGGAGTGTCAGCGCCTGCTCGCCCGCCTCGTCGAGCAGGGCCACGGCCGCGGTGAGTACGGCCTCGATGGAGTGCGAGGCGCGCCGTCGTCCCCGGGACGGACGATCGGCGGGTCGGGGCCGCGGCTCTGTCATGGTCCCCATCCAATCACAGCTTGCATGCGCATCGAACTCGGTTCTATTATCGAACCTCGTTCTATGCGTCGGCGACGTTCCGGCGTGCCCAAGAGGAGGCCCGCAGTGACCACAACTGCCCCCGCACCCGCTGCGCCGCGCACCTATCCATCCCTGCGCGCCGCATGGATTCCCCTGGCCGCGCTCTGCCTGGCCTTCTTCGTCGAGATGGTCGACAACACGCTGCTCTCGATCGCGCTGCCCACGATCGGCCGGGACCTCGACGGCAGCACCACCGCGCTGCAATGGGTCACCGGCGCGTACTCGCTGACGTTCGGCGGCCTGTTGCTGACGGCGGGATCGATGGCCGACCGGCTAGGGCGACGGCGGGTGCTGCTGGTGGGCCTGGCGGTGTTCGGGCTGCTGAGCCTGGCCGTCGTCGCGGTCTCCACCGCGGGTCAGCTCATCACCCTGCGGGCCGGCCTCGGCATTGCCGCGGCGGCGATGGCACCCATCACCAACTCGCTGGTCTTCCGGCTGTTCGACGACAAGGCGCTGCGCATGCGCGCCATGACCCTGATGATCGTCGTCGGCATGTCCGGCTTCGTCCTCGGCCCCCTGCTGGGCGGCACCGCCCTGGCCCACGTGCGCTGGCAGTGGCTTCTGATCGTCAACGCCCCGATCGCCCTGATCGCGGCCATCGGCGTCCGCCTCGGCGTGCCGGCCGACCGGCCGCAGGACCTGACCCGCGACAGGCTCGATCTGCCGGGCGCCGCGCTGAGCGTCGCCACCATCGGCCTCGCCTGCTACGCGCTGACCAGCGGTGTCGAGCACGGCTGGCTCTCCGCGATCACGCTCGCCTCGCTCCTCGGCGCCATCGCCGCCGGCGCGGCGTTCGTACGGCACGAGCGCCGCACCCCCGCTCCCATGCTGGACCTGCGCCTCTTCTCCGACGGCACCGTCCGCGGCGCCGCCCTCGCGCAGATCGGCACGGCGATAGCGATGGCCGCCGTGATGTTCGGCCTGATCCTCCACTTCCAGTACGCCTACGGGTGGAGCCCCGTACGGGCCGGTCTGGCGAACCTGCCGATCATCGTGACCATGATCGCCGCGACCCCCCTGTCCGAGTGGCTCGCGGGCAGGTTCGGCCACCGCGTCGCCTGCCTGGTCGGCGCGGCCTGCCTGGCCGGCTCACTGGCAGGACTGTCCTGGGGCGTCGACCACGGGTATGGAGCCATCGCCGCCTGCATGGTCGTGATGACCGTGGGACTGCGCACCGTCATGACGATCTGCGCCATCGCACTCGTCGAAGCGATGCCCGCCAACCGCACGTCGATCGGCACGGCGCTCAACGACACAGCCCAGGAGGTCGGAACCAGCATCGGCACCGCGGTGGTCGGCACGCTGATCGCCGTGCTGGTCACCACACAGCTGCCCGCGGGCACCTGGAGCGACGCGCTCGTGGCGTCGTTCTTCCACGGCGAGCGGATCACCTACGCCGTGCTGGCGGTCGTCGTCGGTCTGGTCGCGGCAGGCGGCGCCCTCACCCTCACCGACTCCCGCGCCACCGAAGAGTCCCACTGAGCCTCGCCGCGGCCGCCGGACCGAACGGACGGGCACACGAACGAGGGCCGCCACCCCGGCCAGGGGTGGCGGCCCTCGTTCATGGTGCCGACGTCGCGTCAGCGCATCGCTGTCTAGAGGTCGAAGTACAGCTCGAACTCGTGCGGGTGCGGGCGCAGCTGGATCGGGGCGATCTCGTGGGTCCGCTTGAAGTCGATCCACGTCTCGATGAGGTCGGACGTGAAGACGCCGCCCGCCAGCAGGTACTCGTGATCGGCCTCGAGGGCGTCGAGGACGGCCGGGAGGGAGGTCGGGACCTGCTGGACGTTGGCGTGCTCCTCGGGAGCCAGCTCGTACAGGTCCTTGTCGATCGGCTCCGGCGGCTCGATCTTGTTCTTCACGCCGTCCAGGCCGGCCATCAGGAGGGCCGAGAAGGCGAGGTAGGGGTTGGACGACGGGTCCGGGGCGCGGAACTCGACGCGCTTGGCCTTCGGGTTGGAGCCCGTGATCGGGATCCGCATCGCGGCGGAGCGGTTGCGCTGCGAGTACACCATGTTGACCGGGGCCTCGAAGCCGGGGACCAGGCGGTGGTAGGAGTTCACCGTCGGGTTGGTGAAGGCCAGCAGCGACGGGGCGTGCTTGAGGATGCCGCCGATGTAGTAGCGCGCCATGTCCGACAGGCCCGCGTAGCCCTGCTCGTCGTAGAACAGCGGGTCGCCACCGGCCCACAGGGACTGGTGGACGTGCATGCCCGAGCCGTTGTCACCGAAGATCGGCTTCGGCATGAACGTCGCGGTCTTGCCGTTGCGCCAGGCGACGTTCTTCACGATGTACTTGAAGAGCATCAGGTCGTCGGCCGCGGCGAGCAGCGTGTTGAACTTGTAGTTGATCTCGGCCTGGCCGGCGGTGCCGACCTCGTGGTGCTGGCGCTCGACCTGGAGGCCGTTCTTGTCCAGCTCCATGGAGATCTCGGCACGCAGGTCGGCGAAGTGGTCGACCGGCGGGGTCGGGAAGTAGCCGCCCTTGTAGCGGACCTTGTAGCCGCGGTTGTTCTCCTCCGACCCGGTGTTCCAGGCGCCCGCCTCGGAGTCGATGTGGTAGAAGGACTCGTTCGCCGAGGTCTGGAAGCGGACGTTGTCGAACACGTAGAACTCGGCCTCGGGGCCGAAGTACGCGGTGTCGGCGAAGCCGGTGGAGGCGAGGTACGCCTCGGCCTTCTTGGCCACGTTCCGCGGGTCACGACTGTACTGCTCGCCCGTGATCGGGTCGTGGATGAAGAAGTTGATGTTGACGGTCTTGTCGCGGCGGAACGGGTCGACACGGGCCGTCGACAGGTCGGCGCGCAGCGCCATGTCGGACTCGTGGATGGCCTGGAAGCCGCGGATCGAGGAACCGTCGAAGGCGAGCTCCTCGGTCGGGTCGAAGACCGCCGCCGGGATGGTGAAGTGCTGCATCACACCGGGCAGGTCGCAGAACCGGACGTCGATGAACTTGACGTCTTCGTCGGCGATGTACTTCTTCACGTCGTCGGCGTTCTGGAACATCCAACTCCTCCTACTCCCGGCCCGGGAGGGACGGGGTTGCAGCTCGTTGTGTGGCCAGTGCGGTGGCACACGCTGGACCCGACCATAGGCAGACCGGATTTCTCAAGCATGACCCATTTGTTTCGCGGAAGTTAACCGGGCCGGGCGCGGTGAGCGCCTCAGGACCGTGGGAACGGCTCGTTCCGCGCGCGTTCCGGCCCGGTTTCGGTGCGGTGTCCCGGTCCGTCCCCGCCCCGCCCGCCAGGGGCCGGAGGCGGGCGCAGTACCGTGGTCGGGTGGACAACAGGCAAGCAATCGGATCGTGGCTCTCAGGGCCGCGCGCGGCCGCCGAGGCCATGGGCGCCGACTTCGGGTACCGGGGCAAGCGGCTCGGGCTTCCCGAGCAGGGACCCGGGGCCATTGCGCCGCTCGGGCGGCGCTTCGGCGCGATCTTCATCGACTGGGCCCTGTGCATGCTGATCGCATACGGGCTGTTCGCTCGCGGTGACCAGCAGGCGACGGGCAACTGGGCGCTCGGCGTCTTCCTCGTACTGAGTGTGCTCACCGTCGGCACCATCGGCTGCACGCCCGGCAAGCGCCTGATGGGCATCAGGGTCGTCGCCGAGGACGGCGGGCGTCTGGGCTTCGGCCGTGTGCTCGTGCGCAGCGTGCTGCTGTGCCTGGTGATCCCCGCCCTGGTCTGGGACCGGGACGGCCGCGGACTCCACGACCGGCTGGCCCGCGCCGTGCAGGTCCGTATCTGAGCCGTACACGCAGAAAGAGGGCGGGCCGTGAACCACGTGGTTCACGGCCCGCCCTCTTCGTACGTTCTCCGCCTCAGCGCATCTTTCCGCCGCGTGGCATCCGCGCGCCCTTGGGCATAGGTCCCTTCGGCAAGGGCATATTGCTCATGAGGTCCCCCATGGCGCGCAGCCGGTCGTTGGCGGCCGTCACCTGCGGGCCGGTCAGGACGCGCGGCAGCTTCAGCATCGTGGTGCGCACCTTCTTGAGCGGCACCTGACCCTCGCCGTTGCCGACCATGATGTCGTGCACGGGTACGTCGACCACGATGCGGGCCATCTTCTTCTTCTCGGCCGCGAGCAGGGACTTCACCCGGTTCGGGTTCCCCTCGGCCACCAGCACGATGCCCGCCTTGCCCACGGCACGGTGGACGACGTCCTGGCTGCGGTTCATCGCGACCGCCGGCGTCGTGGTCCAGCCACGGCCCACCCGGTCCAGCACGGCCGCCGCGGCGCCGGGCTGTCCCTCCATCTGCCCGAAGGCCGCCCGCTCGGCGCGCCGCCCGAAGACGATCGCCATCGCGAGGAGGGCGAGCACGAAGCCCAGGATGCCCAGGTAGATCGGGTGGTCGATCAAGAAACCGATCGCGAGGAGGACACCGAAGGTGACGATTCCCACACCCGCGACGACAAGACCGATCTTGGAGTCGGTCCGCCTGGTCATCTTGTAGGTCAGGGCGATCTGCTTGAGTCGCCCCGCGTTCTCGGCGCTGTCCGCGCCTTCAGTGGATTCTGCCTTCCTCGCCATGCAATGAAGTTTACGTGGCCTAGGAACGGTGGTCGGCCACGGCCTCCAGTACGTACTCGGACTCGACCCGGTCCTTGGCCCGGCGGCGGTCCTCGAGGACGGCGGTCCAGGCGTTACGGCGGGCGGTGCGCTGGCCGCTGCTCAGCAGCAGCGACTCGACGGCGCGGAGGGCATCGGTGACGGACGGGAGGGCGGTGGCGCGTACCTGCACGGCCTGCATCGTGGAAGTCCCCTCGGAACGGATGCGCTCACCGGTCGGTGCCCGGCGGGCGGTGTGTGCTGCGCGGACTGGATACGGGACGCGGGGCGACAGCGGCCCGCGAGAGCCACCGCGCCGCGTGTATCCAGGGTCACTGCTTGGTGTTACCAGCGCATGACCTGGCGGTCAAACACCAATGAAACCTTGAAATCGGTGCCGCGCACGCCGACGCGGCCCATCCGCGCCTCGGACCTGCGAGGAGGGGATGGGCCGCGCCGATTCAGCCATTACTGTTCAGTAGCTTCTTGTGCCCGGATTCACACGGAGCCTGTTACGCGGTCGGTGCCTGGGCTGCCGCGCCGCGCCGCTCCATCGCCTGCTGGAACAGCCGGCCCGCGCGGTACGAGGAGCGGACCAGCGGTCCGGACATCACACCGGAGTAGCCGATCGCCTCGGCCTCCTCCTGGAGCTCCACGAACTCGTGCGGCTTCACCCAGCGCTCGACCGGGTGGTGGCGCGGGGTCGGCCGGAGGTACTGGGTGATCGTGATGAGCTCGCAGCCCGCGTCGTGCAGGTCCCTCAGTGCCTGGCTGACTTCCTCGCGGGTCTCGCCCATGCCGAGGATCAGGTTGGACTTGGTGATCAGACCGGCCTCACGGGCGCGGGTGATGACCTCCAGGGAGCGCTCGTAACGGAAGCCGGGGCGGATCCGCTTGAAGATCCGCGGCACCGTCTCGACGTTGTGGCCGAGCACCTCGGGGCGCGAGGCGAAGACCTCGGCGAGCTGCTCGGGCTCCGCGTTGAAGTCGGGGATCAGCAGCTCGACCTTGGTGTGGCCGCCCTCCCGCCCCGCCGTCTGCGCGTGGATCTGGCGCACGGTCTCGGCGTACAGCCAGGCGCCGCCGTCCTCCAGGTCGTCGCGCGCGACGCCCGTGATGGTGGCGTAGTTCAGGTCCATCGTGACGACCGACTCGCCGACGCGGCGGGGCTCGTCCCGGTCCAGCGCCTGCGGCTTGCCCGTATCGATCTGACAGAAGTCACAGCGCCGGGTGCACTGGTCGCCACCGATGAGGAACGTGGCCTCCCGGTCCTCCCAGCACTCGAAGATGTTGGGGCAGCCGGCCTCCTGGCACACCGTGTGCAGACCCTCGCTCTTCACGAGTTTCTGCAGCTGGTTGTACTCGGGGCCCATCTTCGCCCGGGTTTTGATCCACTCGGGCTTGCGCTCGATGGGGGTCTGGCTGTTCCGGACCTCGAGGCGCAGCATCTTGCGCCCGTCGGGTGCGACAGCGGACACTCCGGCACTCCCCTTTGCTTTCGCTGCATTGGATTCTTCGGCGAACACCAGGGTACGCCCGTTGTTCAAACGGCTTTACGTCTGCCCAACCTCTGGCCGACAGGGCCTATTCCCGGAGGGCTGCTCCGAGAGTCAGGCCGTGGCCACGGCCTCGTCCTTGCGCTCGATCGTGCGGGGCGCGAGCTCGGCGTTCTCCAGGATGTCCCTCAGGTGCTTCTCGATGACCGGGAGCACCTCGGCGATGGTGAGGTCGCGGCCCAGTTCGTACGCGAGCGAGGTGACGCCCGCGTCGCGGATGCCGCACGGCACGATCCGGTCGAACGAGGTGTTGTCCGGGTTCACGTTGAGGGCGAAGCCGTGCATGGTGACGCCCTTGGCGACCCGGATGCCGATCGCGGCGAGCTTGCGGTCCTCGCGGCGCTGGCCGGCGTTGGACGGGGCGTACTCGGGGCCGTTGAGGCGGGCGTCGAACTCCTCGTCCTGCAGCCGCGGGTCGAAGTCGAGCGAGAGCCCGCCGATCGCCGGGCGCTGCTCGACCGGGTCGCCCAGGACCCAGACGCCGCTGCGGCCCTCGACCCGGCTGGTCTCCACGCCGAACTCGGCGGCCGTACGGATCAGCGCCTCCTCCAGCCGGCGGACGTGCGCGACGACGTCCACGGGGCGTGGCAGCTTCTGGATCGGGTAGCCGACCAGCTGGCCCGGACCGTGCCAGGTGATCTTGCCGCCGCGGTCCACGTCGATGACCGGGGTGCCGTCCAGCGGACGCTCACTGTCGGCGGTGCGCCGGCCGGCCGTGTAGACGGGCGGGTGCTCCAACAGCAGGCAGGTGTCGGGGACGGTGTCCTCGAACCGTGCCGCGTGCACCTCGCGCTGCTTCTGCCATGCCTCCTGGTAGTCGACGGCGTTCTCGCCGAATCCCAGACGGACGAACCGAAGCTCAGTCACGACAGCAGCCTCTCTCCTCATGGTGCCGGGGGCCGGGGGTGTCCCGTCATCGCGTCGCCATGCACCGAATCGCGCCTCCCGCCACTGTACGACCGGTGCCGGAGTGCGGGCCGGGCAGGTGGGTCCCGTCAGCGCCGCCCTCAATCCTCACACGATCGGATGAATGTGAAGCGAGAGTGGCCGGGGCTGTCCCGGAGGCGGCTAAATTCGCGCCGTTCCCCCGGCCACGGTGACCTCGCGGGGAATCCTCAGAGCAGGCCCTCAGGGCTGCCCGCCCGGCCCCGAAGGCAGGAGACCGTACAGCTGATGTCGGAACGACCTCCGCAGCGCACCCCCAACCGCCGACTCGCCTCGCTCATCACCGAGGCCGGGTTCTCCAACGCCGGCCTCGCCCGCCGCGTGGACCAGCTCGGTCTCGAGCACGGCCTCGACCTGCGGTACGACAAGACCTCCGTGACCCGCTGGCTGCGCGGCCAGCAGCCCAGAGGCACCACACCCGCGCTGATCGCCGAGGTCTTCACCAGACGGCTCGGCCGCCGGCTCTCCGCACAGGACCTCGGCCTGGACGCCTGCGCGCCCGTCTACGCCGGGCTGGAGTTCGCGGCCACGCCCGCCGAGGCGGTCGACATCGTCAGCGGACTGTGGCGCAAGGACTCCGGCAGCCATGCCGAGCTGCGGAAGATCGCCTTCACCCCGGCGGGCCTGGTCGTCCCCAGCCGGGACTGGCTGATCGGGCGGGCCGACGAGTGGGTGGGCCGGACCGGCGAGGCCGCCGCGGTCACCGGCGGGCGGGTGCACGGGGCCGCCCCGGCGCACGCCGGGCCGCGAACGGTGCCCGCCGCCCCCGGGACGTACGGCAGCGCGGCGCACGGGCAGCACGGCGGCGGCAGTGCCCTCACCGGGCCCGGCGGCGGGCTCGTCGCCGGGGTGCCGGAGCAGGCCGGCGTCCCTGGGCCGGGCACCCGCCACGGCCTGCGCGGCCCCACACCGTCCCGGCCCGCCGGGCCGCACGTGCCGGGCGGATCCCCGGCCGCCCTCGGGCCCGGGGCCCCCGGCGTCCCCCGGCAGCGGCAGTCGGAACGGGGCTCCGGGCAGAAGGTCGGCAGCGGGGACGTCGCCGCCCTGCGCTCGGTCGCCGAGCTCTTCCGCACCCTGGACAACGCCTACGGCGGCGGTCACGCCAGGCAGGCACTCGTCCGGTACCTGGAACACGAGGCGGAGCCGATGCTCCGCGGGACGTACGGGGAGGCCACCGGGCGGCGGCTCTTCGCGGCCGCCGCCGATCTGACCCGGCTCGCCGGCTGGACATCGTACGACATCGCGGCCCACGGGCTCGCCCAGCGCTATTTCGTCCAGGCCCTGCGGCTGGCGCAGGCCGCCGGCGACCGGGCCTACGGCAGCTTCGTCCTGATCACCATGAGCCGGCAGGCCGTCTACCTCGCGCACGGCCGGGAGGCGGTGCAACTGGCGCGGGTGGCGCAGCAGGGCGTCGGCTCCGCCGCGCCCCACGCCGTCCTGGCCCTGCTGCACGCGGTCGAGGCACGCGGACACGGGGTCCTCGGCGAGTCCAAGGCCTGCGCCGCCTCGCTGGCGCGGGCCGAACGCGCGCTGGAGGCCTCCCGCCCCGGCGACGAGGTGCCGCACTGGGCGCGCTCCTTCGACGAGGCCCAGCTCGCCGACGAGTCCGCCCACTGCCACCGCGACCTCCAGCAGTACCGGGCCGCCGCCCAGCACGCGGAGCGCTCGCTCCAGCTGCGCGCCCCCGCCTACGTCCGCAGCCGGCTGTTCTGCCGGGTGGTCCTCGCCTCCGCCCGGCTCGGGCTCGGTGAGCTCGACCAGGCCTGCCGGCTGGGCGCCGAGGCCGCGCAGCAGGCCGCCGAGATGCGGTCGGTACGCGCCACGGAGTACGTAGGGGACTTCGAGCGGCGCCTCGAGCCCTTCCGTGACGCGGCAGCGGTCCGCGGCTACCGCGAGCGGGTGGCCGCGCTGGGGTGACGAGTGCCCTCAGGCCGCCTCCGGGAGGACCGCGGTGTTCGCGGACGCCGGTCGCACGCCGAGGTCGGTGAGGATCGCCCCGGCCGCGCGCCGGCCGGAGGACAGGGCTCCCCGCACCGAGCCGGTGTCGCGGTGGTCGCCGCACACGTACAAGCCGGCGAGGAGCCGCACCGGGCGCCGCGGGTCGTGCGGGGGCGGCATCGCGGGCACCGCCTCCGGGTCGTGGTGGGCGGCCAGCAGCTCCCAGTCGCCGGTGGGCGTCCCGTAGAGCGCCGCGAGGTGTGCGCGGACCGTGCGGTCCAGATCGGGCGGCGGGGTGCCGAGCACCGTCGAGCTGATCAGGACCCGGCCGTGCGGGGCGCGGGCCGGGTCGACCTCGCTCATCACCGCGGTGTGCGCGACCGGACCCGAGCGGTCGGCGTCCAGCAGCAGCGAGGCGCCGGCCGGCGGGGGAGCGGGGGCGGTGTGGTGGAGCACCGTCACCGAGTGGAAGGGCGGTACGCGCAGACCGGGCAGCAGCTCGGCCGCGGCGCTCGCGCCGGTCGCCAGCAGCAGGGAGCGGCAGCCCAGTTCGCCGTGTTCCTTGGTGCGCACCGAGGTGATGTCGGCCGCCGTGACGTGCACGCCGGTTCTCACGGTGCCGGGGGGCAGCGCGGCGGCGAGCAGGTCGGGCAGCGTCGCCGAACCCCCCGACGGTACGCAGAGCCTGCCGCTCGCGTAGTCGTGCAGCGCGAGATCGGCGCACCGGCTCGACGTGGTGAGCGCCGGGTCGCTGAGCAGTGCCGTGAGCAGGGGGCGTACGAATCCGTTGAGCGTCCGGGTGGACAGGCCGCGGCCGGACAGGGCGTCGAGCGCGGCCCGTTCGGGCCGGGCCAGGATGCGGTCCCGCGGGGTGGCCGCGAGCCGGGCCAGGGCCACGCCGAGCCGCGCCTGGTCGATCGCCCCGCCCATGGCCCCGGTGAGGCTTCCGGCCAGAGGCGCCCGGGGGGCGCTCGCGAGGGCGCGCGCTGCCTTGAATGCGCCCCGTGCGCTACGTGAGCCCCGGGGGCCGCGTACCCCACCGTTCCGGTGCCGGCGGATCTCCCCCGTCCGGTAGCGGCGGCCCTCGCTGTGGACGAGGACGCCGGGATCGAAGTCCCGCAGGACGAGCCCGTCGAGTCCGGGCGTCGTGGACAGCTCCTGGTACGAGGTGTTGAGAAGCGGCCCTATGCGGTCGAGCCGGAACCCGTCCACCTCGTCGGTCATCATCCGGCCGCCGGCCCGGGGGCCGGCTTCCAGGACGCTGACGCTCACTCCCGCACTGATCAGCCGGTGGGCCGCTGACAGGCCGGCGATCCCGGCCCCGATGATGACGACGTCCGCGTGGTGTGCCGTGCTGAGCACGTGCCCCTCCCCGAGTCGGCGCAACTGGTGGGAGGCTCTTGCCCTCAACAGGCCACCGGAATGCGCGAGTTCGGCATGAGGCTAGGAGGGAGGCGGGATCGCGTGCAGTCGCGCGCGGACCGGGGCACCGGTGCACGGGGTCGCACGCCCGTCCGAACGGGGCGGCCGCCGGCGGTACTTGGAGCGAGGTCAGCGCAGAGCGGCCCGGATGGCGGCGTCGATTCCGGGGAAGGCGAAGGCGAACCCCGAGTCCATTAGCCGTCCGGGCAGCACCCGCTGACTGCCGAGCACGTCCTCGGAGAAGTCGCCCAGGGCGATCCGCAGCGCCGGCGCCGGAACGGTGAGCAGGGTGGGCCGGCGCAGCACCCGGCCCATCGCCGCCGTCACCTCGCCGTTGGTGACCGGGGCCGGCCCGGTCAGATTCACCGGCCCCGACAGCTCCGGGGTGTCCAGGATGTGCCGCAGTGCCGCGATCTCGTCGTGCAGCGCGATGAAGCTCCAGTACTGCCGGCCGTGGCCGAGCCGCCCGCCGAGCCCCGCGCGGAACAGCGGGAAGAGGCGGCCCCAGGCACCGCCCTGACGGGCGACGACCAGTCCGGTGCGCGCGTGCACGGTCCGTACACCGGCCTCCTCCGCGGCGGCCGTGGCTTCCTCCCACTCCACGCACACCGAGGGCAGGAACCCGTCGCCGGGCGGCGCGTCCTCGTCGACCGCGCGGTCCCCGGTGTCACCGTAGAAACCGATCGCGGACCCGGACAGCAGCACCTTCGGCGGTACGTCCAGCGAGGCGACGGCCTCGGCGATCGCCGCGGTGCCGAGCACCCGGCTCTCCCTGATCTCCCGCTTGTACGCCTCGGTCCAGCGGTGGTCGCCGACGCCCGCCCCGGCGAGATGGACGACGGCGTCGCAGCCCACAAGACCGGCCACGTCCACGTAACCCCGCTTGGGGTCCCACTCCACCTCGTCGCCGGTCCGCGCCGGGCGCCGGACCAGCCGGACCACCTCGTGCCCGTCGGCGCGCAGCGAGCGCACCAGCGCCGCTCCGATGAGTCCGGTCGATCCGGTGACGGCGATACGGGAGTGCGGCATGGGCCCCATCCTGCCCCATGGGCCGCCGACGGCGCGTGGCACAGTGACGCCCATGGCCGAGTCCTTCACCCAGCCCGCCCCGTCCGTCCGACCTGCCGCCCTCGACGACGGCCCCGCTCTCGCGGAGCTCGACCGGAGCACCTGGTCGACGCTGCACGCCGTGACGGCTCCTCCGCAGCCGCCGTACGGGCCGTTCTTCGACGACCGGCACCAGCCCCAGGGCGTCCTGGTGGCCGAGGCGGTGAACCCGGCGGGCGAGACGGTCGTCGCCGGCTACATCCGCATCGTGCCGCCCACCCCGCTCGCCTGCAACGCACACGTCCGGCAGATACAGGGCCTCGCCGTGGCCGGCTGGGCCCGGGGCCGCGGCATGGGCCGCACACTGATCCGCGCGGCCTGCACGGCGGCACGCGGCCAGGGGGCGAACCGGATCACCCTGCGGGTGCTGGGCCACAACGCGCCCGCCCGTGCGCTGTACGAGGCGGAGGGGTTCACCGTCGAGGGCGTGCTGCCCGGCGAGTTCTTCCTGGGCGGGCGTTACGTGGACGACGTGCTGATGGGCCGGCCGCTCAGCCCGTGACCGGGCGCGGCCCGGCCCGCACCTCACTCGGCGCCGAACCGCTCCCACAGGGCGGGCAGCCGCGCCGCGAGTGCCGCGTCGTCCTCGAAGTCCAACGGGGTGCCCTCCGGCTCGGCGGCCTGGGGCGGCAGCCCGAGATCCGGCGCGACGACGCCGGTGAGCTGCTCGTACGCCTCGTCGGCGGCGTAACCCAGCTCCTCGGCGTCCCCGTCGAGCTCCTCGTCGAAGTCCTCGAGGAGTTCGGCCAGACTGTCCGGATCGTGCACCGAGCCCTCGAAGATCTCCCGGCCCTGGCCGATCAGCCAGCAGCGGAAGTAGTCGAAGGCGTCGTCGCTCGCCCCGCCGAGCAGCACGCTCGCGGCACCCCACAGGTCCCAGCGGTACGCCCGGTTGTAGCGGGCCTCGAAGTGCCGGGCGAAGTCCAGCACGGAATCGGGATCGAGCTGCACCAGCCGTTCGACGAGCAGGTCGGCATGGTCCTCGGGGTCGCCGTCGGCGTCCTCGCGGGTACGGTCGATGAGCTCCCAGAATTCCGTCTCGTCCATCACCGCTCCAGCATCTGCCCTGGCAGCGGGCGATGCACGCTCAGACACCGAAAAGAAGCCTTACGGCCTCACATAAAGCGCGTGCAGCGCTTGGGCGGCCGCCGCGAACCTGTCGCGCAGGGCGGCCGGTGCGAGGACCTCCAACTCCGGTCCCAGGGCGAGCAGCTGACCGTATGCGACGTCCAGGGACTCCACGGGCAGGGTGACCGTGACCCACCCGTCGGCGCCGGGCGGTCCGGCGGCCTCCAGGGCGTTCCGGGCGGCGACGCGGTCCACGGCGTGCGGCAGCCGGCGCACGGCCGTCTCCGAGAGCCGCAGCGTCACCTCCGTCCGCAGGATCGACCGGGCGAACTGGGCGGCGCGCTCGTCCCAGAAGGCGGGCAGGTCGAAGCTCTCGTCCCGGACGAACCGGGTGTCGGACACGGTCACCGCCGTGAAGCGGTCGAGCCGGTACACCCGGAAGTCGTCCTCGGCGCGTGCGCAGAGGTACCAGACCCCGGCCTTCAGCACGAGTCCGTACGGTGCCAGCTCGCGCTCCGCCTCGGCGTCCTGGCCGGCCCGGCGGTAGCGGGCGTGGACGGTTCGGTCATCCCACACCGCCTCGGCCACGGCGGGCAGGAGCGGAGGGGTGGCGGGTTCCTGGTACCAGCCGGGCGCGTCCAGATGGAAGCGCCGGGAAGCGCTGGCGGAGGCGTTCCGGAGGGAGGGGAGCAGAGCCGCCGACACCTTCAGCCGGGCGGCGGAGGCGGCGTCCTCCAGGCCCATCTCGCGCAGCGCGGAGGGGAGGCCGGAGAGGAAGAGGGCCTCGGCCTCGTCACGGGCGAGCCCGGTGAGCCCGGTGCGGTAACCCCCGACGAGCCGATACCCACCGGCCCGCCCCCGCTCCGCGTAGACGGGGACCCCGGCCTCGGACAAGGCCTGGGCATCCCGGGTGACGGTCCGCTCGGACACCTCCAGCTCGCGGGCGAGCTCGGCGGCGGTCATGGCGGGCCGGGACTGCAGGAGCAGCACCATTCTGATGAGCCGGGCAGCACGCATGCGGCCATTGTGGCCGCGGTCGCCCCGCCCCGGGGGCCGGTGGCCCCCCGCCTGCCGGGTGAGGCCTCAATCGCCGGCCGGGCTGGGGTGTGGCCTCAATCGCCGGCCGTGCTGGGGCGTGGCCTCAATCGCCGGCCGTGCTGGGGCGTGGCCTCAAACGCCGGCCGGGCTCGAAAGGTGGCCTCAAACGCTGGCCGGGCTCAAAGATGTCCTCAATCGCCGGACGGGCTTGAATTGCCCGCCCGCCGGCATTGAACAGTGCGCCCGCACCGGGCTGGGAATGTCCGCCGGACCGGACCGGCTGTCGGCAAGCAGCCGCAAACGACAGCGCTTGGGCAGGCAAAACCAAGCCCGTCCGGCGATTGAGGACAAAGCCTGAGTCGGAGCGGGCCGGGAATTACGTGACCGGGGCAGTGGGCAAGCAGCCGCACACGACAGCGCTCGGGCAGGCAAAACCAAGCCCGTCCGGCGATTGAGGACAAGAACCCCGCACCGGACCGGCCCGGAGGCCCTCCGGGCCGGGGCGCAAGCAGCCGTACCGCAGCGCGCGCCGGCGGGCAAATCAAGCCCGTCCGGCGATTGAGGACAAAAGGCCTCCGCCCGGACCGGGGCAGACGCGCGGAGGACGGGGCGCGGGCGGTCTGCCCCGCGCCCCGTCCTCCGCGGCTGTCAGAGCCCGTACCGCTCGCGGGCCTCCTTGACCACGGACGCCGGCACCTCGCCGCGCCGCGCCAGCTGGGCCAGGGCCGCGACCGTGACCGACTGCGCGTCGACGCCGAAGTGGCGGCGGGCCGCCTCACGGGTGTCGGAGATGCCGAAGCCGTCCGTGCCGAGCGAGGACCAGTCCTGCTCCACCCACTGGCTGATCTGGTCCGGCACCGCGCGCATCCAGTCGCTGACCGCGAGGACCGGACCCGGTGCGCCTTCCAGCGCCTGGGTCACGTACGGCACCCGCAGCTCACCGCGGAGCAGCGCCTCGTCGCACTCCAGCGCGTCGCGGCGCAGCTCGCCCCACGAGGTCGCGGACCAGACGTCGGCCGTGACACCCCAGTCCGCGGCCAGCAGCTCCTGGGCCTCCAGGGCCCAGTGGATCGCCGTACCGGAGGCCATCAGCTGCATGCGGGGGGCGTCCGCCTTCGCGGGCGTGCCCTCCTTGAAGCGGTAGAGGCCCTTGAGGATGCCCTCCTCGACGCCTTCCGGCATCGCGGGCTGCGGCTTCGGCTCGTTGTAGACCGTCAGGTAGTAGAAGACGTTCTCGGCGTCGGGGCCGTACATCCGGCGCAGACCGTCCTGGACGATCACCGCGATCTCGTACGCGAACGCCGGGTCGTAGTTGAGCGACGCCGGGTTCGTGGACGCGATCAGGTGCGAGTGGCCGTCCGCGTGCTGGAGGCCCTCGCCCGTCAGCGTCGTACGGCCCGCCGTGGCGCCGACCACGAAGCCGCGGCCGAGCTGGTCGCCGAGCTGCCAGAACTGGTCGCCCGTGCGCTGCCAGCCGAACATCGAGTAGAAGATGTAGAACGGGATCATCGGCTCGCCGTGCGTCGCGTACGACGTGGACGCGGCGATGAAGTCGGCCATCGCGCCGGCCTCGGTGATGCCCTCGTTGAGGACCTGGCCGTCCTTGGCTTCCTTGTAGTACATCAGCTGGTCGCGGTCGACCGGGTCGTACGTCTGCCCCAGCGGCGAGTAGATGCCGGCCGACGGGAACAGCGCCTCCATGCCGAAGGTGCGGGCCTCGTCGGGGACGATCGGGACCCAGCGCTTGCCGGTCTCCTTGTCCCGCATCAGGTCCTTGGCCAGGCGGACGAACGCCATCGTGGTGGCCAGTTCCTGTTTGCCGGAGCCCTTCTTCAGCGCGGCGAACGCGCGCTCCTCGGGCTGCGGCAGCGCCACCGCGTGCACCCGACGGGCCGGGGCGGGGCCGCCGAGGGCGGCACGGCGCTCCTGGAGGTAGCGGACCTCGGGGGAGTCGGCGCCCGGGTGACCGTACGGCACCAGGCCCTCGTCCAGCTTCGAGTCCGGGATCGGCAGCTCCAGCAGGTCGCGCATGGCGCGGAACTGCTTGCCGTCCAGCTTCTTCATCTGGTGGTTGGCGTTGCGCGACTCGAAGCCCGGGCCGAGCGTGTAGCCCTTCACCGTCTGCGCCAGGATCACCGTCGGCGCACCCTTGTGCGCGAGCGCCGCCCGGTAGGCCGCGTACACCTTGCGTGCCTCGTGGCCGCCGCGCGAGGAGTGGAAGCACTCGGCGATCTTCGCGTCGGTGAGCAGCTTCGCCAGCTCGGCGAGCGCGGGCTCGGCGCCGAAGAAGTGCTGGCGGATGTAGGCGACGTCGCGGGTGGCGTACGTCTGGAACTGCGCGTCCGGGACCTCGCGGAGCCGGCGCACCAGCGCACCCGTGGTGTCGAGCTGGAAGAGCTCGTCCCAGGCGGTGCCCCAGAGCGTCTTGACGACGTTCCAGCCGGCGCCGCGGAAGGCGCCCTCCAGCTCCTGCACGACGCGGAAGTTGGCGCGGACCGGACCGTCGAGGCGCTGCAGGTTGCAGTTGATGACGAAGGTCAGGTTGTCGAGCTGCTCACGCGCCGCGAGGGCGAGGGCGGCGGTCGACTCGGGCTCGTCCATCTCGCCGTCGCCCAGGAAGGCCCAGACGTGCGAGTTCGACGTGTCCTTGATGCTGCGGTTGGTCAGGTAGCGGTTGAAGCGCGCCTGGTAGATCGCCGAGAGCGGGCCGAGGCCCATCGACACGGTGGGGAACTCCCACAGCCAGGGCAGCCGCCGCGGGTGCGGGTAGGACGGCAGACCGTCGCCGCCCGCCTCCTGGCGGAAGTTGTCGAGCTGCTGCTCGCTGAGCCGGCCGTCCAGGAAGGCGCGGGCGTAGATGCCGGGGGAGGCGTGGCCCTGGATGTAGAGCTGGTCGCCGGAGCCGTCCCCCTCCTTGCCGCGGAAGAAGTGGTTGAAGCCGGTCTCGTACAGCCAGGCCGCCGAGGCGAAGGTGGCGATGTGGCCGCCGACGCCGAAGCGGGAGCCACGGGTCACCATCGCGGCCGCGTTCCAGCGGTTCCACGCGGTGATCTTCGATTCCATCTCCAGGTCGCCGTCGAAGGCGGGCTCCGCGGCGGTGGGGATGGAGTTGACGTAATCGGTCTCCAGCAGCTTGGGCAGCGCGAGACCGGCGCCCTCGGCGTGCTGGAGCGAGCGGCGCATCAGATACGCGGCACGGTGCGGGCCCGCGGCCTTGGTGGCGGCATCCAGGGAGGCCGCCCATTCAGCGGTCTCCTCCGGGTCGCGGTCCGGGAGCTGGTCGAGCTCGCTCGGAAGCTTTCCTACGGGGTCGGTCATGATCGCCGCCTTCCGGTGAGGAGGGGGGTGGAGAAGTCCCTGACTGGCAGGACAGGGCGATGGGGCCGGTGGGCCCGCGGAGTGAACTGTAAGGCTCCGATCGATGATCGATCAAAGGATGAAAGGCAAAACTTCTCGATATGAAGAAAGTGGCATGGGGTGCCGCGAAACGGGGCACGGAGTGACGGGATTTAATGGGTGAAAAGGGGCGCTCGCCTGCGCAGTCGAGCGCCACATGCGACACATGCGCACCGCGGTCCGCGACGACCTCAAGCGCGTCTGCGTCCGGTGGGCGGTGCGCGCCTCGCTCAGGCAGCCCGCGTACTCGCCTTCACGCGCGCGGAGCGCAGCCGAGGACGTGGGCCTTGACCAGTACCCCGATGTCCGGGTCCTTCCGCAGGAACGCCTCGATGAGCGCCTCGTGCTCCTCGGCGTACGACTTCTGCACCGTGCCCAGCCAGCGGATCGAGAGCGCCGTGAACACCTCGATGCCCAGCCCCTCCCAGGTGTGCAGCAGGACCGCGTTGCCGGCCGCCCGGACCATCTCCCGGTGGAACCCGACCGTGTGGCGCACCTGCGCCTCGCCGTCGGCCAGCCGGTCCGCCTCGTACAGCGCCGCCACGTGCGGGGCGAGCAGCGAGCAGTCCTCGCCGAGCCCGGGGGCCGCCAGCTCGGCGGCGATCTGCTCCAGGCCCGCCCGTACCGGGTAGCTCTCCTCCAGGTCGGCGGCGGTGAGGTTGCGGACCCGTACGCCCTTGTTGGGGGCCGACTCGATCAGCCGGAGCGTCTCCAGCTCACGCAGCGCCTCGCGCACGGGGGTCTGGCTGACCTCCAGCTCGGTGGCGATGCGCCGCTCCACGATCCGCTCACCCGGCTTCCAGCGCCCGCTGACGATCCCGTCCACGATGTGCTCGCGGATCTGTTCGCGCAGCGAGTGGACGACGGGCGGGGTCATGAGGGGCTCCTTCGGGGCAAACCGGTGCTGCCTGCACCAACACGGCTGCCGTGGGCGACCGGTGGTGTCTAGACAATACGGCGGCGCCCCCGCCCGGGAGTGGTCCGGACGGGGGCGCCGCTGGTGAGGCTGGTTACAACCGTGGTGCTCAGAGGCCGAGCTCGACCTCGAACTCACCGGCCTCCAGGATCGCCTTGACCGCGGTCAGGTAGCGGGCGGCGTCGGCGCCGTCCACCAGACGGTGGTCGTAGGAGAGCGAGAGGTACGTCATGTCGCGGACGCCGATGACGGTGCCCTCGGCGGTCTCGATGACCGCCGGACGCTTGACGGTGGCACCGATGCCCAGGATGGCTGCCTGGTTCGGCGGCACGATGACGGTGTCGAACAGCGCACCGCGCGAACCGGTGTTGCTGATGGTGAAGGTGGCGCCGGACATGTCGTCCGGCGTCAGGCCGCCACCGCGGGCCTTGCCGGCCAGCTCGGCGGTCTTCTTCGAGATGCCGGCGAGGTTGAGGTCGCCCGCGCCCTTGATGACCGGGGTCATCAGGCCCTTCTCGGCGTCCACGGCGATGCCGATGTTCTCCGAGTCGAAGTACGTGATCGTGCCCTCGTCCTCGTTGATCCGGGCGTTGACGACCGGGTGGGCCTTCAGCGCCTGGGCGGCGGCCTTCACGTAGAACGGCATCGGCGAGAGCTTGACGCCCTCACGGGCCGCGAACGCGTCCTTCGCCTTGTTGCGCAGCTTCATCAGCTTCGTGACGTCGACCTCGACGACCGAGGTCAGCTGGGCCTGCGAGTGCAGCGCCTTCATCATGTTGTCGCCGATGACCTTGCGCATGCGGGTCATCTTGACCGTCTGACCGCGCAGCGGGGACACCTCGAGCTTCGGCGCCTTGGAGGCGGCGGCCGGAGCAGCGGCGGCCGGAGCCGGGGCGGCAGCGGCGGCCTTGGCGGCCTCCGCGGCGGCGACGACGTCCTGCTTGCGGATACGGCCACCGACGCCGGTGCCCTTGACCGCGCCCAGGTCGACGCCGTTCTCGGCGGCGAGCTTGCGGACCAGCGGCGTGACGTACGCGCCGTCGTCACCGGAGGTCGCGGCCGGAGCGGCCGGGGCCGGGGTGACCGGAGCGGGAGCCGGAGCAGCCGGAGCGGCAGCCACGGGCGCCGGAGCGGCGGGCGCGGCCGGAGCCGGAGCAGCCGGGGCGGCGGCGGGAGCCGGGGCAGCAGCAGGGGCCGGAGCCGGAGCGGCCGGGGCAGCGGCCGGAGCGGCCGGGGCAGCAGCCGGAGCCGGAGCCGGAGCAGCAGCCGGAGCCGGGGCAGCGGCGGGGGCGGCAGCGGCCGGGGCGGCGCCGGGAGCACCGATGACGGCCAGCTTGGCGCCGACCTCCGCGGTCTCGTCCTCGCCGACGACGATCTCCAGCAGCACGCCGGAGACCGGGGCCGGGATCTCGGTGTCGACCTTGTCCGTGGAGACCTCGAGGAGGGGCTCGTCCTCCGTGACCTCCTCGCCGACCTCCTTCAGCCAGCGGGTGACGGTGCCCTCGGTGACGCTCTCGCCGAGCGCCGGAAGGGTGACGTCGGTGCCGGCGGCAGAGGAGGCGCCGGTCGTGGCCTCGGCGGTCGGGGCCTCGGCCGGGGCCGCGGTCTCGGTCGACGGGGCGGTCGGCGCCTCGGTGGCGGCCGGGGCCGGCACGGCGGCGGGCTCGGCGGCCGGGGCGGCCTGGGCCGCGGGGGCGCCGGTGCCGTCGTCGATGACGGCCAGCTCGGCGCCGACCTCGACGGTCTCGTCCTCGGCGACCTTGATGGAGGCCAGAATGCCCGAGGCGGGAGCCGGGATCTCGGTGTCGACCTTGTCGGTCGACACCTCCAGCAGCGGCTCGTCGGCCTCGACGCGCTCGCCCTCGGCCTTCAGCCAGCGGGTGACAGTGCCCTCGGTGACGCTCTCGCCGAGCGCCGGAAGGGTTACGGAAACCGACATGGTTTCAGTTGCTCCTAACGAAAATGCGGAAGTGGTCGGTCGTCGCGCCCGGTCGACTGATCAGTCGTGGGAGTGCAGCGGCTTGCCGGCGAGGGCCAGGTGCGCCTCGCCCATCGCCTCGTTCTGCGTCGGGTGGGCGTGGATGAGCTGCGCGACCTCGGCCGGCAGCGCCTCCCAGTTGTAGATCAGCTGGGCTTCGCCGACCTGCTCGCCCATACGGTCACCCACCATGTGGACGCCGACCACGGCACCGTCCTTGACCTGGACGAGCTTGATCTCGCCCGCGGTCTTCAGGATCTTGCTCTTGCCGTTGCCCGCGAGGTTGTACTTCAGCGCGACGACCTTGTCCGCGCCGTAGAGCTCCTTGGCCTTGGCCTCGGTGATGCCGACGGAGGCGACCTCGGGGTGGCAGTACGTCACCTTCGGGACACCGTCGTAGTCGATCGGAACGGTCTTCATGCCGGCCAGCCGCTCCGCGACGAGGATGCCCTCGGCGAAGCCGACGTGCGCCAGCTGAAGGGTCGGGACCAGGTCGCCCACGGCCGAGATCGTCGGAACGTTGGTCTGCATGTACTCGTCGACGAGGACGTAGCCGCGGTCCATCGCGACACCCGCCTCCTCGTAACCGAGGCCCTGCGAGACCGGGCCGCGGCCGATCGCGACGAGGAGCAGCTCCGCCTCGAAGGTCTTGCCGTCGGCCAGGGTCACCCGGACGCCGTCCTGGGTGTACTCGACACCCTGGAAGAAGGTGCCGAGGTTGAACTTGATGCCGCGCTTGCGGAAAGCGCGCTCAAGAAGCTTCGAGCTGTTCTCGTCCTCGACCGGGACCAGGTGCTTCAGGCCCTCGACGATGGTGACGTCGGTGCCGAAGGACTTCCACGCGGAGGCGAACTCGACGCCGATGACGCCGCCGCCCAGCACGATCGCCGACTTCGGCACGCGGTCCAGCTTCAGCGCGTGGTCCGAGGAGATGACGCGGTTGCCGTCGATCTCCAGGCCCGGGAGCGACTTCGGCACGGAGCCGGTCGCCAGGAGCACGTGGCGGCCCTGAATGCGCTGGCCGTTCACATCCACCGAGGTGGCGGAGGACAGACGTCCCTCACCCTCGATGTAGTGCACCTTGCGGGAGGCGATGAGACCCTGCAGACCCTTGTACAGGCCCGAGATCACGTCGTCCTTGTACTTGTGGACGGCCGCCATGTCGATGCCCTCGAAGGTGGCCTTGACACCGAACTGGTCGGCCTCGCGCGCCTGGTCCGCGATCTCACCGGCGTGCAGCAGGGCCTTCGTGGGGATACAGCCGTTGTGCAGGCAGGTGCCGCCGACCTTGCCCTTCTCGATCAGAGCGACGTCCAGGCCCAGCTGCGCTCCGCGCAGGGCCGCGGCATAACCGCCGCTGCCACCGCCGAGGATCACTAGGTCGAAAACGGTGCTGGCGTCGTTCGCCACGTCACGTCCTCCATGCATGTGCGCCGTACGCCGGGGCCCCGTCATCGGGGTGTGACCGGCCGGTCGGCTGGTGTGCGGCCGCTTTTGTCATTCGGCCCTGTGGTGGGGGCCCTGTCCTGCCGAGAACCCATCTTCGCACTTGTCGACGGCGGGCGGGACGCGGGGCCCGTGTCCGGGACGGATGATCGTCCGTCCCAGGGGGTTACCGCTGCGTAGAGCCGTACGGATTTCGTCGAGAGCGAAACCCGCCCGGCCCCTGCCGCGGTGCCGTGGATGCAACACGTACGGCCCCGGACGTATGCCCGGGGCCGTACGGCGACGGTGACCTCAGCCGAGGTCTCCGGCCGCGGTGCGCTCCGCCAGCTTCACCAGGGTGCGGACCGCCGATCCGGTGCCGCCCTTCGGCGTGTAGCCGTACGGGGCGCCCTCGTGGAAGGCCGGGCCCGCGATGTCCAGGTGCGCCCAGGCGATGCCCTCGCCCACGAACTCCTGCAGGAACAGACCGGCCACCAGGCCGCCGCCCATCCGCTCGCCCATGTTGGCGATGTCGGCGGTCGGGGAGTCCATGCCCTTGCGCAGGTCGGCCGGGAGCGGCATCGGCCAGGAGGCCTCGCCGACCTCTTCGGCGATCTCGTGGATCGAGGTACGGAAGGCGTCGTCGTTCGCCATGATGCCGAAGGTGCGGTTGCCCAGGGCCAGCACCATCGCGCCGGTCAGGGTCGCCACGTCGACGATCGCGTCCGGGTTCTCCTCGGAGGCGCGGGTCAGCGCGTCGGCGAGGACGAGGCGGCCCTCGGCGTCCGTGTTGAGGACCTCGACGGTCTTGCCGCTGTACATGCGCAGCACGTCACCGGGGCGGGTGGCGTTGCCCGACGGCATGTTCTCGGCGAGTGCCAGCCAGCCGGTGACGTTGACCCGCAGGCCCAGACGGGCGGCCGCGACGACGGTCGCGAACACGGCGGCGGCGCCGGCCATGTCGCACTTCATCGTCTCGTTGTGGCCGGCCGGCTTCAGGGAGATGCCGCCCGAGTCGTAGGTGATGCCCTTGCCCACGAGGGCCAGGGTCTTCTCCGCCTTCGGGTGCGTGTACGCGAGCCTCACCAGGCGCGGGCCGCGGGACGCGCCCTGGCCGACGCCGAGCAGACCGCCGAAGCCGCCCTTGACGAGCGCCTTCTCGTCGAGGACCTGCACCTTGATGCCGTGCTCCTTGCCGGCGGCGGTGGCCACGGCGGCGAAGGACTCGGGGTACAGGTCGTTCGGCGGGGTGTTGACCAGGTCGCGGGCGCGGTTGATCTCCTCGACGAGCGCGAGGGCGCGCTCGGCGGCGGCCTTGAAGGCCTTGTCGCGCGGCTTGGCGCCGAGGAGGGCGACCTCGCCGAGCGGCAGCTTCGCACCGTTGGGCTTGTCGCCCTTGGGGGCGAGCTTGTTCGCGCCGCCCTGGTAGGCGGTGAAGGCGTACGCGCCCAGCAGCGCGCCCTCCGCGATGGCCTCGGCGTCCTCGACCGAGCCGACGGGCAGCGCGAAGCCGGCCTTCTTCGACCCGGCGAGCGCGCGGGCGGCCGCACCTGCGGCCCGGCGCAGCACCTCGGCGTCGTACGCGCCGTCCTTCTCCGGGACCGGGCCGAGTCCGGCCGCGATGACGACCGGGACCTTCAGGCCGTCGGGCGCGGGGAGCTTGGTCAGCTCGCCCTCGGCACCGGAGGCGCCCAGGGTCGCCAGGACGGTGGCGAGCTTCCCGCCGAACGCCTTGTCCACGGCCTCGGCGCCCGGCGCGAGGACCAGGGCCCCGGACTTGGAACCGGCGGCCTTGGCGACGCCGACGACGAGCGCGTCGGCGCGCAGCGTCGCCGCACCGGCAGTGCTGAGAGTGAGAGCAGTCACGGTGGTGAAATCTCGCTTCCGTTGAGTTCTTTTTCGGCCTGTGTTGGTCGAGGGGGTGGCCGACCGGGCCCGGCGCATCGTAGACGCCGCCGCGATGTGCCGGGAATGAGCCTACGCGCGCCTTTGCTGCCCGATTACGGCGGCGGGCCGTCAGCGCTCCGCGGCAGCCGTACGGTTGTCACGCCGGGATGATCTTTCCCGGCGAAAGGCCCTAGCCTGGGGAGAACGATGGACGACCGGATGGCCGCCCGGATGAGCGGCCGGCCGGCGGCGCTGCCCGTCACCGTACTGATTCTGTGGACGATGCTGGCCGGCTGCACCTCGGCGCCCGGGGCCGCCCCGTCGCCCGCCCCCTCCGGGAGGTCCGCCGCGGCGCGCTGGCAGCCGGAGCCGGGCACCGACTGGCAGTGGCAGCTCTCCGGCCGGCTGGACACGACGGTGGACGCCCCGGTGTACGACATCGACGGCTTCGACCACGACGCGGACCAGGTGGCCCAGCTGCACCGCAAGGGGCGCAAGGTCATCTGCTACCTGTCCACGGGCGCCTGGGAGGAATTCCGCCCGGACGCGGCGAAGTTCCCCGCCGCGGTCCTCGGCAAGGGCAACGGCTGGAAGGGGGAGCGCTGGCTCGACATCCGGCGCACCGACGTCCTGGAGCCGTTGATGGAGCGCCGGATCGCCATGTGCGCGAAGAAGGGCTTCGACGCCGTCGAGCCCGACAACATGGACGGCTACCGCAACCCCAGCGGGTTCCCGCTGACCGCCGCCGACCAGCTGCGCTACAACCGGCTCATCGCCCGCGTCGCCCACCGCCACCGCCTCGCCGTCGGCCTGAAGAACGACCTCCCGCAGATCCCCGAACTCGTCGGCGACTTCGACTTCGCGGTGAACGAACAGTGCGCCCAGTACGAGGAGTGCGAGGAGCTCTCCCCGTTCATCGAGGCGGGCAAGGCCGTCTTCCACGCGGAGTACGAGCTGCCCGTGGCGCGGTTCTGTCCGCGGTCCCGGAAGCTGCGGCTGAGCTCGCTGCTCAAGAAGTACGAGCTCGGAGTCTGGCGGCAGCGGTGCCCGGCGGCCGGGAGCTGACGGACCGGCCGGACGGCCGGGGAGGGGCTCAGCCGAGGGCCAGGCCCACCAGCATCACCGTCGCGGCCGTCTCCGCCAGTGCGCCGAACACATCGCCGGTCACCCCGCCGAAGCGCCGCACGCAGTGCCGCAACAGCAACTGGGCCACCCCGAGAGCGGCCAGGGCGGCTAGGGCGTACCGCACGGCCCCGTACCCGCCGAGCAGCGCCCCGGCGCCCGCGCAGGCCGCCACCGCCACCACCGCGGCCGCCGCCGCGCCGGCGGCGGGGACGGTGCCCGCGACCGCGGCGCCCAGCCCCTCCGGGCGGGCCGCGGGGACGCCCCGGCGGGAGGCCAGCGTGAGCGCGAGCCGGGCGACGACGGCGGACGCGGTGGCCGCCACCGCGCCCTGCGCCCAGCCCTGCGCGTACAGCTGCTGAAGGACCGCCACCTGCGCGAGCAGGACGAACAGCAGGGTGATCACACCGAACGGCCCAATGTCCGACTGCTTCATGATCCGCAGAGCGTCATCGGCCGGTTTGCCGCTGCCCAGGCCGTCCGCGGTGTCCGCGAGACCGTCCAGGTGCAGCCCCCGGGTGAGGGCGGCGGGCAGTGCGGCGGAGGCGACCGCGGCGAGCAGCGGACCCGAGCCCATCAGCAGCGACAGGCTGCCGGGCACCGCCGCGAGCACCCCCACGACGAGGCCGGCCAGCGGGGCGCACAGCATCCCGGCCCGGGCGGTCCCGCGGTCCCAGCGGGTGACGCGGACGGGGAGCACGGTGAGGGTGCCGAAGGCGAAACGCAGGCCGTGGCTGTTCAGGGAGGTCACGGCGCGCAGGCTAACGGGTGGGCGCGGCCGCTAGATTGTGCAGAACGGTGAAAATCGGGTCGCAAGCGATGTATCGGGAGTGGGTGGGATGGGTCACTGGTTCGATCGCAATGTCATCGAGCCGGGGAAGCTGCCCCTGCTCCTGTCGCTGGCCGCCTTCGTGCTGACCTTCGCCATCACGCGGGTCATCACCCGGATGATCCGGGCGGGCAAGGGGCCGTTCGGCAACATCACGCCGGGCGGGGTCCACGTCCATCACGTGGTGCCGGGTGTGGTGCTGAGCGTGGTCGGCGGGTTCGGCGCGGTGGCCAGCGGCAAGCACGGCTTCGCGGCCGGGGCCTGCGCGGTCGTCTTCGGGATCGGTGCGGGGCTGGTGCTCGACGAGTTCGCTCTGATCCTGCACATGGACGACGTGTACTGGACGGAGCAGGGCAGGCAGAGCGTGGAGGTCGTCGTCCTGACCGCCGCCCTGGTCCTGCTGGTGCTCGGCGGCTTCTCGCCGCTCGGCGTGGACGACCTGAGTGACGATCAGGAGCAGGGCCGGCTCGGTGTCGTCCTCACTCTCGTCGTCAACTTCTGTTTCGTGCTGATCGCCCTGTTCAAGGGCAAGGTGCGGATGGCGGTGGTCGGCACCCTGGTCCCGTTCGTCGCTCTGATCGGGGCCCTTCGGCTGGCCCGGCCGGCCTCGATGTGGGCCAAACGGTTCTACCGCAACCGGCACCGGGCCCGGGCCCGCTCGGTCCTGCGCGCCTACCACCACGACGTCCGATGGGCCGGACCGCGCCGCAGGTTTCAGGACTTGATCGGCGGTGCGCCCGACCGGCTCCCGGCGTCCTCGTCCAAACCCTGACCACGTCGGCCGCACAGGGCGGGGACCGCGCACAGCACGAGCGCCGCCGCGATGGCCGTCAGGTGCTCCTTGCCCGCCAGGTTCCCCTTCACCACCACCTCCGCCGCCATCGCCGCGACCACCAGCCCGGCGGTGCACCGGGCCCGGTAGGCCCAGCAGACGCAGACCGCGAGGGCGACCACCGCGGCCGAGGGGCCGGTGTCGACGATCCGGGCGTCGGACCCGGGCAGGCCCAGGAACCCGCCGGGGCCCACGGCGACGCCGATCCGCGCGTACAGCGTCCCGGCGAGCGTCGCGACGTACGCGATCAGCAGCGTCCGCCGCCGGCCGAGGCAGATCTCGGCGATCCCGAACACCAGCAGCACCTGGGCCAGCGCACCCCACACCGGCAGGTCGAGCGCCGGAACGAACAGCGACGCGGGGGTACGCAGCAGAGCCGTCAGGAGCGGATCCTCGGCCCGCACCGCCCCGAGTGCCTGCACCGGCCCGTAACCCCAGGAAGTGTTCTGCACCAGGTGCAGCAGTGCCGTCAGACCGACCGCGGCCAGGGGCAGCGGGACGGCCCGCAGCCCGTCGGCGGCGAGCGCGTTCCGGGTGTCCGTCCACAGAGGGCCCCACTCCCGGAGGGCCGCCCGGCGCAGCGCGCGGACCGGTCTCATCCACGCGGTCCGAGCCTCGAGCGGTGCAGCCACTTGGGCAGCCCCGGCGCCTCCAGGAATCCCTCGGCGCGGCCGGCGGCGACGCCGATGCGCGGGAGGTCCGCGCTCTTCTCGAAGAGCAGGTAGCGCGGCTCCCAGATCGGCCGGTACTTGGCGTTTGCACGGTAGAGCGACTCGATCTGCCACCACCGGGAGAAGAAGCTGAGCAGCGAACGCCACAGCCTCAGCACCGGCCCCGCGCCGAGCCGGGAGCCACGCTCGAAGACGGAGCGGAACATCGCGAAGTTCAAAGACACCTGGGTGACACCGATCTCCCCGGCCCGCTGCAGGAGTTCGATGACCATGAACTCCATCAGACCGTTGTCGGCGTCCCGGTCACGGCGCATCAGGTCGAGCGACAGGCCGCGTGGGCCCCAGGGGACGAAGCTCAGTACGGCCCGCAGCTCACCGCCCCCGGCGTCACGGCATTCGAGCATCACGCACTGCCCGTCGGCCGGATCGCCGAGCCGGCCGAGCGCCATCGAGAAGCCGCGTTCGGTCGCGCCGTCGCGCCAGTCGTCGGCCCGGCGCACCAGCCCGGCCATCTCGGCCTCGGGGATCTCCGCGTGGCGGCGCACCCTCACCTCGTAACCGGCCCGCTTCACCCGGTTGTACGCCTGGCGGACGGTCCGCATCGCCCGCCCCTCCAGGGTGAACTCGGCGGTCTCCACGATCGCCTCGTCACCCAGTTCCAGGGCGTCGAGGCCGTGCCGGGCGTAGACGGTGCCGCCCTCCTCGCTGACCCCCATCGCCGCCGGGATCCAGCCGTGCTCACGGGCCTCGGCCAGCCAGGGCTCGATCGCCCCGGGCCAGGCCTCGGGGTCCCCGATCGGGTCGCCGGAGGCCAGCGAGACGCCGCCGACCACCCGGTAGGCGACGGCGGCCTTCCCGGTCGGCGACCAGACGACGCTCTTCTCGCGGCGCAGCGCGAAGTAACCGAGCGAGTCCCGCTCCCCGTGCTTGTCGAGCAGGGCCCGCAGGGCCGCCTCGTCCCCGGGAGTGATCGGGTCGACCGCGCGGCGGGCGCGGAAGGCCGCGTACACGACGGCGATGAGCAGCAGGGTGGAGAGGATGTTGATGACGACGTTCACCCAGCCCGGCGTCGTGATGCCGGGGAAGCGGGCGTCGTCGGCGGCGACGGAGACCAGCCGCAGCGCGCCGAAGCGCCAGCGGTCCAGGAACGTCGAACGATGCTCGTCGTGTGCGGTGTTGGTGAGCGTGACCAGGCCGGCGGCGATCAGCGAGGTGGCCAGCAGCCCGCCGACCGCCACCAGCGCGGCGAGCTTCGGGTTGGACCTGTCCCCCTTCGCGTAGAACTCGCGCCGGCCGAGGGCGAGCGCCACGACGAAGGCGGCGGTCAGCGCGAGCGAGATCCAGTTCTGCGGGTACCGGCGGATCTCCGGGAAGCCGATCACCGCGGCGAAGAGCAGCAGCGTGAGCCCGCTCAGCACCAGGTTGACGATCCACGCGGCCCGTTTGCGCCGCCGCATCGTGACCGCGAGGAACAGGGCGACGACGCCGGAGGAGAAGCCCGCGGTGAGCAGGTAGGGCGTGAAGTAGTTCGCGGTGTTGTGGCGTCGGAGGTCCTGGCCGAAGGTGACCCAGACGGCGCTCAGGAAATTGATGAACGACACGACGCGCAGATACCAGATGGCGAAGGCCGCGCTGCGGCGCGACCGGCCGGTGCTCGGCAACCGCCCGCTGCTCCGCTCCCGCGCGGCGGACTGCTCCCGCCCCCGCCCGCTGCTCTTCGGCCGGTCCCTGTTCTGCGGTTGTCGGGTCTTCTGCGGCCGGACGGCAGCGCGCCCGGATTCCTCGCTGGCCAATCGGACCTCTCCCATGAAAAGCGATCATATGGGGCATCGCGCTTCATGAAAGGGGCCGCGCTGCGGCCGGTGTCCGGACGGCCGCGGTCCGACGGGTCAGCTGCCGCTCGTCACTCCCCGGCCGGGTCGCCCGGGCCGGCCTCCCCTTCGGCGGACGCCTCCTCGCCGTCGTCCTGCGCGTCGTCCTCGTCGCTCTTTGGCGCCCGTTCGGGCAGCTCCGCCGCCAGCGCGGCCGCGGCCTGCACGAACGGAAGCGCGAGCAGCGCCCCGCTTCCCTCGCCGACGATGACGCCGTGGTCCAGCAGCGGGTTGAGCGCCATCCGGTCCAGCGCCTTCGCCTGCGCCGGTTCACCGCTCAACTGGCCCGCCAGCCACCAGTCCGGCGCCCGGAACGCGGCCCGCTGGCCGACCAGCGCACACGCCGCGGAGACCACACCGTCCAAGATCACCGGGAGCCGGCGCACCGCGCACTGCAGCAGGAAGCCGGTCATCGCCGCCAGGTCCGCACCGCCCACCGTGGCCAGCAGCTCCACCTGGTCGCCCAGCACCGGCCGGGCCCGGCGCAGCGCGTCACGGACCGCCGCGCACTTGCGCATCCAGGCCAGGTCGTCGATGCCCGCACCGCCGCGCCCGGTGACCACCGAGGCATCGGTGCCGCACAGCGCCGCGATCAGCGTGGCCGCCGCCGTCGTACCGCCGACGCTCAGATCACCGAGCACCACCAGATCGGTACCCGAGTCGGCCTCCTCGTCGGCGATCGCCATGCCGAGGCGCACCGCTTGCACGGCCTCCTCGACCGTCATGGCGTCCTCGACGTCGATCCGGCCGCTCCCGCGCCGCACCCGGGTCCGCACGACCGCTTCCGGCAGCAGCTCCGGCTCGCAGTCCAGACCGGCGTCGACGATCCGTACCGGCACGGAGAACCGGCGGGCCAGCACGGCGAGCGGCGTCGAGCCGTCCAGCGTGGCGCGCACCAGCTCGTGCGCGCTGCCGGCCGCACGGCCGGAGACCCCCAGCTCCGCCACCCCGTGATCACCGGCGAACAGCACCACGCGGGCCTGCTCGATCGGCCTGACCGGCACGGCCTGCTGCGCGGCCGAGAGCCATTCGCCCAGCTCGTCGAGGCGGCCGAGGGCGCCCGGCGGCACGCTGAACCGCTCCCGGCGTTCCTCGGCGTCTCGCCGTACACCCCCGTCGGGGCGTTCGATCAGGTCGGAGAAGTCGTCCAGATTCACGGGGGTCTGCCTCGCGGGTCGATACGTGATGGGAGCCCGGCGGCGGGCTCAGAGGCGGCCGGGTGGCCTGCGACCGGAGCCTCATACCGCTGAACAGTACCCGCCGCGATTTGCGGCCCGCCCGGGTGCGCCGCCCGGCCTCCGGACCGCGGTTGCACGGGCGCGGGCGGCCTTGGAGAGCAGCCGCCCGCCCGGCCGCCACCGGCCCCGTTCCGCCCGTTCACGCACGGGCCGCGGAGCCACAGACCGCGGAGCCCCAGATCGCGGAGCCACGTGCTGCGGGGCCACAGGCCGCCCAGCCGCCGGCCGTCAACCGCGCAGCGTCAGCGCCTGCCCGGCCACCACCAGCAGCACCTGCTCGCACTCGTCGGCGAAGGCGGCGTTCAGCCGGCCCAGCTCGTCCCGGAACCGCCGCCCCGCAGCGGTCGCGGGCACCACTCCGGAACCGGTCTCGTTGGTCACCGCGACCATCGTGCGGCGCGTCCCGCGCACCGCCGCGACCAGCTCGGCCGTCCGCTCCCGCAGCGCGCGCTCGCCGCCGCCCGCCCAGGCCGCGTCGTCCCAGGCGTCCACCCGGTCCATCGCGTCCGTCAGCCACAGCGACAGGCAGTCGATCAGCAGCGGAGGCCCGTCCGACTCCAGCAGCTCCACCAGCTCGCAGGTCTCCTCGGTGCGCCAGGCCGCCGGTCTGCGCTCCCGGTGCACCCCGATCCGCGCCGCCCACTCCGCATCGCCCTCCCGGCCGCCGCCGGTCGCCACGTACACGACCTCGGGGTACGTCTCCAGCCGCCGTTCGGCCTCGACCGACTTCCCCGACCGGGCGCCGCCGGTGATCAGAGTGCGCCGGGGGAGGTCCGGTTCGCCGCGGTACCCGCCGACCGTCAGCGTCGTCCCGTCGGGTACCGCCCGGGCCCCGCCCGCCGCCAGCCGGCGGTCGAGTTCGGGGCCGGGCGGCGCGTCGTGGTCCAGATGGACGGCGATCACCTCGGTGGCCGGCCCGATCGCCTCGACGGCCCGCAGCCGGGCCACCGCGTCGGGCCGCCCCACGACATCCGCGACGACCATGTCGTACGGCTCCGCCATCCGGTCGGCGAGACCGGCCGGTGCGCCGCCCGGCGGCAGGTACAGCAGCCGCTCGCCGACGGGCGAGGTGACCTCGTACCCCGTGCCGGGGGAGTCCATCGGCACGGCACGCACCCGGTGTCCGCTGATCAGCGTCAGCACCTGCCCGTCCGGCACCCGGCCCGCCGGGGGCAGCCCGGCGGGCAGTTCGACCGCGGGGCCGTCGTGGGGATGGGTGAGGAGCACCTGCCGTACGCCGGTGAGCGAATGCCCCGCGCGGGCGGCGGCGAACACCGCCCCCGGGGTCAGATCGAGCAGGAGCGCGTCGTCGATCAGCAGGGCCGTCGCGGCCCGGGCCCACGCCCCGCGGGCGGTGGCGCAGGAGGCGCAGGGACAGTCGGGCCGCGGCAGCCCGTCGGGGGATCCGGTGCCGAGCAGAGTCAGTTCCACGCTCCGATACTCCCGCGTCCCCGCACCGGGTGCGCGACATGGGGGTCACCGGTGGTGTCGGGGCCCCCTCCCGCGCTGGTCGTAACCACTAGGCTGCGGGACGGAACAAAGTGACCCAGGAGGCGGACATGGCGTGGACGTGGCGGTTCGAGAAGTCCGACGGTACGGAGACGGAGCCGGCCCTGCAGCCGGAGGAATTCACGACGCAGGGCGACGCGGAGTCCTGGATCGGTGAGTACTGGAAGGAACTCCTCGACGGCGGGGCGGACCAGGTGACGCTCTTCGACGACACGACGAAGATCTACGGCCCGATGAGCCTCCAGGCCGAACAGGGCACCGAGCAGAGCACCGAAGAGAGCGCCGAGCCGAGCTGACCAGGACGGCCGGTGTCCCGCCGGGCACGTCTGCCGGGCGGGACACCGGCCGGCCGCTTTCGCGGCGTCAGATCTCGCCGAGCGTGACCTCGGCCTTCTTCTCCGCGTCGCTGCGCAGATACGTCACGGTGACCTTCTGGCCGGGCTTGTCGGAGGCCAGTGCCTCGGACAGGGACGTGATCGTGGTGACGGAGGCGTCGCCGACCTTGGTGATGATGTCGCCGACCCGCAGCCCCGCCTTCTGCGCCGCGCCGCCCTGCGCCACACTGACGATCGCCACTCCCGCCGGCCGGTAGCTGTCGTCGACGACCGTGCGGCCGGTGATGCCCAGGGCGGCACGGCCGGAGTCGGTGACCTTGCCGCTTCTGATGATCTGGTCGGCGACCGTCCTCACCATCGAGGCGGGGATCGCGAAGCCGATGCCGGGCGCCGCACTGTCACCCAGCTGCGGGTCGGTCGCCGCGAGCGTCGGGATGCCGATGACCTCGCTGTCCAGGTTCACCAGGGCGCCTCCGCTGTTGCCCGGGTTGATCGCCGCCGAGGTCTGCACCATGTCCGCGATGGTCGCGCCCGTGCCGCCGCCCGCGCGGCCCTCGCTCACGGTCCGGCCGAGCCCCGAGACGATGCCCTGGGTGACGCTGCTGGACAGCCCGAGCGGCGAGCCCATCGCCAGCACGATCTGGCCGGCCGCGACCTTCTCCGAGTCGCCGAACCTCGCGGGCTTCAACCCGTCCGGGATGTCGTCCAGCTTGATGACGGCCAGGTCCTGCTCGGGATAGGCGGCGACCAGCGAGGCGCTCAGCACCTTCTCGCCGGTGGCCACGGTGACCTTGAAGGTCTTCTCGTCGCCGACGACGTGGGCGTTGGTGACGATGTGGCCCTTGGCGTCGTAGACGACGCCCGAGCCCAGGCTCTCGGAGGCGTCGATCTGCACCACGGACGGAAGCACGTTCTTGATGACGGACTGGTAGTCGCCCTCGAGATCGCCGGTGGCCTTCGGGGCCGAACCCTGCTGGGTCGGTCCGGACCTGGTCGAGGCCGCGTTCGAGGCGCCGGAGTCCGCGTCGGAGCAACCGCTCACCAGCGCGATCGCGCAGACGCCTGCGGACAGGGGCAGCAGCAGCCGGCGCACCCGGCTGCGGGGGTGAAAGACATCCATGTCCGGATTGTCACGTTGAACCCCTTGGGCTGCCCGCCGAGAGCATCCGCGCGGGTCCCGCGGCCGGGCACGAGAGGCCCTAGCCCCGCACCCCGCACAGATGCAGCAACGCGGCCACGCCGCGGTACGGATCCGTCCGCCCCGCCCGGTCCTCCGCCGCCAGCACCCGCTCCAGCTCCGCCGCGGACGGCAGTTCCACGTCGTTGCCCACGTTGTCCGTGAAGATCCGCACCCCGTACCAGGCGTGCAGCGGCGCGGCGATTCCGGCGAGCGTGGCGGTGAGGGCGTCGAGCCGGTCCGCGCGGACGGAGAGGCCGAGGCGGTTGGTGTACCGGTCCGAGTCGAACGCGGCCAGTGCCGCGTCCCAGTCGCCGGCCATCCCGGGGCGCATCGCCAGCGCGTCGGCGTTCCGCACGAGGAGCGACAGCAGCCCGCCCGGAGCCAGCATCCTGGCCAGGCCGGCCACCATGGCGTCAGGTTCCTGGACATACATCAGCACGCCGTGGCAGAGCACCACGTCGAAGCTGCCGGGCAGGAAGTGGACCCCGGTGTCCTGGCCGTTGCCCTCGATGAAGCGGACCCGCTCGCGGATGCCCGCGGGCTCGCCGGCGAGTGCCTCCCGGGCGAACCGCAGCATCTCGGCGTCGGACTCGAGACCGGTGACGGTGTGGCCGGCCCGGGCCAGGCGCAGGGCCTGGGTGCCCTGGCCCATGCCGACGTCGAGGATCCGCAGCCGCTGCCCCACGGGGAAGCGTGCCGCGATCTGTTCGTCCAGCTGCCGGGCGACCAGTTCCTGGCGCACGGTGTTGCGCAGTCCGCCGAGCCCCTTCATCCACACCGACGAAGCCCCCGAGAACCCGGAGACCGCATCATCCGGCCGGCCCGCGGACGTACCGCCGGCCGGACCGGGGAGATCCGTACTCAGGGCCGCTCTCCGCGCTTGACCTGCGGCTTCGGCAGCCTGAGGCGACGCATCTGGAGCGTGCGCATCAGCGCGTAGGCCACCGCGCCACGCTTGGGAGTGTCGGGGAAGCGCTCGTTCAGCTGCTTGCGCAGCCGGAACGTGAGCCCGATCGAGTCGACGACGATCAGCACGATCACGCCGAGCCAGAGCAGCAGCGAGATGTTCTGGATGCCCTGGACCTGGATCACGCTGAGAATCAGGATGACCACGGCGAGCGGCAGGAAGAACTCCGCGATGCAGAAGCGCGAGTCCACGAAGTCGCGGACGAAGCGGCGCACCGGGCCCTTGTCACGAGCCGGCAGATACCGCTCGTCGCCACTGGCGAGAGCCTCGCGCTGCTTGGCCATGTCGACGCGGCGCGCTTCGCGCTGCCGCTTCATGGCCTCCTTGCGGTCGGCCGGCGCCCCACTGGAGGCACGGCGGCGCTGCGACTGGGCGTCGCTTCGCTTGGGGGTGGGGCGACCCTTGGGAGCCTGCGGGTCGCGGGACGTCTTGGAGAGGTCCGCCGTCACCTTGTCGGTGGGGGCCTTCTCTTCCTTGGAGCGGCTACGGAACACAAGGCCCAAGGGTACGGGGTCGATCGCCACGACACCGGGCCGGCCGGGAACGATCCGGCAACGGCCTGCGTCCTTGCTGGTGTCCGAGCGGGACGATACGGGCGTCATCACCGGTTTCCCCGACCGTCACCTACTCCCTGGGCCGGAGCGGGCACCGGTGGCAGTCGTCCTTGGGGAGGACCCCATCGCCGCTCGAACAGTGCGGTAATAGAGACAGGGCCCGTACTGTGGGTTCTGTCGGAGTGCTGGTGACCGGTTGAGTCAGAAGGGGGCGCGCGAAGCCCATGAGCGGTGTCATGAAGCGTATGGGGATGATCTTCCGCGCGAAGGCAAACAAGGCCCTTGACCGGGCCGAGGATCCGCGCGAGACCCTCGATTACTCGTACCAGAAGCAGCTGGAGCTGCTTCAGAAGGTGCGCCGCGGTGTCGCCGACGTGGCGACGTCGCGCAAGCGCCTGGAACTGCAGCTGAACCAGCTGCAGGGCCAGACGTCCAAGCTGGAGGACCAGGGCCGCAAGGCGCTGGCGCTCGGCCGTGAGGACCTGGCCCGCGAGGCACTGTCCCGCCGCGCGGCGCTCCAGCAGCAGGTCACCGACCTGGAGACGCAGCACACCACGCTGCAGGGCGAGGAGGAGAAGCTCACCCTGGCGGCCCAGCGGCTGCAGGCCAAGGTCGATGCCTTCCGTACGAAGAAGGAGACCATCAAGGCCACCTACACGGCCGCACAGGCGCAGACCCGGATCGGCGAGGCTTTCTCGGGCATCTCCGAGGAGATGGGCGACGTCGGCCTGGCCATCCAGCGGGCCGAGGACAAGACCCAGCAGCTGCAGGCGCGCGCCGGCGCGATCGACGAGCTGCTCGCCTCCGGCGCCCTGGACGACCCGACCGGCACGGCGAAGGACGACATCGCCGCCGAGCTGGACCGGATCTCCGGTGGTACGGATGTAGAGCTGGAGCTGCAGCGCATGAAGGCCGAACTGGCCGGCGGCTCCACCGCGCAGCAGGCCATCGAGGGCGGCCCGCAGGACGCCGCCCAGCAGCAGCAGGACCGGACCCCGCACAAGTTCGACAAGAATTAAGGCAGCGTCATGATCGTACGGATCATGGGGGAGGGCCAGGCAGTCCTGGCCGACAGTCATCTCGCCGAGCTCAACGAGCTCGACAACGAACTGCTCGCCGAAATGGAGCGGGGCGACGGCCCCGGCTTCCGCTCGACGCTCCACGCGCTCCTCGCCAGGGTGCGCGCACTCGGCACACCCTTGCCGGACGACTCCCTGGAGCCGTCCGAGCTGATCCTGCCGTCGTCCGACGCGACCCTCGAAGAGGTCCGCGCCATGCTCCGCGACGACGGGCTGATCCCCGGCTGACACCCGGCAGCCGACAGCTTCGGCACCCGCACCCGCACTCCCGTGGACCGGCCCGCCGGCCCACGGGGCACGGTGCCGTGCGCGGCGCTCCCGGGTGCGCTGTGGGGCCGCGCGGACCGATGCGCGTGCGACACGCCGTAACGTAGCTTGACGTGACCACCCTCGGAACCGGGGTTCTGCGCATCCGGAACTGGCTGCGCGACCATCCCCTCGCGCTGGACGGCGCGCTCGCCCTGGCCGTGTACGTGGCCATGGTCGTCGGATCGTTCGCCGATCCGGGCGCCCACCACGGGCCCACCTTCGGCACCCGCGTGCCCGCGGCGGGCAGTGTGGTCCTGATGGCGCTCGGCGCTCTCGCCCTGGTCTGGCGGCGCCGCCGGCCGATGGCCGTGCTCGCCGCCACCGGTGTGCTGGCCGTCGTCGAGCTGGTGGCGGCCGATCCGCCGGCCCCCGTCGTGATGAGCACCGTCATCGCGCTCTACACCGTCGCCGCCCGCACCGACCGGCCGACGACCTGGCGGGTCGGGCTGCTCACCATGGCCGTGCTCACCGCGGCCGCGATGTTCTTCGGGGCGGCCCCCTGGTACAGCCAGGAGAATCTCGGGATCTTCGCCTGGACCGGAATGGCGGGCGCCGCGGGGGACGCCGTCCGCTCCCGGCGGGCGTTCGTCGACGCGATCAGGGAACGCGCGGAGCGGGCCGAACGCACCCGCGAGGAGGAGGCCCGGCGCCGGGTCGCCGAGGAGCGGCTGCGGATCGCCCGCGATCTGCACGACGTCGTCGCCCACCACATCGCCCTGGTCAACGTGCAGGCCGGGGTCGCCGCCCATGTCATGGACAGGCGCCCCGACCAGGCGAAGGAAGCGCTCGCCCATGTCCGGGAGGCGAGCCGGTCCGCGCTCAACGAACTGCGCGCCACCGTCGGGCTGCTGCGGCAGTCCGGCGATCCGACGGCACCGACCGAACCCGCACCGGGCCTCGCCGTACTCGGCGAGCTCGTGGACACCGTGCGGCGGGCCGGGCTGCCCGTCGAGGTGGCCTGCTCGGCGAAGGACGGCCCGCCACTGCCCGCCGCCGTGGACCTGGCCGCGTACCGGGTGATCCAGGAGGCGCTGACCAACGTGCGCAAGCACGCGGGCCCGGGGGCGAAGGCCGAGATCAGTGTCGTACGGGTCGGGGCGACGGTCGAGATCATGGTGCTGGACAACGGCCGCGGAACGGCGGGCGGCGGCAGCGGGGACCTCGTCGGCGGCGGCCATGGCCTCCTCGGCATGCGCGAACGCGTCACCGCACTGGGCGGCACCCTCACCGCCGGACCCCGTTACGGCGGCGGATTCAGGGTTCATGCGATCCTGCCCCTCAAGGCCCGTGCGCAGGAGCCGGATCAGCCGGACGCGGCGGGCCGGACGGGGGAACACGCATGACACCGGCCATCAAGGTCCTGCTCGTCGACGACCAGGCGCTGCTGCGCAGCGCGTTCAGGGTGCTCGTCGACTCCGAGCCCGACATGGAGGTGGTCGGCGAGGCGGCGGACGGGGCCCAGGCCGTGGAACTGGCCCGCTCGACCCGCGCCGACGTGGTGCTGATGGACATCCGGATGCCCGGTACGGACGGGCTCACCGCGACCCGGATGATCAGCGCCGATCCGGAACTCGCGGATGTCCGCGTGGTCATGCTCACCACCTTCGAGGTGGACGAGTACGTGGTGCAGTCGCTCCGGGCCGGGGCCTCGGGCTTCCTCGGCAAAGGGGCGGAACCGGAGGAACTCCTCAACGCCATCCGGATCGCGGCAGGGGGCGAGGCGCTGCTGTCGCCCGCCGCGACCAAGGGGCTGATCGCCACGTTCCTCGCCCAGGGCGGCAGCGCGGGCGAGGACGGACCGGGCGCCGCCGAGTACTCCGCGCGCCTGGAGGCCCTGACCACCCGGGAGCGCGAGGTGCTGGTGCTCGTGGCCGGCGGGCTGTCCAACGACGAGATCGCCGAGCGCCTGGTGGTCAGCCCCCTCACCGTCAAAACCCATGTGAACAGGGCGATGGCGAAGCTGGGGGCCCGGGACCGGGCCCAATTGGTGGTAATCGCGTACGAATCCGGCCTGGTCCGCCCCCGGGTGGAGTGAGGGTGCAGCCGCGGCGTACTCCACCTGCGGTATGAGCGGCATAAGAAAGCAACCCTGGGACCGACGATTCCCGGACGGTCGGTGGGCGATCGTATGAGGACCGACCGACACATGGGGGGCGGCGTCGCGGGGCTGGGCACGCGCATCTGCGGCGTCGTCGTCAATCACCATGGCTCCGCCATGGCTCAATCCTCCGCCTTGCAGCTGCACGCACCCAGCCCCGCTCCTTCTTCCGCCCCCCATGCGCCGGTCGGTCCGGGCCGGTTCTGTCCCCGAGTTACCCGCCCACCTGCCGCGTAAGCCACAGAAGAGAGACCTCACCCATGTCCTGGCTGTCCAGATTCAGCCTCGCGCAAAGGGCCCTGATCGGGCTGATCTCGGTCGTCGCGCTCGTATTCGGAGCCATCGCGATCCCGCAGCTCAAGCAGCAGTTGCTGCCCACCATCGAACTCCCGATGGTGTCGGTGCTCGCCCCCTACCAGGGAGCGTCCCCCGATGTGGTCGAGAAGCAGGTCGTCGAACCGCTCGAGAATTCGATCAAGGCCGTCGACGGTGTCACCGGACTGACCTCGACCGCCAGCGAGGGCAACGCCGTCATCATGGCGACGTTCGACTTCGGCGACGAGGGCACCAAGCAGCTCGTCGCGGACATCCAGCAGGCGGTGAACCGCGCCCGCATCCAGCTGCCCGACGATGTGGACCCGCAGGTCATCGCCGGCTCGACCGACGACATCCCGACCGTCGTCCTCGCCGTCACCTCCGACAAGGACCAGCAGGCGCTCGCCGATCAGCTGGACCGCACCGTCGTCCCCGCTCTGGAGGACATCGACGGCGTCGGACAGGTCACCGTCGACGGTGTGCAGGACCTCCAGGTCTCCGTCACCCCCGACGACGGGAAGCTCGCGGCGGCCGGACTGAACGCCGGCTCGCTCGCCCAGGCGCTCCAGGCCGGCGGCGCGACCGTTCCGGCGGGCTCCTTCTCCGAGGCGGGCAAGAGCCGCACCGTCCAGGTCGGCGGCGCCTTCACCTCGCTGCAGCAGATCGAGGACCTCCGGGTCACCGGGCAGAACCCCGCGGGCAAGCCCGGCAAGCCGGTCCGGGTCGGTGACATCGCGACGGTGAGGCAGGAGCCGTCCACCGCGGTCTCCATCACGCGGACGAACGGCAAGCCGAGCCTCGCCGTCATGGCGACGATGGACAAGGACGGCAGTGCCGTCGCCATCTCCGACGCCGTCAAGGACAAGCTTCCCGACCTGCGCAAGGACCTCGGCGCCGGCGCCGAGCTGACGGTCGTCTCCGACCAGGGCCCCGCCGTCTCCAAGGCGATCTCGGGTCTGACCACTGAAGGTGCGCTCGGCCTGCTCTTCGCGGTCATCGTGATCCTGGTCTTCCTGGCCTCGCTCCGCTCGACCCTCGTCACCGCGGTCTCCATCCCGCTCTCGGTGGTCCTCACCCTGATCGTGCTCTGGACCCGTGACCTGTCACTCAACATGCTCACTCTGGGCGCGCTGACCATCGCGATCGGGCGCGTCGTCGACGACGCGATCGTCGTCCTGGAGAACATCAAGCGGCACCTCGGCTACGGCGAGGAGCGCCGTTCCGCGATCATCACCGCGGTGAAGGAAGTGGCCGGCGCGGTCACGGCCTCGACCCTGACCACCGTCGCCGTCTTCCTGCCCATCGGCCTCGTCGGCGGCATGGTCGGCCAGCTCCTCGGCCCGTTCTCACTGACCGTCTCCGTGGCCCTGCTGGCCTCCCTGATCGTCTCGCTGACCGTGGTCCCCGTCCTGTCGTTCTGGTTCCTGCGCGCGCCCAAGGGCACCTCGGAGGACCCGGACACGGCCCGCCGCGAGGCCGAGGAGAAGGAATCCCGCAGCAGGCTCCAGCAGCTGTACGTCAAGGTGCTGCGCTTCGCCACCCGGCGCCGCATCACGAGCATCGTCATCGCCGTCGTCGTGCTCATCGGCACGTTCGGCATGGCCCCGCTGCTGAAGACCACCTTCTTCGACCAGGGCGAGCAGGAGGTCCTGACCATCAAGCAGGAGCTCGCCCCGGGCACCAGCCTGGCCGCCGCCGACGAGGCGGCCAAGAAGGTGGAGAAGGTCCTCACCGACGACAAGGGCGTCAAGACCTACCAGGTCACCGTCGGCTCGTCCGGCTTCATGGCGGCCTTCGGCGGCGGCACGGGGGCCAACCAGGCCTCCTACCAGGTCACGCTGAAGGACTCCGGGGAATTCGAGGCCGCCCAGGACCGCATCGACGAGGCTCTCGGCAAGCTCGACGGCATCGGCGACACCACCATCGCCGCGGGCGACGGCTTCGGCAGCCAGGACCTGAGCGTCGTGGTCAAGGCCGCCGACGCGGACACCTTGAAGAAGGCCTCCGAAGAGGTGCGCGCGGAGGTCGCGAAGCTCAAGGACGTCACCGATGTCCAGAGCGACCTCGCGCAGAGCATCCCGCGGATCTCGGTCACGGCCAATGCGAAGACCGCCGACGCCGGCTTCAACCAGGCCGCCCTCGGCGCGGCCGTCGCCGGAGCGGTGCGCGGCACCCCGTCCGGCAAGGCGATCATGGACGACAGCGAGCGCGACGTCGTCGTCAAGTCCGCCCACCCGGCCACCACGATGGAGGAGCTGAAGAACCTCCCCCTGGGCCCGGTCAAGCTCGGCGCGATCGCCGATGTGGAGCTGGTCCCCGGGCCGGTCTCCATGACCCGCATCGACGGCCAGCGCGCCGCGACGATCACGGCCAAGCCCCTCGGTGACGACACCGGCTCGGTCAGCAGCGACCTCAGCAAGAGGATCGACGCACTGGACCTCCCGGACGGCGCCACCGCCACCATCGGCGGCGTCAGCGAGGACCAGGCCGACGCGTTCGTGAAGATGGGCCTGGCCATGCTGGCGGCGATCGCGATCGTCTTCATGCTGCTGGTCGCCACCTTCCGCTCGCTCGTCCAGCCGCTGATCCTGCTGGTCTCCATCCCGTTCGCGGCCACCGGCGCCATCGGTCTGCTGCTCATCACCGGCACGGCGATGGGCGTCGCCGCGATGATCGGCATGCTGATGCTGATCGGCGTCGTGGTGACGAACGCGATCGTGCTGATCGACCTGATCAACCAGTACCGGGCCCAGGGCCTCGGCGTCGTCGAGGCGGTCATCGAGGGTGGCCGCCACCGTCTGCGTCCGATCCTGATGACGGCGCTGGCGACGATCTTCGCCCTCCTCCCGATGGCGCTGGGCGTCACCGGCGAGGGCGGGCTCATCTCGAAGCCCCTGGCCGTCGTGGTCATCGGCGGTCTGGTCACCTCGACGCTGCTGACGCTGCTGCTGGTGCCGACGCTGTACACGATGGTGGAGCTCTTCAAGGAGCGCCGCGCGACGAAGAAGGCCGCGAAGCGCGCCAAGAAGGCCGGCCTCCCGGCCCCGGACGCCCCGGAGGAGACCTCCTCCGAGGAGCCGGAGCCCGCGAAGGCCTGACCGGTCGCACAGGAAGGCCCCGGTAACCTCGCATCGAGGTTGCCGGGGCCTTCCCGTTGCCGGGGCGCGCGAAGCCCTACGGCAGTGCCAGCATCCGCTCCAGCGCCAGCTTCGCGTACTTCTCCGTCTCCGGGTCGACCTCGATCCGGTTGACCAGGTTGCCCTCGGCCAGCGACTCCAGGGTCCACACCAGGTGCGGCAGGTCGATCCGGTTCATCGTCGAGCAGAAGCAGACCGTCTTGTCGAGGAAGACGATCTCCTTGTCCTCCGCGGCGAACCGGTTGGCCAGGCGGCGCACCAGGTTCAGCTCGGTGCCGATCGCCCACTTGGAGCCGGCCGGGGCCGCCTCCAGCGCCTTGATGATGTACTCCGTCGAGCCGACGTAGTCCGCGGCCGCGACGACCTCGTGCTTGCACTCCGGGTGCACCAGCACGTTGACGCCGGGTATGCGGGCCCGCACGTCGTTGACGGACTCCACCGAGAAGCGCCCGTGCACCGAGCAGTGCCCGCGCCACAGGATCATCTTCGCGTTGCGCAGCTCCTCGGCGGTCAGGCCGCCGTTGGGCTTGTGCGGGTTGTAGAGGACGCAGTCCTCCAGGGTCATCCCCATGTCCCGCACCGCCGTGTTGCGGCCCAGGTGCTGGTCGGGGAGGAACAGGACCTTGACTGCCGAGGGCTCCCCCTGATCGAAGGCCCACTCCAGGGCGCGCTTCGCGTTCGACGAGGTGCAGATCGTGCCGCCGTGGCGGCCGGTGAAGGCCTTGATGTCCGCGGAGGAGTTCATGTACGAGACCGGCACGACCTGGTCGGCGACGCCGGCCTCGGTCAGCACGTCCCAGCACTCGGCGACCTGCTCGGCGGTGGCCATGTCGGCCATCGAACAGCCCGCCGCCAGGTCCGGCAGCACGACCTTCTGGTCGTCGCTGGTGAGGATGTCCGCGGACTCCGCCATGAAGTGCACGCCGCAGAAGACGATGTACTCGGCCTCCGGCCGGGCCGCCGCGTCCCGGGCGAGCTTGAACGAGTCTCCGGTCACATCCGCGAACTGGATGACCTCGTCGCGCTGGTAGTGGTGCCCGAGGACGAAGACCTTCTCCCCCAGCTTCTCCTTGGCCGCGCGGGCGCGCTCCACCAGGTCCGGGTCGGACGGGGAGGGCAGGTCGCCGGGGCATTCGACGCCCCGCTCGCTCCTGGGGTCGGCGTCGCGGCCGAGCAGGAGCAGCGCGAGGGGCGTCGGCTGGACATCGAGGTCCTGGACGGGGTGGGCCGTGGTCACGTCACGCACCCTTTCTTCTCTGCGGGGAACGCCTTTTCGTCTAATTGACGCTATCTATCATAACTGCTTCACGTCACTTTGACGATGCCGATAGCGTCGATGTGACGCATCCGCCCGCGCGGCCGGTGTGCGAGCATGAATGGAACAGGCAAACGCTCGGCCCGGAATGAATCCGCGGCCTCGACGGTTGCAACGTCGGCAAGCAGTCTCCGTACAACCCGGGAGAGAAGCAGATGTCCGTATCGGACGAGACCACCACCGTGAGCGACGGCATCCTCCTGTCCGACGCCGCCGCAGCCAAGGTCAAGGGCCTGCTGGAGCAGGAAGGCCGTGACGACCTGGCGCTGCGCGTCGCCGTCCAGCCCGGCGGCTGCTCGGGCCTGCGTTACCAGCTCTTCTTCGACGAGCGCTCGCTGGACGGCGACGTCGTGAAGGACTTCGGCGGCGTCAAGGTCGTCACCGACCGGATGAGCGCCCCGTACCTGGGCGGCGCCTCCGTCGACTTCGTGGACACCATCGAGAAGCAGGGCTTCACGATCGACAACCCGAACGCCACGGGTTCCTGCGCCTGCGGCGACTCCTTCAGCTAAAGCGCGTACAGCGGCGACGGTACGGCGGCGGCCCCGGGATTCCGATCCCGGGGCCGCCGCCGTCGTCCCGTGTATGGGGAGGGGCGCGGGGTCAGCCGCGCGGCACCACGGTGCCGGACGCCGCGTCGACCACGTTCCGCTCACCGAGCGGCTGGTCCAGCGTGACCGTGCGGGTCAGCTCCTTCGCGATCATGATGCAGACCTTCCCCTTCTCCGGCTTCGACTCCGTCACGGACACCCGCACCGCGGAGCCTTCCTCGCTCGCGCTCGCCGTGTACGTACTGCAGACGCCGCCCCAGAACGTCACCGAGAGCGTCCGCCCGTCGGCGCTGTAGGACAGGACCGTGCGCCCGGACTTCGTCGTGCCGCCGCCGTCCGGGGTCTTCTCGGAGGGCGTTTCCTTCGCCAGGTACGCCGGATCCACCGCGACCTGGGTGACGGTGTCACCCGTGCCGCCCGCGCCCGGCCGGACCGTGAAGATCCAGGACGGCACGAGCAGCTGCTTCCCGTCCACGTACCGGGCGGCCAGTCCGAACGTCGCCTTGTCGACCGTCACCGTCGTCGTCGTGGGCTCCGCCCCGGTCCGCTTGCCGCAGCTCATGCCGGAGGACTTCACGCCGTCCTCCAGCGGCGCGGGACTGGCGCAGCCGCCGATGTCCCCGCCGCGCGACGGCTGGGCGGCGTTCAGCTGCTTCAGTGCCTCGCCCGCGCCGATCACCGGGTACTCGGCGCCCTTCTCCAGGCCCTTCAACTGCCCGCTGCCACCGACCACTTCACCCTCGGGGCCGACCTGGACGCCGGTCGTCCAGCCGTACGTCGGCAGCCCGGCCACCACCGGGTCGGCGTTCACCACCCGGACCGAGCCCATCAACTGGCGGGCGTCCAGGGCCGCGTCGTCCTGGCCGACCGCCTTCAGCACCGGCACCGCGGCGGCCTTCGCGACCTTCTCGCTCACCGGGTTCCCCGACACGCCCGGCCGCACCGGCTTGCTCGAACAGACCGTCGTGCTCTCGCAGTTGTCCGTGCCGCCGGAACCGTACCGGGCGAACGTCCATGTCCCGGGCGCCTGCTTGGTGACTCGTAGCAGCGGCCCCGAACCGTCCCCGTCGGAGCCCACCTTCCACGACGTGCCCTCGGCCTGCGGGGTGCCCTGCACGCCCAGCGCCTTGGCCAGCCGGGCCACCTCGGACGCCGAAACGGTCCCCGTGGCGCGCTGGACCGCCGCCTTGTCCGGACCGTCCGGCAGGGCGCCGGACGCACGGTAGACCAGTCGGCCGCCGTGCGGATCGGGCTCACCCGGAGCGATGCCCTGCGTCGGCGCCGACGGGCGGGGAGAGGGAGTGTCGGGGCCGCCCGCCCGCTCGTCCAGGGAGAGCAGTGGGGGAGCGGCGCCGGACCTGTCCGCGGCGCTGTCCGTGCCCCCGCCGTCCGCCGCGGTCGCCGCCCAGTACGCGCCGCCGCCGCCCGCCAGGAGTACGGCCGCCGCCACCGAGGCCACGGCGAGCGGCGACCGCCGCCGCTGCCGGGGGCCGGTCACATCGTTGTCGGGTCGCTCGGTGCTCACCGGTTCGCTCCTTCGCCGTCGTGCGCCATGGCCCGGCAAGGGCCCGTCCGCCGGTGCGGACACCGTTGGGACGGGGCGCGGGCGCACACGGTTCCCTCCTGGGGCGGCCGGTGCGACGAGGAGGCCGGCCGCTCAGTCGCCGTACTCCGCCGTCGCGTCGATCAGCCGGGCCGAGGCGGGCGGCACCGTCACGCCGTGGATGAGGGAGAGCGCCACGGGCGTGGGAGTGGTCTTCGCGGGTACCACCCAGTGCGGAGCCATCCGTGCGCAGTCTCCGCGCAGCTCGGCCAGACCGGTCCGGGACTCGCGCGAGGCGATGTGATTCGACATATCCGCACCGTAAGCACCCCCGAGCTCAGGAGGAAAGACCTACTATCGGGTAGTTTTCCCCCCTTCGCTCGAGCGCCGGAACCGGTAGCGTGGAAGGGCCCGAAAATCGGGGGGTGGGTGCAGGCTCACCCGGCACGCCGCCACGGGAACCGTCACCGTTCCCCTCGACCTCCCCAGGAGCAGTCTCCCCGTGCGTATCGCAGTCACCGGCTCCATCGCAACCGACCACCTCATGACCTTCCCCGGCCGATTCGCCGACCAGTTGGTCGCCGATCAGCTGCATACGGTCTCGCTCTCCTTCCTGGTCGACAACCTGGACGTGCGCCGGGGAGGTGTCGCCGCCAACATCTGCTTCGGCATGGGTCTGCTCGGCACCCGTCCGATCCTGGTCGGCGCCGCGGGCTCCGACTTCGACGAGTACCGCGCCTGGCTCGACCGCCACGGCGTCGACACCGGTTCGGTGCGGATCTCCGAGGTCCTGCACACCGCCCGCTTCGTCTGCACGACGGACGCCGACCACAACCAGATCGGCTCCTTCTATACGGGCGCCATGAGCGAGGCCCGTCTGATCGAGCTGAAGGCCGTCGCCGACCGCGTGGGCGGCCTCGACCTCGTCTCCATCGGCGCGGACGACCCCGAGGGCATGCTCCGCCACACGGAGGAGTGCCGCTCGCGCAACATCCCGTTCGCCGCGGACTTCTCGCAGCAGATCGCGCGGATGGACGGCGACGAGATCCGCATCCTGCTCGACGGCGCCACCTACCTCTTCTCCAACGAGTACGAGAAGGGGCTCATCGAGTCCAAGACCGGCTGGACCGACGCCGAGATCCTCGCCAAGGTCGGCCACCGGGTCACCACCCTCGGCGCCCAGGGCGTGCGCATCGAGCGCGTCGGCGAGGAGCCGATCGAGGTCGGCTGCCCCGAGGAGAACGTCAAGGCCGACCCGACCGGCGTCGGCGACGCCTTCCGGGCCGGGTTCCTCTCCGGTCTCGCCTGGGGCGTCGGCCTGGAGCGGGCCGCCCAGGTCGGCTGCATGCTGGCCACCCTGGTCATCGAGACGGTCGGCACGCAGGAGTACACCCTGCACCGCAACCACTTCATGGACCGCTTCACCAAGGCGTACGGCCACGAGGCCGCGGCCGAGGTGCGCACCCACCTCGCGTAAGGGACGTCAGGACAGCCGGCGGACCACATAGGCCGAGCCCCGGTCCGCCGGCTCCTCACCCACGTACTCCTGCTCACGCATCGCACACCAGGCCGGAATGTCCAGGCGCGCCGCCTCGTCGTCGGACAGGACCGTCACCGTCCCGCCCACCGGTACCTCCCCGATCACCTTTGCGAGCTCGATCACCGGGACGGGGCAGCGCCGCCCCAGCGCGTCGACGACCAGCGAGGCCGCCGGTGCGGGGGAGGGGGCGGCCGCGGCGGGCGCCCCCAGCTTCTCCCGTACGCCCGCCACCGCCGGGGACAGCACCTCCAGGAACCGGTCGACGTCCTCCTCGGACGTGCCCGCCGGCAGCGACACCCGCACGTTGCCCTCCGACAGCACTCCCATCGCCTTGAGCACATGGCTCGGCGTCAGCGTGCTGCTCGTGCAGGACGAACCGGACGATACGGAGAAGCCGGCCCGGTCCAGCTCGTGGAGCAGGGTCTCCCCGTCGACATAGAGACAGGAGAACGTCACCAGATGCGGCAGCCGCCGCACGGGATCGCCGACCACCTCCACATCGGGCACCAGCGCCGGCACCCGGGTCCGGATCCGTTCGACCAGGGCCCGCAGCCGCACCGACTCGGCGGCCGCCTCCGCCCGTACCGCCCGCAGGGACGCCGCCGCGGCAACGATCGCGGGAATGTCCTCGAAGCCGGCCGCCCGCCCCGACTCCCGTTCGTCGGCGGGGCCTTGGGCCGCGAACCGCACACCCTTGCGTACCGCGAGGAGTCCGACCCCGGCCGGTCCGCCCCACTTGTGGGCGCTCGCCGTCAGCAGCGACCAGCCGGCCGGCACCGGCCCCCACCCGAGCGACTGCGCGGCGTCCACCAGCAGCGGCACGCCCGCGGCCCGGCAGAGTCCGGCCACCTCGGCGACCGGCTGCTCGGTGCCCACCTCGTGGTTGGCGGACTGCAGGCAGGCCAGCGCGGTGTCCTCACGCAGGGCGTTCCCGTACGCCTGCGCGTCCACCGCTCCCGTGCGGTCCACGGGGACCTCGGTGAACGATCCGCCCCCGCTCTCGTGGGAGGCGGCCGAATGGAGCACCGCCGAATGCTCGACCGCCGACACCACCAGATGGCGGCCGACACGCCGACGCCCCGCGAGAGCTCCGGAAATTCCGGAGTGGATCGCGCGGGTGCCCGACGAGGTGAACGTCAGCTCGTCGGGGCGGCAGCCGACGGCCTCCGCGGCCGCTTCCCGGGCCGCGTCCAGCAGCAGCCTGGCCCGCCGCCCCTCCCGGTGCAGGCGGGCCGGGTCGGCCCAGCCCTCGTCCAGTGCGGCAAGCAGCGCCTGGCGGGCGACGGGATGGAGGGGGGCGGCGGACGCGGCGTCGAAGTAGGGCACCCGGCCACGCTAGCCCGGGAGCGGCCCCCGGCCGGGACCGGCTGCCCGCACGACAGGGGAGAGGGGGCGTCAGATGGTGGCCGGAGGCCCGGATTCCACCCCTTCGGGGAGTCGGGCGGCGCGTTGGGCACCCTCCCCGCGCGACCCCAAATAGCGTCCAGTAGGGTTTGGTCCGCATAAACATCCAAACCCCTGCCCGCGTCAGGGCCGGCGACCGACCAGCGAGACGGGCGCGCCGACCGTGCGGGCGAGACTCTCGGGAAGGCGCTACGTGAGTCCCAACGGCTCCGACCGCTTGTCGCGGCGCCCGATGCGGCGGAAGCTGCCGCAGGTGCTGACTGCGGGCCTGGTCCTGGCGACGGCCTCCGGTTGTTCATACAACTGGGAGGATTTCCCCCGCCTCGGTATGCCCACCCCGGTAACGGAAGAGGCTCCTCGGATCCTTTCCCTCTGGCAGGGCTCGTGGGCGGCAGCGCTCGCCACGGGTGTCCTTGTCTGGGGACTGATCATCTGGAGCGTCATCTTCCACCGGCGCAGCCGGACCAAGGTGGAGGTACCTCCGCAGACCAGGTACAACATGCCCATCGAGGCGCTGTACACCGTGGTCCCTCTGATCATCGTCTCGGTGTTGTTCTACTTCACCGCACGCGATGAAACGAAGCTCCTCGAGCTCTCCCCGAAGCCCGCCCACACCGTCAACGTGGTCGGCTACCAGTGGAGCTGGGGGTTCAACTACATCGAGAACGTGGACGGCTCCGCCGCCACGGGCAACGAGGTCCCCAAGGAGCTCGACGCCATCCCGGACCGGTTCGTGAAGGACTTTCCCAAGGGTGCGGACGGCGTCTACGACGTCGGCGTCCCGGGGACCCGGAACCCGCAGACCGGCAACCCGGGTCCGACCCTGTGGCTGCCCAAGGGCGAGAAGGTCCGGTTCATCCTGACTTCGCGTGACGTCATCCACTCCTTCTGGGTGGTGCCGTTCCTCATGAAGCAGGACGTCATTCCGGGCCACACCAACTCCTTCGAGGTGACTCCCAACCAGGAGGGCACCTTCATGGGCAAGTGCGCCGAGCTCTGCGGCGTCGACCACTCCCGGATGCTCTTCAACGTCAAGGTCGTCTCCCCGGAGCGCTACCAGGCGCACCTGAAGGAGCTGGCCAAGAACGGCAACACGGGCTACGTGCCGGCCGGCATCGAGCAGACTGACCCGGCCAGGAATGCGGAGACGAACAAACTGTGAGCATCCTCAATGAACCTCAGGGTGCCGCGGCAGCAGACGACTCGTACGAGGACGAGCTGCCGGTCCGGCGCAAGCAGCCGGGAAACGTCGTCATCAAGTGGCTGACCACCACTGACCACAAGACGATCGGCACGATGTACCTGGTCACGTCGTTCGCGTTCTTCTGCATCGGCGGACTGATGGCGCTCTTCATGCGCGCCGAGCTGGCCCGTCCGGGCACGCAGATCATGTCGAACGAGCAGTTCAACCAGGCGTTCACGATGCACGGCACGATCATGCTGCTGATGTTCGCGACGCCGCTGTTCGCCGGGTTCGCCAACTGGATCATGCCGCTGCAGATCGGCGCGCCCGACGTGGCGTTCCCGCGGCTGAACATGTTCGCGTACTGGCTGTACCTCTTCGGCTCGATCATCGCGGTGGCAGGCTTCCTCACCCCCCAGGGTGCGGCCGACTTCGGCTGGTTCGCCTACTCCCCGCTGTCGGACGCGGTCCGTTCGCCGGGCGTCGGCGCCGACATGTGGATCATGGGTCTGGCCTTCTCCGGCTTCGGCACGATCCTCGGCTCGGTCAACTTCATCACCACGATCATCTGCATGCGCGCCCCCGGCATGACGATGTTCCGCATGCCGATCTTCGTCTGGAACGTCCTGCTGACCGGTGTTCTGGTCCTGCTGGCCTTCCCGGTGCTGGCGGCGGCGCTCTTCGCGCTGGAGGCGGACCGTAAATTCGGTGCGCATGTCTTCGACGCGGCCAATGGCGGGGCGTTGCTCTGGCAACACCTCTTCTGGTTCTTCGGGCATCCAGAGGTGTACATCATCGCCTTGCCCTTCTTCGGGATCATTTCGGAAGTGATCCCGGTGTTCAGCCGCAAGCCGATGTTCGGTTACATCGGCCTGGTGGCCGCGACGATCTCCATCGCCGGTCTCTCCGTGACCGTGTGGGCGCACCACATGTACGTCACCGGAGGCGTGCTCCTGCCGTTCTTCTCCTTCATGACGTTCCTCATCGCGGTGCCCACCGGGGTGAAGTTCTTCAACTGGATCGGCACGATGTGGAAGGGCTCGCTGTCCTTCGAGACGCCGATGCTCTGGGCGGTCGGCTTCCTGATCACCTTCACCTTCGGTGGTCTGACCGGCGTCATCCTGGCCTCGCCGCCGATGGACTTCCACGTCTCCGACTCGTACTTCGTCGTCGCGCACTTCCACTACGTCGTCTTCGGCACCGTGGTGTTCGCGATGTTCTCCGGATTCCACTTCTGGTGGCCCAAGTTCACCGGCAAGATGCTGGACGAGCGGCTCGGGAAGATCACCTTCTGGACGCTGTTCATCGGCTTCCACGGCACGTTCCTGGTGCAGCACTGGCTGGGCGCCGAGGGCATGCCGCGTCGTTACGCGGACTACCTGGCCGCGGACGGTTTCACCGCGCTGAACACGATCTCGACGATCTCCTCGTTCTTGCTCGGCCTGTCGATCCTGCCGTTCTTCTACAACGTCTGGAAGACCGCCAAGTACGGCAAGAAGATCGAGGTCGACGACCCGTGGGGCTACGGCCGTTCGCTGGAGTGGGCGACCTCGTGCCCGCCGCCGCGGCACAACTTCCTCACGCTGCCCCGGATCCGTTCCGAATCCCCGGCCTTCGACCTCCACCACCCGGAGATCGCGGCGCTCGAACAGCTTGAGCACCACTCCGAGAGCGACAAGGCCCTCGCCGGCGGCAAGGAGGCGGGCAAGTGAAGATCCAGGGCAAGATGTTCCTCGGTCTGGCGCTGTTCATCCTCGTCATGGCCATCACCTACGGCGTGTGGTCCAAGGAGCCGGTCGGCACCACCGCGCTCGTCCTGGCCTTCGGCCTGAGCGTCATGATCGGCTTCTACCTGGCCTTCACGGCCCGGCGGGTCGACGCACTGGCGCAGGACAACAAGGAAGCCGACGTGGCGGACGAGGCCGGCGAGGTGGGGTTCTTCTCCCCGCACAGCTGGCAGCCGCTCTCGCTGGCGATCGGAGGCGCGTTCGCCTTCATGGGAGTCGTCTTCGGCTGGTGGCTGCTCTACTTCGCGGCCCCGGTCATCCTGATCGGTCTGTTCGGCTGGGTCTTCGAGTACTACCGCGGTGAGAACCGCACCCAGTGACATCGCACCACCCGTGACACCGCTCCACCCGACGGGGGGCCCGCACTTCGACGAGAAGTGCGGGCCCCCCGTTTGCAGTCGTCCGACGCGCTGAATCGAATGAATCTTCTTAGCGTGGGTTCATGAACCACACGCCGCGTATCCGTCCCGTCATGAGCTGCGCTCTGCTGGTCGCGTCCCTGGCCGCAGGGGCGAGTGCCTGTGGGGAGTCCGACGGCCATCCGCTCTCGGCCCAGCCGTACGACGCGGCGGACGAGATCTCCTCCAACGCCCCCGACGGCGGTGAGAAGGCCGACCCCGACAAGCCCCTGGAGTTCAGCGTCGACGGGGACGACGGCCGGATCACCGATGTGAGCGCCATCGACTCCGAAGGCCGCCATCTGGCGGGCGAACTCGCCGCCGACGGCCACCGCTGGCACTCCACAGCCCCGCTCGCCGCCGGAACCACGTACACCGTCAAGGTCAGCATGGAGGACGACGACGGCGCCCCAGGCGTCCGTACGCTCTCCTTCGAGACCGCGGCGGCCCAGAAGTTCCTGAAGGTCACCTTCGGCCCGCAGGCGGGCACCTACGGCGTCGGACAGCCCGTCACGGCGGTACTCAGCGCCCCGGTCGCCGACAAGGCCTCCCGCGCCACCGTCGAACGGGCCCTGAAGGTGCGCTCCACGCCCGCCGTGACCGGTTCCTGGTACTGGGTCGACGACAAGACGCTGCACTACCGGCCGCGGGACTACTGGCCGGCGAAGGCCACCATCGAGGTCAGCAGCGCGCTGACGGGCATCAAGGTGACCAACGCGCTGTACGGCGCCCCCACGAAAGCGTTGAAGATCACGACCGGCGACCGCATCGAGGCCATCACCGACGCCTCGGAGCACTCCATGACGGTCAAGCGCAACGGCGAAGTGATCCACACCATTCCGGTGACCACCGGCAAGCCCGGCTTCTCCACCCGCAACGGCGTCAAGGTCGTGCTGGGCAAGGAGTACTACGTACGTATGCGCGGGGAGTCCATCGGCATCGCCGAGGGCTCGGACGACTCCTACGACCTGCCCGTCTACTACGCGACGCGGGTCACCTGGAGCGGCGAATACGTGCACGCGGCCCCGTGGTCCACCGGATCACAGGGCTACGCGAACGTCAGCCACGGCTGCACCGGCATGAGCACCAGCGAGGCCGAGTGGTTCTTCAACACCGTCCGCGAGGGCGACATCGTCACGGTCGTCGGCAGTGACGGCGAGACCATGACGCCGTTCGACAACGGCTACGGCGACTGGAACCTGTCCTGGGCCAAGTGGCAGAAGGGCAGCGCCCTGAGCAACGACGCCACGCCCGACCGCGTCGACACGGTCAGCGCGGCGCGGCTGCGCCCCAAGGTCTGACGGCGGGGTGCGCCGCGCCCCGGAGCCACGGCAGGACCGCGGGCCCTCAGGCCCCCACGGAGAGCCTGCTGCGCAGCAGGGCGGCCAGGGCGTCCGCGAACTCGACCGGCTCGACCGGAAGGGTCACCGCGGCGTCCGCGCGGCTCCACGTGGCCAGCCAGGCGTCCTGCGGGCGGCCCATCAGGACCAGCACCGGCGGGCAGCGGAAGATCTCGTCCTTGATCTGCCGGCACACGCCCATGCCGCCCGCCGGAGCCGTCTCGCCGTCCAACACGCAGGCGTCGACGCCTCCGTGGTCCAGCGCGTCCAGTACGGCGGGCAGGGTGGCGCACTCCAGGAACTCGACCTGCGGTACGTCCGCGGCAGGCCTGCGCCCGGCTGCCAGCCTCACCTGCTCACGGGTGTGTGCGTTGTCGCTGTAGACCAGGACCGTGGCGGTCGGCTGCATGGTTCCTCCGTGACATCCGTGTCTTCGGGGCTGTCGGGGCCCTCGGTGCGCGAGGGCTGTCCGATGCGCGGATCGTACTCCGCCCGATGGCCTGTCAGCATCGCCCCGGACAGCCGTTTGCTGGGCCGTTCGGGGAGGACACACCCCTCTGACACACCGAACGGCACCCCCCGGAGTGAGGGCGGGATAAGCGACCGACATAATGTCGGTCGTGGCGACAGCAACGACAGTAGAAACCGGGCACGCGCACCCGTCGGTCAATCGGCCGAACCTCACCAGCGTCGGAACCATCATCTGGTTGAGTTCCGAGCTGATGTTCTTCGCGGCCCTCTTCGCGATGTACTTCACCCTGCGATCGGTGACCGGAGCGGATCACTGGAAGGAAATGGCGTCAGCCCTGAACTTCCCGTTCTCGGCGACGAACACCACGATCCTGGTGCTCTCCTCACTCACCTGCCAGCTCGGCGTCTTCGCCGCCGAGCGGGGCGACGTGAAGAAGCTCCGCGCCTGGTTCGTGATCACCTTCGTGATGGGATCGATCTTCATCGGAGGCCAGGTCTTCGAGTACACGGAGCTGGTGAAGAAGGACGGCCTCTCGCTGTCCTCGGATCCGTACGGCTCGGTGTTCTACCTGACCACCGGCTTCCACGGTCTGCACGTGACAGGCGGTCTCATCGCCTTCCTGCTCGTACTGGGCAGGACGTACGCGGCCAAGAGGTTCACCCACGAGCAGGCGACCGCAGCCATCGTCGTGTCCTATTACTGGCACTTCGTCGATGTCGTGTGGATCGGCCTGTTCGCCACGATCTACATGATCAAGTAACCGGGCTCGCACCCGATCCATCATCGACGCAGAAGATCCTGACACCGGGGTAATCCGTGAAAAAGCTCTCCGCACGACGACGCCATCCGTTGGCGGCGGTCGTCGTACTACTCCTCGCGCTTGCGGCTACTGGGGGGCTGTACGCCGCGTTTGCGCCCGCGAGTAAGGCGCAGGCCGACGAAACCGCCCAGTCCCTCGCCATCGACGAGGGCAAGAAGCTGTACTCCGTCGGTTGCGCCAGCTGCCACGGAACCGGCGGTCAGGGCAGCACCGACGGGCCCTCGCTTGTCGGCGTGGGCTCCGCCGCCGTGGACTTCCAGGTCGGCACCGGACGCATGCCGGCCCAGCAGCCGGGCGCCCAGGTCCCGAAGAAGAAGGTCATCTACACCCAGGCCGAGATCGACCAGCTCGCGGCGTACGTCGCGTCGCTCGGCGCCGGCCCGATCGTCCCCACCAAGAGCCAGGTCAGCCCCGAGGGTGCGGACATCGCCAAGGGTGGTGACCTGTTCCGTACCAACTGCGCCCAGTGTCACAACTTCACGGGTGAGGGCGGTGCCCTGACGAACGGCAAGTACGCCCCCAGCCTCGAAGGCGTGAGCCCGAAGCACATCTACGAGGCCATGCAGACCGGCCCGCAGAGCATGCCGTCCTTCCCCGACTCGACGATGCCCGAGCAGCAGAAGCGGGACATCATCGCGTACGTCAAGACCGTGAACGGCTCCGAAGCCGAGTCCCCCGGCGGTCTCAGCCTCGGCGGCCTCGGTCCCGTCAGCGAGGGTCTGTTCGGCTGGATCTTCGGACTGGGTGGTCTGATCGCAGTTGCCGTCTGGGTCGCGGCCCACACCGCTAAGGCCAAGAAGTCATGAGTAGCCAAGAGATTCCAGAAGAGAACCTGCCCGCAGAGCAGGCCCCCGCGCACGACGCGGTGGACCAGGCGCACGACCCGTTCGCCGACCCGGGACTGCCGGCCCACAGGCCGCGCATCCAGGACATCGACGAGCGGGCCGCGAACCGGTCCGAGCGCGCGGTCGCGTCCATGTTCCTGTTGTCCATGCTGGCGACGGTGGGCTTCATCGCCTCCTACGTCATCTTCCCGGTCGACAAGATCGTCTACATCTTCCCGTTCGGTCATGTCAGCGCGCTGAACTTCTCCCTGGGGCTGACCCTGGGCCTGGCGCTCTTCCTGATCGGCGCGGGCGCCGTCCACTGGGCGCGCACCCTGATGTCCGACGTGGAGGTCGCCGACGACCGGCATGCCATCGAGGCCCCGCCCGAGGTCAAGGCGAAGGTTCTCGCCGACTTCAAGGCAGGCGCCGAGGAGTCGGTGCTCGGACGGCGCAAGCTGATCCGCAACACCATGTTCGGCGCGCTGGCCCTGGTGCCGCTCTCCGGAGTCATGCTGCTGCGCGACCTGGGTCCGCTGCCGGAGAAGAAGCTCCGCAAGACCCTGTGGGCCAAGGGCAAGCAGCTCGTCAACATGAACACCATGGAGCCGCTGCGCCCCGAGGACGTCGTCGTCGGTTCGCTCACCTTCGCCATGCCCGAGGGCCTGGAGGAGGACGCGCACGACTTCCAGACGCAGATCGCCAAGGCCGCGCTGATGATCATCCGCATCGAGCCGGACAACATCAAGGACAAGCGCGAGCGCGAGTGGGCCCACGAGGGAATCGTGGCCTTCTCGAAGATCTGCACCCACGTCGGCTGCCCGATCAGCCTGTACGAGCAGCAGACGCACCACGTGCTCTGCCCGTGCCACCAGTCCACCTTCGACCTCTCCGACGGCGCCCGCGTCATCTTCGGTCCGGCCGGTCACGCGCTTCCGCAGCTGCGGATCGGCGTGAACAGCGAGGGCAACCTCGAGGCGCTCGGTGACTTCGAAGAGCCCGTCGGTCCTGCATTCTGGGAGCGCGGATGAGTACTGCGACCGATACGAACCGCAAGGCGCCCGCCGGTGAGCGGGTGGCCGACTGGGCGGACGGGCGGCTGGGGATCTACTCCCTCGCCAAGTCCAACATGCGCAAGATCTTCCCGGACCACTGGTCCTTCATGCTCGGTGAGATCTGCCTCTACAGCTTCATCATCATCATCCTCACGGGTGTGTACCTGACGCTGTTCTTCCACCCGAGCATGAACGAGGTCATTTACCACGGCCCGTACGAGCCCATGCAGGGCATCCGGATGTCCGAGGCCTACGCGTCGACGCTCGACATCAGCTTCGACGTCCGCGGTGGTCTGCTGGTCCGGCAGATCCACCACTGGGCAGCGGTCATCTTCCTCGCCGGCATGTTCGTGCACATGTTCCGGGTGTTCTTCACCGGTGCGTACCGCAAGCCGCGCGAGATCAACTGGCTGTTCGGCTTCCTGCTGTTCGTCCTCGGCATGTTCACCGGCTTCACCGGCTACTCGCTCCCGGACGACCTGCTGTCCGGTACGGGTGTGCGCTTCACCCAGGGCGCGATCCTGTCGATGCCCGTCGTCGGTACGTACATCTCGATGTTCCTGTTCGGCGGGGAGTTCCCCGGCGGCGACATCGTCGCGAGGTTCTACTCGATCCACATCCTGCTGCTGCCCGGCATCATGCTCGGGCTCGTGGTCGGCCACCTCATCCTGGTCTTCTACCACAAGCACACGCAGTTCGCGGGTCCGGGCAAGACGAACAAGAACGTCGTCGGCATGCCCCTGCTGCCGGTGTACATGGCCAAGGCCGGCGGGTTCTTCTTCCTGGTCTTCGGCTTCATCGCGATCATCGCGGCCATCGCCTCGATCAACCCGATCTGGGCCATCGGCCCGTACCGTCCCGACCAGGTGTCCACGGGCGCCCAGCCGGACTGGTACATGGGCTTCGCCGAAGGCTTCGTCCGTGTGATGCCCGGATGGGAAATCAACCTCTGGGGCCACACGCTGGTCCTGGGCGTCCTCATCCCGCTGGTCCTGTTCGGCGTGATCCTCGCCGCGCTGGCGCTGTACCCGTTCATCGAGTCCTGGATCACCGGGGACAAGCGCGAGCACCACATCCTGGACAAGCCGCGCAACGCCCCGACCCGCACGGCGCTCGGCGTCGCCTGGGTGACGATCTACATGGTCATGCTGATCGGCGGCGGCAACGACATCTGGGCGACGCACTTCCACCTGTCGCTCAACTCGATCAGCTGGTTCGTCCGCATCGCCTTCTTCGTCGGACCCGTCCTGGCGTTCATCGTCACCCGGCGGATCTGTCTCGGCCTCCAGCGCCGCGACAAGGACAAGGTGCTGCACGGACGTGAGTCCGGCCTCATCAAGCGCCTGCCGCACGGTGAGTTCGTCGAGGTCCACGAGCCGCTCGGACCGGAGCAGCTGCACACGCTCACCGCGCACGAGCAGTACAAGCCGGTCGAGATCGGCCCGACGGTCGACGAGAACGGTGTCGAGCGCAAGGTGTCGTCGCTGCAGAAGCTGCGGGCCAGGCTCAGCAAGGCGTACTACGGCGAGAACAACCAGATCGCCAAGCCCACCGCCGAGGAGTACAAGGAGATCACCAGCGGCCACGGCCACCACTGATCACCTGAACTGATCGCCACAGCAGGAGCCCCGTCCATTCGATGGACGGGGCTCTTCGCTGTCCCCGGGCCTCGATAGGGTGGTCCCATCCCTTTATCGGCTGTGGACCCAGGAGCGGACCATGAACGTTGTGACCCCGGACGGCGGCGACAGCGTGGCGGCTCGTACCTGGCCCGGCGTGCTGACCCCCCTGCTGCGTGGCCAGGACCTGACCGAGGACGACACCGCCTGGGCGATGGACCGCATCATGAGCGGCGAGGCGACCGATGTGCAGATCGCCGGCTTCGCGGTGGCGCTGCGTGCCAAGGGCGAGACCGTCACGGAGGTCTCCGGTCTGGTCCGTGCGATGTACGAGCACGCCACGACCATCCATGTGCCCGGCCGCACCGTCGACATCGTGGGCACCGGCGGCGACATGGCCAAGACGGTCAACATCTCCACCATGTCGGCGATCGTCGTCGCGGGGACCGGCGCCAAGGTCGTCAAGCACGGCAACCGCGCCTCGTCGTCGGCCAGCGGCTCCTCCGACGTGCTCGGCAAGCTCGGCGTCAACCTCGAACTGCCGCCACAGCGCGTCGTCGAGGTCGCCGAGGAGGCGGGCATCACGTTCTGCTTCGCCGTGAAGTTCCACCCCGCCCTGCGGCATGCGGCGAAGGCCAGGGCGGAGCTCGGCGCGCCGACCACGTTCAACATCCTCGGCCCGCTCACCAATCCGGCCAAGGTGCGCGCGCAGGCGATCGGCGTCGCCGACCTGCGGATGGCGCCCATCGTCGCGGGCGTCCTCGCCGAACGCGGCAACTCCGCGCTCGTCTTCCGGGGCGACGACGGCCTGGACGAGCTGACCACCACCGCGACCTCCCGCGTCTGGATCGCCAGGAACGGCACGGTGCGCGAGGAGACCTTCGACCCGCGGTCCGTCGGCCTGGACCTGGTGCCGGTCGAGGCGCTGCGCGGCGCCGACGCCTCGTACAACGCGGATGTGGCCCGCCGGCTGCTCGCAGGGGAGACGGGGCCCGTACGGGACGCCGTCCTGCTCAACTCGGCGGCGGCGCTCGTCGCGCTGGACCCGGGGGAGGGCACACTCGCCGAGCAGCTCACCGCGGGGATCGCCAAGGCCGCCGATTCCATCGACTCGGGCGCGGCGGGCCGGGCGCTGGAGCGCTGGGTCAGGGCCAGCAACGCCTGAGGCGGGGCGCACGGATGTGAGGCGGGGCGCAGTCCAGATCATGGACTGCGCCTTGCGCGTTCGGGTACGTATGGCAAGATACTGCGCAGGTCATGAGTGACAGCGACTACGGCCCCGGCCCGCTGTCCGGCAACCCTCCGTCCGTGGCGGGGTGCCCCGGGTGAAGACCAGGCCGCAGGCAGCGAGGTCTGCGGCAAGCGCGGACCCCTCGACATCATCAGATGTCCACCCGTGGGGTCCTGGTCCTCAGGGAGCCTCTTGTGAGCACGCGAATGCGATAGGGCTTTTCGGCCCTTCTCCGCGCACCCTTTTTCTCTTCTCCGTGCTGCCGCGTATCCGCAGGCGCGCGGAATTCGCCTGCCTGTTACGGGAGTTCGCCATGTCTGTCCTCAGTGCTGCCACCGACCAGTCGCTTTGTGCCCCGCTGCCGGTTCTGGGTGCGGATGTGACGGTTCCGCTCGTCACCGGCGGTGAGGTCACCTACGCCGCGCTCGACTACGCCGCCAGCGCCCCGGCGCTCCAGCGGGTGTGGGACGACGTGGCCGCGTACGCGCCGTACTACGGCAGCGTCCACCGGGGCGCCGGCTACCTCTCGCAGCTCTCCACGGACCTCTTCGAGAGCAGCCGCGAGACCGTCGCGGAGTTCCTCGGCTGCCGCGCCGAGGACCAGGTGATCTTCACCCGGTCCACCACCGACTCGCTCAACCTGCTCGCGGCCGCCCTCCCCGCCGACTGCCAGGTGTTCGTCTTCGAGACCGAGCACCACGCCTCGCTGCTGCCCTGGCGCGACGCCCGGGTGACGTACCTGAACGCCCCGCGCACCCCGGCCCAGGCGGTCGAGACCCTGGAGCGCGCGCTCGCCGACCGCGATCCCTACGGTCCCGCACTGGTCTGCGTGACCGGCGCCTCCAACGTCACCGGTGAGCTGTGGCCGGTCAGGGAGCTCGCCGCCGCCGCGCACGCCCACGGCGCCCGGATCGTGCTGGACGCCGCGCAGCTCGCCCCGCACCACCCCGTCGACATCGCCGGGCTGGACGTCGACTGGGTCGCGTTCTCCGGGCACAAGCTGTACGCCCCGTTCGGCTCGGGCGTCCTCGCCGGCCGCTCCGACTGGCTGCGCGACGCCGAGCCGTACCTGGCCGGTGGCGGCGCCTCCCGCCAGGTCGCCCGGCGCGCCGACGGCGGGGTGGACGTCCAGTGGCACACCACCGCCGCCCGCCACGAGGCCGGTTCGCCCAACGTCATCGGCGTCTACTCCATCGCCTCCGCCTGCAAGGCGCTCACCGAGGCCGGATTCGACAGCCTGGTCGCCCGGGAACAGCGGCTCGTCTCCCAGGTCCGCGCCGGACTCGCCGAGGTCCCCGCCGTCAAGGTGCTCTCGCTGTTCGGCGACGACGCCCCGCGGGTCGGCGTCATCTCCTTCGTGGTGGAGGGCTGGAACAGCTCCCACTTCGCCGCCGCGCTCTCGGCCGAGTACGGCATCGGGGTCCGCGACGGGCTGTTCTGCGCCCACCCCCTGGTGCGCACCCTGCTCGGCAGCGACGCGCGGGACGTCGGCGAGTGCGGCGCGCCGGAGGCGGAGCCGGGCGAGAAGTCGCTCAACGCCATCCGCGTCAGCTTCGGCGCCGGTACGCCGGACGAGCACGTCGAGCGCTTCCTGCGGGCGGTCCGGGAGCTGGTCAGCGAGGGCGCCCAGTGGAAGTACCGCACCGAGGACGGCCGTTGCGTCCCGGACCGGGGCACGGCCACCCAGGTCTGAGGCCGGGGAGCACGTTCGGCCGGGTACGGACAGCTGTCCGTACCCGGCCGAACGTGTTCGGACTAGGTCTTTCGTTTGGATCAGGCCGGACCCCGCGAGCCCGGCATGATCCAAACGAGAGGCCCTAGGCGTCCAGGCCGATGGCGAAGGCCGCTTCGAGGTCGTGCTGCGAGTACGTACGGAACGCCACGTGCGTGTCCGTTCCCTCGACGCCGGGGATCTTGCTGATCCGGCCGGGGATGACATCGGCGAGGTCGTCGTGCTTGGACACCCGGACCATGGCGATCAGGTCGTAGGTACCGGTGACCGAGAAGACCTCGCTGACGCTGTCCAGCGCGGCGATGGCCTCGGCGATCTCGGGAATCCGGTCCACGCTGGTTTTGATGAGCACGATCGCGGTGATCACGGCTGGCTTTCTCCCTCGGTGGCCGCTGCTGGAGACTTCACTCTAGTCCCACGCCGGTAGCGCCCCCACGCGTAGAGAAACCCGGTCGCGAAGCCGGCCACATGGGCGAGGTAGGCCACCCCCGGTCCGCTGCCCGCGCCCTCGGCCGCCAGCCACTGCAGGACGAACCAGAAGACCAGCACGATCCACGCGGGGAAGCGCAGCGGCAGGAACAGCAGGAACGGGAACAGGCTGGTGACCCGGGCCCGGGGGAAGAGATAGAGGAAGGCGCCCAGCACCGCCGAGATCGCCCCCGAGGCGCCGACGAGCGTCTGGTCCGAGGTGGAGTGCGCGGCGGCGTAGGCGAGCAGGGCGAGATAGCCGCAGCCGACGTAGAAGAACGCGAACTCGGTGTGGCCCATGCGCTCCTCGGCCATCGCCCCGAACACGTACAGGAACAGTATGTTGCCGAGCAGATGCAGCCAGCTGCCGTGGACGAACAGCGCGGTGAGCGGGGTGAGCACGGCGTGCGCCGAGCCGTCCCAGAGCTCGCTCGGGATCACGCCCCAGCGTTCGAAGTACCCGGCCTGGGCGGCGAGCAGGGCGTCCGCCGTGCCGTACACCGGGTTGAACCCCGACAGTGGGCTGATCACGAAGACCACGCAGCACAGGGTGATGACGGCGTACGTCACCGGCGGCCCGCCCGAAGTGGCCGCCCGCAGGATTCTGCCGGCCGCAGCCCGCCGATCGATCATGAACAGAGCATGGCGCAAGCGGAGGGAACGGGACAGACCGCCTCGCCGTGCCGGCGGGAAGCGCCGAGGCCGTAGGGTGACGGGAGGACATCCGCTGTTCGACGGCGCACCGCGAGATCCTTGTCCGGCAGCTCACGGCTCGAGATAAGAGGACACAACGATGACGACGGTTCCCCAGCCGACCGACGGGACCCGCTGGCGCTGCACGCTCTGCGGAAACCTGACGAGGTTCGACGTGACACGTTCGTCCAAGGTCGTCGAGTACGTTCACCTCGACCTGGCCGGTGAGTCCAGCGTCGAGGAACGCGAGGTGGTCAGTGAGACCATCGAGTCGGTGCGCTGTCGTTGGTGCAACGCGGTGGATCAGATCGAACTAGTCGACAGGCCGGGTGCCGACTCCTGACGGGGCCGTGCGGACATAAAAAATGAGGTGACGGAAGGTGGAGCAGCCCGCTGGCGGCGCCACGCCGGCCGACGCGGCCGGCGATGCCGTGGAGGTGCTCGACCGCCCGCTGCCCGAAGGTGTGCGGCGACGGGTCGTCGCGCTGGTCTCGGACGCCTTCGGCGGCCTCACGGTCTCCGAACTCCCGGCCCAGCTCCGGCAGTACGCCCGCTTCACGCCGACCCGGCGCGCCAAGTTCGCGGGGAACGCGATGGCTGCGGCGCTGGAGAGCGACGCGCCCTTCCGCCGGCGCATCGGTGAACGGCTGAAGGAGGCCCAGCCGGAGCTGGCCGCCGCGCTGGTGGCGGGGGCTCCGCCTGCCGCCGCGGACCCCATCGACGTGGCTGCCGCGGCCTATGTGCTGCGCCCGGCCGGCTGGGTCAAGCTGGTGGCCGCCGCCGGCGAGGAGGCCGAGCGGGCCGGCGCCGAGCGGGCCGACGAGGAGATCCGGCTCGAACTGGAACGGCTGCGCGAGGAACTCGCCCGCGCCCGTGCCCAGACGAAGAGCGAGAACGAACGGCTCCGCGCCGAACTGGACGCCGCCCGCAAGGAGGCCGACTCGCTCCAGCGCAAGCTGCGCAGCGCGGCCAACGAGGTGAAGCGCGGCGAGGCGGCGCTGCGCCGCGGCAAGGCCGAGAGCGACGCCCTGCGGGCCGAGACGGCCGCCCGGGTGTCCGCCGCCGAGAGCGAGACGCGGCGGCTGCGCGCGAGGCTCGGCGAGGCGGAGGCGTCCGTCGAGGCGAGCCGCAAGGCCGCGAGGGAGGGGCGCTCGGTCGAGGACATGCGGCTGCGGCTGCTGCTCGACACGGTGCTCGAAGCGGCCGGCGGGCTGCGCCGCGAACTGGCGCTGCCGCCCTCCTCGATGCGTCCCGCGGACAGTGTGGACGCGGTCGAGCCCGGACGGATGTCACCCAAGGACATTGCCGCCAGGGCCCTTTCGGAGACCGATCCGGCCCTGCTCGACCAGCTGCTCGCGCTGCCGCAGGCCCATCTGATCGTGGACGGCTACAACGTCACCAAGACCGGCTATCCGCAGATGCCGCTGGAGAAGCAGCGGCTGCGGCTGCTGGGCGGTCTGTCGGTGCTCGCGGCCCAGACGGGCGCGGAGATGACCTGTGTCTTCGACGGGGCGGAACTGGCCGCGCCGGTCCTGCTCGCGCCGCCGCGCGGGGTGCGGGTGCTGTTCAGCAAGCCGGGGGTCACGGCGGACGAGGTCATCCGTCAACTGGCGCGCGCGGAACCGCCCGGGCGGCCCGTCGTGGTGGTCTCCACCGACCGCGAAGTGGCCGACGGGGTGGCGAAGGCGGGAGCCAGGCCCGTCGCGTCCCTCTTGCTCCTGAAGCGGCTTTCGCGCGTATAGCGCGAGTTGGGCGACTTGCCGGGAATCGGGGAACGGACCGTCAAGTCGCCGCTACAGCCTGTGTGCTGTGGGTAAAGAAGTACCTCCTGTGACGAGATTTTGCCTGTGAGGATTTGAACTGATCACAAGATGGTCACTAAGGTCGGGCCTCGAACCTTCGCACGGTTGATCACCCATCCGGGGTGGCAGTGAAGGAACCGCCGAGGCCGTGACGTGCACGGAGCTGGGGATCCGTCCCCCATAGCCCGGTAGGCGGCTCGAGGAAGAAGGAGCTCGCCTTCGTGGGGTCCCACCGTCGTCCCAAGCAACCGAGCCGCACCCGCGTGACCGTGCTCGGCGTAACTGCCGCAGCGGCCGTTGCCCTGACCTCCCAGGCGGCGCACGCCGACCCCAAGCCGACCAAGAGCGAGGTCAAGGAGAAGGTCGACAAGCTCTACGAAGAGGCGGAGAAGGCCACCGAGCAGCACAGCCTGGCCAAGGAGAAGCAGGAGAAGCTCGAGAAGCAGATCGGCGCCCTCCAGGACAAGGTGGCCCGCGGTCAGCAGGAGCTCAACAACCTCCGCTCCGGACTCGGTTCCCTCGCCGCCGCGCAGTACCGCTCCGGAGGCATCGACCCCTCCGTGCAGCTCTTCCTCGCCTCGGACCCGGACAGCTTCCTCGACCAGGCGTCCGCACTCGACCAGTTGACGGCCAAGCAGGCCGAGGCGCTGTCCAAGGTCCAGGAGAAGCAGCGGTCCCTCGCGCAGGAGCGCAAGGAGGCCCAGGACAAGCTGAGCGATCTCGCGGACGTGCGCAAGACGCTCGGCGAGAAGAAGAAGAAGCAGCAGGGCAAGCTCGCCGAGGCCCGAGAGCTGCTCAACACCCTCACCCAGGCCGAGCGCGACAAGATGCGCGCGGACGACCAGCGTGCCAGCCGCACGGCGAACAGCCGGGTCGACCTCGGCAACGAGGCCCCCGCCTCGGGCCTCGGCGCCGCCGCCCTCCAGGCGGCCGCCTCCCGGATCGGCATGCCGTACTCGCCCGGCCAGGCCGGCCCCGGCTCCTTCGACTGCTCGGGCCTGACCATGTGGGCCTACGCCCAGGCCGGCGCCAACATCACCCGCACCACGTACACCCAGATCAACCAGGGCACGCGGATCGGGCAGGGCCAGCTGAAGCCGGGCGACCTGGTCTTCTTCAACGGCAATGCGCACGTGGGTCTCTACGCGGGCAACGGCACGGTGCTGCACGCCCCGCACTCGGGCGCCTACGTCCGCTACGAGTCGATGAGCACCATCGGCAGCTTCTACGGCGCGGTGCGCATCTGACCACGCCCGAACGGGCGAATTCCCGCGCCCCGCACTGACACCCGCCCCGCCGGAGACCACAGGTCACCGGCGGGGCGTCACTGTGTGTGCCGTCCCCGCGACCGGCGCGCTCTTTGTCCGCTCCGTGATCGTCCGACTACTGTCTGCCTGCTGTGCAGCTCCCGTGCGTCGGTCCGCCCGCCCCGGGTGGCAGGGGCTGCGCACGTCTGCGTACAGCGGAAGGGAGTGCGGCGTCCTGTGGTGTCCCATCGCCGTTCCACACAGCCCGGCACGAGCCGGAGCGTCCGGGTGACCGTTGCGTCGGCTGCGGCGGTGACAGCCGCGGCGGCGCTCGGCACGGCCACCGCGAGCGCCGACCCGCAGGACACGCCGCGGACCGCCGGAGCCCGGGTGGACCGCCTCTTCACCGAGGCCGAGCAGGCGACCGAGCACTACAACGAGGCCGGCGAGAACGTCGCACGGCTGCGCGGCGAGGTCGGCCGGGCCCAGGACCGGGCGGCCCGGGGCCAGGAGCGCATCAACCGGATGCGTACGGAGATCGGTTCGGCCGCCCGCGAGCAGTACCGGTCCGGCGGCATCGACCCCTCCCTCGCACTGCTGCTCTCCTCCGACCCGGACAGTTACCTCGACCGGGCCGCCACCCTGACCCGGATCAACGACCGCAGGGTCATGGCCCTGGCCGGCCTCCGCAAGGCCCAGCAGGCGCTCGCCCAGACGCGGGCGGAGGCCGCCCGTTCGCTCGCCGGCCTGGAGCGCAGCCGTGCGGCGGTCAGCCGCCACAAACGCACCGTCGAGCGCAAGCTCCACCAGGCCAGGCAGCTGCTGAAGGAGCTGCCCGGGCCCGAGCGCGCCGCCTTCGAGCGGGCCTCGCGCACCGGCCGCGACGACGGGGCCGGCGAGCCGCCGGCCGGTCTGTCCGCGGGTTCGTCCCGGGCGGCGGCCGCCCTCGCGGCCGTGCACCAGGCGCTGGGCCGCCCGTACGTCTGGGGGGCGAACGGGCCCTCCGGGTTCGACTGTTCCGGGCTGATGCAGTGGGCGTACGCCCAGGCCGGGGTGAGCCTGCCGCGGACCTCGCAGGCCCAGCGGTACGCCGGCCGGATGGTGCCGCTCTCCGAAGCCCGCCCCGGTGACCTCGTCACCTACCGCTCGGACGCCAGTCACATCGGGATGTACGCGGGGAACGGCCAGGTGATCCACGCCCCGTACCCGGGAGCGCCGGTCCGCTACGACCCCGTCGGCATGATGCCCGTCTCCTCGGTCACCCGGGTCTGACCGCACACGCTTTCCACCCCCATGTGCCGGTCGGCCTTACCCTCGGTCATGTGGCTGATCAAGGGCGTACCGCGCGGCGGGCACGCGGCGGACGACGGCGCGCGGCGGGTGCCGTGCTCGCCGCGCTGCTGTGCGCGGCCGCCTGCACCGCCCCGGCCGACGATCCCCCCGACACCGCGGCCCGGGACATCCGCGCCACGCTGGACCGCAGGGCCGCCGCGGTGCTGCACCACGACGAGGACGCCTACGTGGCCACCGTGGACCCGGACGCCCCCGCGCTGCGGAGCACTCAGCGCAAGGAGTTCGGCCATCTCGCGGACGTGCCGATCGGCAGCTGGACGTACCGGGTCACGGACCTCGCCGCGCACGGGGCCGACCGGGCCACCGCCGACGTCCGGCTCGGCTATCGGATCGAGGGCTACGACAGTGCGCCGGTCTCCGTCGACCGGGTGCTCGACCTGGAGCGCGACCCGGCCGACGGCCGCTGGTACCTCACCGCCGACCGGGCCGCCGACGGCGGGGGCAGGCAGCTCTGGGAGCAGGGCGACGTCGAGGTCGTGCGCGGTGCGTCCAGCCTGGTGCTGGGGGTCGGCCGGCCCCGGGACGAGCTCAAGGAGATCGCCGCCACCGCGGACCTGGCCGTGCCCGACGTCTCCGCCGCCTGGCCGGAGCACTGGGCGGGGCGCGTGGTCGTGCTGGTGCCCGGCACCGTGACGGACATGGCGCAGCTGCTCGGATCTCCCGCCGCGAACTACCGGGGCATAGCGGCCGTCACGACCGGGGAGACCGGCGGTTCGGGGAAGGCGCCCGCCGACCGGGTGATCGTCAACCCGGAGGCGTACGCCCTGCTCGGTTCCTTCGGGCAGCGCGTCGTCCTCACCCACGAGACCACCCATGTGGCCACCCGCGCCGACACCTCCGCCGCCACCCCGGCCTGGCTCTCCGAAGGCTTCGCGGACTGGGCCGCCTACCGCGACCGGGAACGCACCGCCACGGAGATCGCCCCCGAGCTGGCCGACGCCGTCCGCCGGGGCGACGTGCCCGCCGCGCTGCCGGCCGACGAGGACTTCGGCTTCGCCGAGGACGCGGACCGGCTGGCGAGGGCGTACGAGGGCGGCTGGATGGCCTGCGAGCTCATCGCCGGGGAATGGGGCGAGGCGAAGCTGTACGCCTTCTACCGGGCCGTCGGGGGGCACGCGGGGCGGGACGGAGCGGTGGAGCAGGCCCTGCACGAGGTGCTCGGCACGACTCCCGAGGACTTCACGGTGCGCTGGCGGGAGTATCTGCGGAGCCGGCTCGGCTGAGCGGGGCGGCCCCGGCGGGTACGTCAGCCGCCGCGGGAGCGCCGTCGGCCGTTGAGCGCACCGTCTCCCGCCACAGCCGCGCGCACGCCATCAGCGACGCCGCGACCAGGAGCCCGTTGCGTACGAACATCAGGGTCACGCCCGTCGCGTCGCTGTTCACCACATGGCCGAAGCCGACCGGGAACTCCAGCTGGGTGACGCCCGTCGCCACCAGCACCAGGGCCGCCGGACAGACCATCCGGCTCTCCCGGAAGACCAGGCACACGGCGGCCAGACCCACCAGCCACAGCATGTACTGGGGGCTGATCACCCGGCTCGTGGTGGTGAACAGCAGCACCGCGGTGAACGCCGCGTCCGCCGTCGTACTCACCCCGAACGTACGGGCCCGCAGCCGCCACACCAGCAGCCAGCCGAACGCGGCCAGGCTCAGCACCAGGGCGAGGTTGCTCACCAGCGGGACGTGCGGCCCCAGGAACTCCAGCGAGCCGTAGTGCAGCTCCACCCGGCCCTGCCAGCCGAACTGCCGCGCCACATGGAAGACCAGCGCCCCCAGCGACTCGACCTCGGTGCCCCGGTCCCGCTGGAAGCCGAGGAAGGCCAGCGCGCCCGGCGCCGCCGCCGTGCACAGCACCAGCAGCCCGAGCGCCACCCCGCCCGCCGTCGCCCACGCCAGGCGGGTACGGCGGCCCCGGGCGGTGCCGGCGAGCAGCAACGCCGGCCACACCTTCAGCAGCGCCCCGAACGCCGCCAGCGCCCCCAGCAACCGCGGATGCCGGATCCCCGCCAGCAGCGCCGCCACCGCGACGGCCGTCACCATCACGTCGTACCGGGCGTACGCGGTCGTACCCAGCAGCGGGACCCCCGCCACCCACACCCATGCCCCGGCCGTCCGCCGGGCGGCGCCCCGGCCCGCGTACAGCAGCAGGGCCAGCACCAGGGCGTCGCACAGGAACGCCAGGACGAAGAAGGCGGAGGCGTAGTCCAGGAACGGCAGCAGGGCGGGGGACAGGATCGCGAGGGCCGCGACCGGCGGGTACTGCCAGGTGACGTCGGACTGCGGATAGGTGCCCGACCTCAGCACGTCGTACCAGCCGTGGTAGATCACCGACACGTCGCTCGTCACGTCGAAGCCCGGTGGCGTGATCACCTTGCTGACCCAGAGCAGCAGCAGCGCTCTGCTGAGCGCCCATACCGCGAAGGCCGCCGTCCGGCCGCTCGAACCCGTCATGACCCGCCCTCGCCCGTTCCATTCCCCGTACGAGGAGCCATGATGCCCGTCCCCGCTGTGGGCGAGCCATCAGGCGGGGCCGCCCGGTACTGTCGGCGGCGATGGACAAGACCTTGATCGTGACCAATGACTTCCCGCCCCGTCCCGGTGGCATCCAGGCGTTCCTGCACAACATGGCGCTCCGGCTGGACCCGGAACAGGTCGTCGTCTACGCCTCCACCTGGAAGCGTGGCGCCGAGGGAGCGGCGGCGACCGCGGCCTTCGACGCCGAGCAGCCCTTCACCGTGGTCCGCGACCGTACGACGATGCTCCTGCCGACCCCGCGGGTGACCCGGCGCGCCACGGAACTGCTGCGCACCCACGGCTGTACGTCCGTCTGGTTCGGTGCCGCCGCTCCCCTCGGCCTGATGGCGCCGGCGCTGCGCCGGGCCGGGGCCCGCCGGCTGGTCGCCACCACTCACGGGCACGAGGCAGGCTGGGCGCAGCTGCCCGCCTCCCGTCAGCTGCTGCGGCGGATCGGCGAGGGCACGGACACGATCACCTACCTCGGTGAGTACACCCGCTCCCGGATCGCCGCCGCGCTCACCCCGGCCGCCGCCGGGCGCATGGTCCAGCTCCCGCCCGGCGTCGACGAGAAGACCTTCCACCCGGACTCCGGCGGCGACCGCGTCAGGGCCCGGCTCGGGCTCACCGACCGGCCGGTCGTCGTCTGCGTGTCCCGGCTGGTGCCCCGCAAGGGCCAGGACACCCTGATCCTCGCGATGCCCGCGATCCTGGCCGAGGTGCCCGACGCGGTCCTGCTGATCGTCGGCGGCGGGCCGTACGCCGGGGAGCTGAGGAAGCTGGCCGCGCAGACCGGGGTGGGGGACTCGGTGCGGTTCACCGGTCCGGTGCCCTGGGAGGAGCTGCCCGCGCACTACGGGGCCGGTGACGTCTTCGCGATGCCGTGCCGGACCCGGCGCGGCGGCCTCGACGTGGAAGGCCTCGGCATCGTCTACCTGGAGGCGTCCGCGACCGGGCTGCCGGTCGTGGCGGGCGACTCGGGCGGAGCGCCGGACGCCGTGCTCGACGGGGAGACCGGGTGGGTGGTGCGCGGCGGCTCGGCCGAGGAGTCGGCGGAGCGGATCGTGGCGCTGCTCGGTGACGCGGAGCTGCGGCAGCGGATGGGGGAGCGGGGCCGGGCCTGGGTCGAGGAGAAGTGGCGCTGGGACCTGCTGGCGGAGCGGCTGCGGGAACTGCTCTGAGCCCGCGTACCCGGAAGGGGCCCCGCTGCGGCGGGGCCCTTTCCGCGTACGTCCGGATCAGGCGCGGTAGATCGACTCCACCTCGTCCGCGAAGTCCTTCGCCACCACGTTGCGCTTGAGCTTCAGCGACGGCGTGATGTGGCCCGCCTCCTCGGTGAACTGGGCGGCCAGGATGCGGAACTTGCGTACGGACTCGGCCTTGGAGACCGCGGCGTTGCCGTCGTCGACCGCGCGCTGCACCTCGGCCAGCAGCTCGGGGTCCTCGCGCAGCGACAGGGCGGTCGAGCCGGCGGGCTTGCCGTGCTCCTCGGCCCAGTGGCCCAGGAACTCCTCGTCCAGCGTCACCAGCGCGCCCACGAACGGGCGGCCGTCGCCGACGACCATGCACTCCGCCACCAGGGCGTGCCCCCGAATGCGGTCCTCGATGACGGCGGGAGCGACGTTCTTGCCGCCCGCCGTCACGATGATCTCCTTCTTGCGGCCGGTGATCGCGAGATAGCCGTCCTCGTCGAGGGTGCCGATGTCACCGGTGTGGAACCAGCCGTCGGCCAGCGCCTCGGCCGTCGCCGCCTCGTTGTTCCAGTAGCCGGCGAACAGGTGCTCGCCGTGCAGCAGCACCTCGCCGTCGTCGGCGATGCGCACGACGGAACCGGGCAGCGGCTGGCCGACCGTGCCGATCTTCTGCCGGTCCCACGGGTTGAAGGCGGTGGCCGCACACGTCTCGGTGAGGCCGTAGCCCTCCAGGACGGTGAAGCCGATGCCGCGGTAGAAGTGGCCGAGCCGCTCGCCCAGCGGTGCGCCGCCGGAGATCGCGTACTCGCCGCGACCGCCGAGCACGGCCCGCAGCTTGCTGTAGACGAGGCGGTCGAAGACCTTGTGCTTGAACTTCAGGCCGACGGACGGGCCCTGAGGGGTGCCCAGTGCGCGGCTGTAGGCGATCGCCGTGTTCGCGGCCTTGTCGAAGATCTTGCCCTTGCCGTCGGCCTGGGCCTTGGCGCGCGCCGAGTTGTAGACCTTCTCGAAGACGCGCGGCACCCCGAGGATCAGGGTCGGCCGGAACGCGGCCAGTTCATCGGTGAGGTTCTTGATGTCCGGTACGCAGCCGAGCTTGATCGGCGCCATCACGGAGGCGACCTCGACCAGCCGGCCGAAGACGTGCGCGGCGGGCAGGAAGAGCAGCACGGAGCACTCGCCGGTACGGAACAGCGGCTTCAGCCGCTCCACCACGTTGCCGCACTCCGCGAAGAAGCTGCGGTGCGTCAGCACACAGCCCTTGGGGCGGCCGGTGGTGCCCGAGGTGTAGACGATGGTGGCCGGGTCGTCGGCCTTCGCGCTCGTCATCCGCAGGTCGAGCGCCTCGTCCGAGATCTCCTCGCCGAGCGCCGACATCCGGCGGATCGTGCCATCCTCGATCTGCCAGATGCCCTTCAGAGCGGGCAGATCCGCCTGGACCGAGACCACGGACGCCTGGTGCGCCTCGGACTCCACGATGCACAGGGTGGCGCCCGAGTCGCCGAGGATCCACTGGATCTGCTCGGCGGAACTCGTCTCGTACACCGGCACGGTGACGGCGCCCGCGCTCCAGATCGCGAAGTCGAGCAGCACCCACTCGTAACGGGTGCGGGAGAGCAGGGCGACCCGGTCGCCGGGTTCGACACCGGAGGCCATCAGCCCCTTGGCGACGGCTCTGACCTCGGCCAGGAACTGGGTGGCGGTGACGTCCGTCCAGACGCCCGCCACTTTGCGGCTCATCACCGCGACATCGGCATGCTGAGCGGCATTGCGGCGGATGAGATCCGTCAGGTTGCCGTCCGAGGGGACCTCGTACAGGGCCGGAAGGCTGAACTCGCGCAAGACTGCTGCTCCTCATCGGGCTCCGGTGCCACGGCTCTGTGTGACGCACCGGCTGCGGTCCAAGACAGGCGGGTGCTCAGTGGGGTGAGCACGACTGGACTGCCCGGACGTTACCCACCGGTACTCGGTTCCCGATAGGGGGTTCGGGCCAGATGTCTTATGCATCACACATATCGGTCGTGGTTATCCGCGCAGAGTAGTCCACCCCGCACGGCCTCCGTAGGTATCCGCAGGTCCAGGGGTCCCTACCCACGTCGGCCACCGAGTTCTAGGGTGATCGTCATGCGAGCAGGACGGAACAGCCCGAGTGCCTCAGCCGGACGGCGCACCCGCGTCCACGTGGTCAGCGACGTACACGGGAACACCGAGGCGCTGGCCCGCGCCGGAGAGGGCGCCGACGCCCTCGTGTGCCTCGGTGACCTGGTGCTCTTCCTCGACTACGCGGACCACTCGCGCGGCATCTTCCCCGATCTCTTCGGCGTCGAGAACGCCGACCGGATCGTCGCCCTGCGCACCGAGCGCCGCTTCGAGGAGGCCCGGGACTTCGGCCGGGAGCTCTGGGCGGGGATGGACCGCAACGCCGCGATCGTCTCCGCGGTGCGCAAGCAGTACGCCGAGATGTTCGCCGCGCTGCCCACGCCGACGTACGCCACGTACGGCAACGTCGACATCCCCGGCCTGTGGCCCGAGTACGCGGGTCCCGGCACCACCGTCCTGGACGGCGACCGCGTCGAGATCGGCGGCCGCGTCTTCGGCTTCGTCGGCGGCGGCCTGCGGACCCCGATGCGCACCCCGTACGAGATCGGCGACGAGGAGTACGCGGCCAAGATCGAGGCGGTCGGCTCGGTCGACGTGCTCTGCACGCACATCCCGCCCGAGGTCCCCGAGCTCACGTACGACACCGTGGCCCGCCGCTTCGAGCGCGGCAGCCGGGCGCTGCTCGACGCCATCCGCCGCACCCGCCCCCGCTACTCCCTGTTCGGCCACGTCCACCAGCCGCTGGCCCGCCGGATGCGGATCGGCGACACCGAGTGCGTGAACGTCGGCCACTTCGCCTCGACCGGCCGGCCCTGGGCGCTGGAGTGGTGACCCAGGCCCTCGCCCGAACCGGCCTGGCCCTGGGATAGCCTTCTGGCGGCAGGCCTCTGCCGACCGACCGGTACACCGCACTGGAGGGCCACAGCGATGGCTGAACACACCAGCTCGAGCATCACGATCGAGGCGGCACCGGCCGACGTCATGGGCGTGATCGCCGACTTCGACCGCTATCCGGAATGGACCGGCGAGGTCAAGGAGGCCGAGGTGCTCGGCACCGACGACCGCGGTCGCGCCGAGAAGGTCCGCCTCGTGCTGGACGCCGGCGCGATCAAGGACGACCACACCCTCGCCTACACCTGGATCGGCGACTACGAGGTCAGCTGGACCCTGGTCAAGTCCCAGATGCTGCGGGCCATCGACGGCTCGTACGCCCTGGCGCCGCTCGGCGACGGCGACCGCACGGAGGTCACCTACCGGCTGACCGTCGACGTGAAGATCCCCATGCTCGGCATGATCAAGCGCAAGGCCGAGAAGGTCATCATCGACCGCGCCCTGGCCGGCCTCAAGAAGCGTGTCGAGTCCGTCCCGAAGGCCTGACCCGGTGCGTACGGTCCTGGTCACCGGCCTCGGCGGCGCCGGCCGCAGCACCGTCGCGGCGGCCACCGCGCTGGCCGGCGCCCGCGACGGCGCCCGCACCCTGCTGATCTCCGCCGACACCGTGCCCGGCTTCCCGACGGCCACCGAACCGACCGCCGTCGCCGACGCGCTGTGGTCCGTCCGGATCGACTCCGGCGCGCACTTCCGCAGCGAACTCCTCGCCCTCCAGGACAAGTTGTCCGGCGTGCTCGACCTGCTCGGCGGCAACCGCATGGACGGCGAGGAGCTCACCGAACTCCCCGGCAGCGCCGCACTCGCGATGCTCCACGCCCTGCGCCGCGCCGCACAGGGCGACTGGTCCCGGGCCGGCTACGACCTCCTCGTCGTCGACCTGCCGCCGCTGCACGAAGCCCTCGCCCTGCTCGCCCTGCCCGGACAACTGCGCCGCTACCTGCGCCGGCTGCTGCCCCAGGAACGCCAGGCCGCCCGCGCCCTGCGCCCGATGCTCGCCCAGCTCGCCGGCGTGCCCATGCCCGCCCAGTGGCTGTACGAGGCCGCCGCCCGGCGCGACGCCGAGCTGGCCGACGTCCAGGCGCTGATCGAGGACCGCGCGACGACGCTCCGGCTCGTCGCCGAACCGGGCCCGGCCGCCGAGGACGCCCTGCGCGCCGCCCGCACCGGGATCGCCCTCCACGGGCTGCGGGTCGACGCCCTGGTCGCCAACCGGGTGCTGCCCCGGCACGCGGCCGACCCCTGGTTCGCCGCGCTCGCCGGGCAGCAGGAGAAGTGCCTCGGCCACTGGCACGAGGAACGGTCCGCCGAGACCCCACCGCTCCACATGCCGCACCTCGGGCGCGATCCGCAGGACCCCGGCGACCTCGCCGGCCTCGCGGACGACACGCCGGGGCTGCTCCCGGACAGCCGCGACGGAGGCCGCGCCGAGGACCCCTGGTGGATCGAGGAGGCCGGAGCCCCCGAAGGACAGGACGACGCCGACGGCATACTCGTCTGGTGCCTGCGCCTCCCCGGCGCCGCCAAGAAGGACCTCCAGCTGGTCCGGCGCGGCAACGAGCTGCTCCTCACCGTCGGTCCGTTCCACCGCATCGTGCCCCTGGAGTCCGCACTGCGCCGCTGCACCGTCTCCGGCGCCGCCCTCACGGACGGGGTGCTGCGGGTCCGCTTCACGCCGGACCCCGGGCTGTGGCCGAACAGGAGCTGAACGGCGTACCACCGTTCGGGTACCGTCGTTGGTAGAAGCCCCCGGCTGCCGGCCGCCGGCAGCCACATCGCAGGAGTCCGCCATGAGCGAAGCCACCGATCGTCCCGCCGACGACGACGCGTGGGCGCAGGCCTGCGCCGAGGACCTCGCCGCCGAGAAGGCCCGCCGCCGCGCCGCGTACGGCCCGCCGCCCGGCTCCGCCGCCGAGGAGCTGCGCAAACTGGTCGACGCGGTGGCCGACAAGCTCGGGTCCCTCCAGACGCCTTTGTTCGGCATGGCTGCCCAGGGGGCCGTACAGCAGGTCATCAAGCAGGCGAAGTCCGCCGTCGAGCCCGTTATCGAACGCAATCCGGACGTTTTCGATCACATTGCCGCGGCCGGCAGTGAACTGCTCGCCGCCTACCGCTCGGCGGTCGAGGGCCAGGAACGCCGCTGGACCCAGGGTGCGGGGGACCCCGCAGGCACCGAATCGAAGGCGGACGACCCCACGGACCCTCGTGACGAGGGGCCCGGCGCCGGCGAACACATCGACCTGGACTGACCGGCGCCGACAGGAGGGGGCCCCGCCTCGGGTACGGTTGCCCCAGCGGGGCTCGACCGAAACTGAGGGATTCATGGGACTCACCATCGGCGTCGATATCGGCGGCACGAAGATCGCAGCTGGAGTGGTGGACGAAGAGGGCCACATCCTCTCGACCTTCAAGGTGCCGACCCCGCCGACGGCCGAAGGCATCGTGGACGCCATCGCGGCGGCGGTGTCCGGCGCGAGCGCGGGACACCCGGTCGAGGCGGTCGGCATCGGCGCGGCCGGATACGTCGACGACAAGCGGGCCACGGTGCTGTTCGCACCCAACATCAACTGGCGGCACGAGCCGCTGAAGGACAAGGTCGAGCAGCGCGTCGGCCTCCCGGTGGTCGTCGAGAACGACGCCAACGCCGCGGCCTGGGGCGAGTACCGCTTCGGCGCCGGGCAGGGCCACGAGGACGTCATCTGCATCACGCTGGGCACCGGCCTCGGCGGCGGCATCATCATCGGCAACAAGCTGCGCCGCGGACGCTTCGGCGTGGCCGCCGAGTTCGGCCACATCCGGGTCGTCCCGGACGGACTCCTCTGCGGCTGCGGCAGCCAGGGCTGCTGGGAGCAGTACGCCTCCGGCCGTGCCCTCGTCCGGTACGCGAAGCAGCGCGCCAACGCCACCCCCGAGAACGCCGCGATCCTGCTGGCGCTCGGTGACGGCACGGTCGACGGTATCGAGGGCAAGCACATCAGTGAGGCCGCCCGGCAGGGCTGCCCGGTGGCCGTCGACTCGTTCCGCGAGCTGGCCCGCTGGGCCGGCGCCGGACTGGCCGACCTCGCCTCGCTCTTCGACCCGTCCGCCTTCATCGTCGGCGGCGGCGTCTCGGACGAGGGCGAACTGGTCCTCGACCCGATCCGCAAGTCGTTCCGGCGCTGGCTGATCGGCGGCGAGTGGCGCCCGCACGCCCAGGTGCTCGCGGCCCAACTGGGCGGCAAGGCCGGTCTCGTGGGCGCGGCGGACCTGGCCCGCCAGGGCTGATCCGGCTGGACACGGACACACCGGACGCCCGTCGCGCCCCTCTCGGGGAGCGGCGGGCGTTCGCCGTATCGTGACCGCATGGCCATGATGTCGCTGCCCGACTCCCGTACCGAGAAGGACGGCTCGGCCGTCGTCAGAGTGCTCAGCTACAACGTCCGCTCGATGCGCGACGACTGTGACGCACTGGCCCGCGTCATCCAGGCCTGCGCACCCGATCTGGTCCTCGTGCAGGAGGCGCCGCGCTTCTTCCGCTGGCGCAAGGCCGCCGCCCGGCTCGCCGCCCGCAGCGGCCTGGTGGTCCTCGGCGGCGGCGCCACCGCGGCAGGGCCCCTGTTGCTCTGCTCGCTGCGCGCCACGGTGGAGCGCACCGAGGACATCCTCCTGCCGCTCACCCCGGGACTGCACCGCAGGGGCTTCGCGACCGCGGTCGTCCGGATCGCGGGCGCCAGGATCGGTGTGCTGAGCTGCCATCTGAGCCTCGAGCGCGCCGAACGCCTCGCCCAGGCCGAGCGGTTGCTGGAGACGGTGGACGCGATGGGCGTCGATCACGTGGTCGTGGCCGGCGACCTCAACGACGTACCCAGCGGGCGCGCCTTCCGGCTGCTCGCCGGGCGGTTCCAGGACTGCTGGGCGGTCCGGCCCCGGGGCGGTGAGCACACCTTCCCGCCGCACGACCCGCACAAGCGGATCGACGCCGTCTTCGCGACCGGCGGCATCGAGGTGCTCGGCTGCGGGGTCCCCACGGGACTGCCCGGCGTCCGCGAGGCGGACCTGATGGCCGCGACCGACCACCTGCCGGTCCTGGCGGCGCTGCGGGTGCCGGGTTCCTTGCGGGGTGCGGGTCGCTCCGGCGGGGCGGTTCCGTCCTCAATCGCCGGACGGGCTTGAGACGCAGGTGCGGGTGCCACGCGCTGCGCGGGGGTGCGCCTGCCCGGTGGGTGGGGGGTGGGGTCCCTCCGGGGAGACTCCTCAGAAATGGCATGTGCGGCCAGGCGGTTGCCTGACCCCCGTCGTACGCCATTTCCTGCGGGGACTCCCCTGCACGCCCCCACCCGGCCGTCCTGCGTCTGCAGATCAGCCCTGCGACTGTCGCAGACGCACGGCGGCCGGGTCCGGGGGCGTGCAGGGGAGTCCCCGCAGGACGACGA